>NZ_RHOS01000020.1 GCF_003946205.1 Companilactobacillus keshanensis | reverse complement strand
AGAAGAATACATCAAATTTTGGAATGAAGAACGAATATTCGAAAAACTGGGCTATCAGTCGCCGGTAGAATACCGGAACTTAATAGCCCAATAAAAGAAGTGCTTTTATTTTAATGTCTCAAAAAATAGTTGCAGTGCCCAATCTTGATTAAAAATCTATTTTTTATTGTCGTTATTTAGTTTGATAATTTCCAAAACAACATCAACGGCCTTTTCCATTGACTCTTCAGCAACGTACTCAAATCGTCCGTGCATATTTTCACCACCAGCAAACAAGTTAGGCGTTGGTAATCCCATGAAGGAAATCTTTGATCCATCAGTACCACCACGAACGGCGGCCTCATCAGGTTCAATATTGAGATTCTTCATAGCACGTTCAGCAATCCTAACTACGTCCATATGCTCTTTTATGATATCGATCATATTGTAGTATTGATCCTTCATATCAATTTTAACAGTATCTTCACCGTACTTTTTATTCAAATCTGCAACGATCACTTTAATTTTGTTCTTACGATCTTCTAGACCCGTACGGTCAAAATCGCGAATAATATACGATAAATAAGTTGAATCAACTGTTCCATTAATTGAAACTAGGTGGAAGAATCCTTCACGTCCATCGGTTTTCTCAGGAACTTCATCACTAGGCAAAGCATTTTGGAAATCATTAGCAATACTCATGGAATTGATCATAATCCCCTTAGCGGAACCTGGGTGAACATCCTTACCTGTAATATGAACTTTCAATCCTGCGGCACTAAAAGTTTCATACTCTAGTTGACCAACCGGACCACCATCGACAGTATAAGCAAAATCGGCACCAAAATCTCTAACATCAAACTTATCGGCCCCGGTACCAATTTCTTCGTCAGGACCAAGACCAATCTTAACTTTTCCATGTTTAATTTCAGGATGATCAATCAAATACTCCATAGCAGTAACAATTTCACTAACACCTGACTTATCATCAGAACCAAGTAATGTATCTCCACTAGTTGTGATCAATGTTTGACCTGCATAATTATTTAATGAAGGAAAAACTTTAGGATCCAGTGTGTACTTACCTTCATCATCTAATTTTAGGATACTTTTACCATCGTAATTTTCAACGATTTTAGGCTTGATATCTTCAGAATTGAAATCAGCAGTATCAATATGAGAAATCAATCCCAAAACAGGAACATCATAGTCTAAATTTGATGGTAGTTCTGCTGTTAAATAAGAGTTAACGGGATTGATTTTAACATCATTTAAACCAACGGTTTTTAACTCTTCTGCTAACTTATTAAGAAAAACAGTTTGTCTTTCCGTTGATGGAATAGTTGTTGAATTCTCGTCAGAACGAGTATTTTGCTTAACATATCCCAAAAAACGAGGGATTAATTTTTCGTATTTAATTGCCAATTTGTCCACTTCCTATATAAAATTATATGGTTCTGTGTTCACTTCAGACTGAATAACTTCAATGTCCCATTTGTAGGCCTTTTTCCAGTCATTTAACAAACGAGCCATCTTTTCAATAAAGATAACTTCAATGTGATGTCCAGGATCAACTACATTTAGTCCATTCGACATCATGTCATGCGCTGTATGATAATAAACATCACCGGTAATAAAGGTATCAGCCCCAGCCTTCAAAACTTCAGGATAGAATTTACCAGCATCTCCACCAATAATAGCAACTTTCTTAACTTGTTGTCCAAGTTCTGACTTAACATAGCGTAAATTTGGCAAATCATACACATCACGGACTTTTTTAGCAAAGTCCAGTAGATCCATCGGTTCAGCAAGATTACCCATACGTCCGATTGAATAATCGTCATTAGGATCAAGATAGCGAACATTTTGTAACTCAAGTTTCTCCATTAGCCAATCATTCATACCACCATGAGCCTTATCAAGATTGGTATGTGCCGAATGAACAGCTATATTATGTGATAAAAGATCCTGATACATTTTATTTTGAGGTGATGACAAATCAAGGTTTCTAACAGAATGAAACATTATCGGATGATGTGCCATGATCATGTCAACATTTTTATCGATAGCTTCTTCAACTACTCGAGGTCGAACATCCAATGTAGTCATAATTTTATGAACGTCTTGACTACGATCTCCAATTTGAAAACCGGTTGGATCTCCATCTTCTTTGATAGCTAATGGTGCAAATTCTTCTACATGATTAATAATATCTTGTACTTTGACCATTACAAAATCTCCTCAACATATTTAATATATTGCTGCATTTTGTGAATTTTTTTTGTATCAATTTCTTTAGCATGCTTCATATTAGCAACGGCTTTTTGATAACTATTTAGTTTACGCTGCCACTTATTAATGAAATCGGCCGACTTTCTTTTCATTAAAATGGGACCCATTAGATATTGGGCCTCACTCAATTCTGAACTATTAGTCACCTTTTGAGCCTTAATGATCTCATAATCATGATGTTCATCTTCTAAAAGATCTTCATCAACTATGGCAAATCCATTTTCAATCAGCCAATGTCTAACCAAAGGTTCTCCAATATTTGGCTGTAAAATCAATGTGTTAACATTTGACAATTGATTTTCAGTCGCTCGTGTCAAAATATCACAGATCAAAATGCCACCCATACCTGCAATGACAACAGTATCTATTTTATCCGCTGCTTCAATAACGGCTAAACCATCGCCTAAACGGACATCAATTTTTTTACTTAACCCAAATTTATCGATATCTTCTTTCGAACGCGACATCGGACCTGAGGCCACCTCCCCAGCAATTGCATAATCAATTGTATTGTTTTCAATCAATTCTACTGGTAAATAAGCGTGATCAGAGCCAATATCTGCCACTCGAGCATTCGTATCGACCATTTTGGACACAGCTTGTAGTCTGTTTGATAGTAAAGTCACATTAACCTCTATTCCGCAGTCTTACGATCTAAGTCTGTCATATATTCCCGTGTCATTGGCAATGAAGAACCACTTGGTCCATTTGTCAATAAGTATTGGATTACATCGATATTACCACTTTGGAACGAAGCAGCACAACCTTGAAGGTAAAGATCCCACATACGAACGAATCTCTCACCATACATATCTTTAACTTTGTCTTCAACCTTTAAGAAATTATGACGCCAAATTTCAACGGTTTTTTGATAGTGACGACGTAATGGTTCAATGTCGTCAATTTGCAATTTAGCATCCATAATGTGACCAATATTCTCTTTGATATCAGGAATATAACCACCTGGGAAAATATACTTAACAAGCCATGGATCGACACCTAAGCCTTCATGTTGACCAGTAATACCATGAATCAATGCAGTACCATTCGGCTTGAGCATCTTCTTAACTGTCTTGAAGTAACCTTCCAAGTGAGTTTCCCCAACATGTTCGAACATACCAACTGAAACAACATGATCAAATTTTTCGTTGATTTCACGATAATCTTCAAGAATAACTTCCATTTGATCGGTTAGATTCTCTTCTTCAATTTTATTCTTAACATAATCGTATTGTTCTTGACTAAGCGTGACGCCTTTAGCCTTAAGGCCGTATTCTTTAGCGGCCGTGAACATCATTGTTCCCCAACCACAGCCGATATCAATAAGACTTTCACCTGGTTTAGTATTCAATTTATTCAAAATATGGTGAACTTTATTCATTTGTGCTTGTTCCAAAGTGTCTTCTGGTGTACGGAAATAAGCACATGAATATGTCATCGTATCATCAAGCCATAACTTATAAAAATCATTACCAATGTCATAATGTTCTTGAATCTCTTTTTTATTGCTCTCTTCACTGTGGCTGAACTTGGGAACGAATTTCTTTAGTTTTAAACTTGACATAAAACTATCGGATTGTGTGTAAGCAGATGTGATAAGTTTTTGAATCGAACCTTCGATTTCAATATCCTTATCCATGTATGCCTCACCTAAAGTAAGCGTGGCATGCTTAACGACTTCAGAAATGGCAACTTTATTATTGAACTTAATTGTTATGTCAGATTTTCCTTCTGGCCCATAATTTTTTTCTTTTCCATCCCAAAAAATGACTTTAATTGGAATTGTGAATGAATGAGAAAAAATCTCGTCATAAATCTTTTTATCTAGCATATAAATCCTCCAAAAAGTAGATATATTAATGTTAACGCAACTTATAAAAAAACATAACTATTTAATTCAAAAATTTCACAAAAAATAAAAAGAACAGTAATTTCATACTGTTCTTCTCTAATATTTATTCTAAAAAGTCTTTTAATTGTTTTGATCTTGATGGGTGACGCAATTTTCTAAGAGCCTTGGCTTCAATTTGACGAATTCTCTCACGAGTAACGCCAAATACTTTACCAACTTCTTCTAGAGTTCTTGTTCTACCATCATCTAAACCAAAACGTAAACGAAGTACATTCTCTTCACGATCTGTCAAAGTATCCAAAACGTTTTCGAGTTGTTCCTTTAATAGTTCATAGGATGCATGATCCTCAGGACTCGTTGCATCAGAATCTTCAATGAAATCACCAAGATGAGAGTCGTCCTCTTCTCCAATAGGTGTTTCCAATGAAACTGGTTCTTGAGCAATCTTTAGAATATCACGAACCTTGCCAGTTGCCATATCCATTTCAGCACCAATTTCTTCTGGTAACGGCTCACGTCCAAGGTCTTGAAGCAATTGACGTTGAATTCTGATCAACTTGTTAATAGTTTCAACCATATGAACAGGGATACGAATTGTTCTAGCCTGATCAGCAATAGCACGCGTAATCGCCTGTCTGATCCACCAAGTTGCATATGTTGAGAATTTAAATCCTAAACGATAATCAAATTTCTCAACGGCCTTCATTAGACCCATGTTTCCTTCTTGGATCAAATCAAGGAATTGCATACCACGGCCAACATAACGTTTAGCAATTGAGACAACCAAACGCAAGTTAGCCTCAGCAAGTCTTTGTTTAGCTTCTTCGTCACCTTGTTCAATCTTCAGAGCTAGATCAACTTCTTGTTGAGCATTAAGTAGAGGAACACGACCAATTTCCTTTAAGTACATACGAACTGGATCGTTAACTTTAATATCGGTTGCGGCTGCGGTGTCTTTTTTAGTCTTCTTAGCACTCTTTTCTTCTTTTAGAAGTGAAAGTTTACTTGGATTACCTTTTTCATCAACAACACCGATACCCTGATCTTCTAATTCTTCAATAAAGGTATTTAATGCGTCGCCTTTTAACTTATATGGTGTAATAATTTTTTCGGTTAGATCAGTTTCAGTGATCTTTCCAGTTTTCTTTAAATCTTTAACAAGCTTCTTTGTAGCACTTTTAAGTTCTTTTGATACTGTTGTTTTTTTAGTTGCCATGTATTTTCCTCCAGTATGCTTTTAATTACTAGTTAACAATTTTCTTAAATCAATTAATTGCTTTGTTAGCTCTAATTGTAATTTATTGTCACCTACCATTGCCGCTTGCTTAAGTTGTTGATTGATATCAGATACTCGAGATTCCAAATCTGAATTGTTGATATTTGAAATATAATCATCGATTTCTTGTTCCGTGTATTCATCAGGCATCTGCATCATCTCTAATTCAGCCAAAAGGTTCTTGCCATCATTATCCAGCCCATTCATAAAGTCAGACATTTCCGTATTATCATTAATATCGCCAAAGGCTAACAAGGATTCATAAATTCTTTGATAATTTTCATGAACAAACTGAAAATTATTACCTTTTAAATTGGCTTTCAACTCCGGAAAACTGATAGTCCAATACAATAAGCACCGTTCGGATTTCTCAATACGATCAAATTTACTCGACCTAACAGTCGTGGTTGATCCTCCAAGTGCTGTCCTTTGGATATCTTTATATTCAGCCGGTTGTTTGATGGCATTACTACGTCTCAAAGCATCCAGTTCTTTATTAATGGAGTCTTTAGAAACGTTCATTTCATCGGCAACACGTCCAACGTACATGTCAATCTCAACTGGTGAACTTAATTTAACGATTTCTTGGAGTGATTGATTCAAGAACTCCAACTGATCATGTTCATTATTAAGATTATAGTGTCGACGGAAATAATTAAGAATGAATGAAATAGGCGTTTGCACACCATTTTTGACTAAACCACTAAACTTTTCCGAACCTTCACTTCTGATATATTCATCAGGATCCTTTTGATCAGGGACACTGATAACTCCATAAGTGAAGCGCTCATCATTAAGCTGTGTTAACGCTCGATACGTCGCCTCAACACCAGGATCATCACCATCATAACAAATATTAATTTGATTAGTCAGTCTACTCAATGTATATAACTGCTGATCAGTCAAACTAGTACCCATCGATGCCACACCATTGGTAACACCGGATTTATAGGCACTCAAAACATCCATAAAACCTTCAAATAAAATAACATTCTGATTATCGCGAATACTCTTTTTAGCATTACTTAAATTAAACAGAACTTTACTTTTACTGAAAATTTCCGTTTCTGGACTATTCATATACTTTGCTGTGCTAGCATTCTTATCTAAAATTCTACCTGAAAATGCCACGATATTTCCGGCTTCATCAGTTATAGGAACCATCACCCGATCTCTAAAGCGATCAAACAGTTCTCCCTCTTGATTTTCTGCAAACAAACCAGATTTTCTCAAAATATTTTCACTGATCGAACGATCTTTAAAGAACTGTAACAGTAGATCCGAATTATTTGGTGCATACCCAAGACTGAAGGTACTGATTAGACCATCATCAATATCACGTTGATTAAGATACTTCAGAGCATGACTACCATTTTCTGTTTTTAACAAAATATGGTTATATAACTTTGCCGTTTCCTCATACATTTTCAGTAAAGTTCTACTATCTGAATTCTGATAATTAGTATTTTCGGTTTGGTAACTATCGGGAATAGGAATATTACCCATTTTAGCCACTTCAATTACGGCTTCTGGGAAAGTCTTACTCTCCATTTCCATAATGAATTTATAAACATTTCCCCCACGACCGCAACTGAAACAGTGAAAAAACTGTTTCTCTTCAGTAACGGTGAAGGATGGTGTTCTTTCTTCGTGAAACGGACATAGACCAACGAAGTTCTTACCCGCTTTTTTGAGTTGAACATATTTGCTTAAAACATCGACGATGTTTGTCTTCGAGGTAACTTCATCTATAAATTCCTGTGGAATTCGAGTTGCCATTGCTGTCACCTCCTCACAATGTCTATAAAAACAGTGAACTAAAGATTAACACATGGATTTATAAAATACAAATAATTAACTTTACTTAACTACAATTCTAGATAAGTTTCCTAATTTTGCAATTAAATTGTTTAAAATAACTAGTTGAGTAAGACGATTGGCTTTAACGGCCTCATTTTTATCCATAATCATATTTTCATCAAAGTAATTATCTATTGTTGGTTTTAGACTGGCTAGTGCAGTATACAACTTTTCAGCATCTTTAGTATCAGAGTTGCTTATGTTTTCAACCGCTTCTTTTAATTTATTTTCTGATGGATTTTCAAACAAATCGGTCTTAACACTCAATTCACTACTGAATTTGAAATCGGCCTTTTGAGATAAATTAACAACTCTACTTAAAGCTTCAATAACTTCCTTAAAATCATCATCTTCAACATGTTTTTGAAGAACCTTAGCTGTATTGATCATTTCAATCGGATCAACAATTGAAGTTTCACTAACCGCATCAACAATATCATTTCTAAGATCAACTGTATTAAGTAATTGACGAACACGATCGATCATGAAGTCAGTAAATTCAGCTTGATTCTTAGATAGATCAAGTCCTTCTTTAACATCAAGTCCAGCAAGAAATGCTTGAAGATCATTGATATTTAATGACCATTGATTTTGATCAAGGATTCTTACGATACCATAGGCTTGTCTTCTCAAAGCATATGGGTCATTTGATCCACTTGGAATAAGGTCAACTGCATAAAATGTCTTTAGTGAATCAATCTTATCTGCAATAGCTAAAGTAGCCCCGACCTTTGTCTTAGGTAGATCACCTTCAGAAGAGATTGGCATATAATGTTCACTAACAGCTTTAGCAACGCCATCGGTTTCACCCATCAAACTAGCATATTTCTCACCCATAACGCCTTGAAGTTCTGGGAATTCGTCAACCATATTTGTAACCAAATCAAATTTGTAAATATCACTGGCACGTAACAAGTCTTTTGTTTCTTGATTATTTAAATTGAATAATTTAGCCAAATGTTCTGAAATAGCATGAACACGTTGCATTTTTTCAAACATTGTACCGATCTTAACGTGGAAATTAACTGATTTAAGCTTTTCAACGTAATCAGCAATTGTCTTATTTTGATCTTCTTTAAAGAAGAAGTCAGCATCTTCAAGACGAGCAACCAAAACCTTTTCGTTACCTTGGATAACATTTTCAATGTGTTCAGTATTACCATTTCTAACACCGATAAAGTATGGCTCCAAAGTACCCTTGTGATTTCTAACATAGAAGTATCTTTGATTATCCTTCATTGAAGTGATTAGAACTTCTTCAGGAATCTCTAAGTACTTTTTATCAAATGAACCGTAGAATGTTGTTGGAAATTCTACTAGATTATTAACTTCTTCAAGAAGGTCACTGTCTACATCGATTACCCAATCATTGTCGCCAGCAATTTTTTTAATTTGATCACTGATGATATTCTTACGTTCTTTAGCATCAACTAAAACAAATTGTGAACGTAACTTTTCAACATAATTATCTGCGTTATCGATTTCTACATCTTTTCCTAAGAAACGATGTCCTCGACTGATACGACCTGACTCAACATCCAAAATCTTCAATGGAACTTCTTCATTACCAAGTAATGAAATCAACCAATGAATTGGGCGAATATATTCGAAATCATATGAACTCCAGCGCATTCTTGTTGGGAAAGTAATTGATTCAATAACTTCAGTCATATTTCCTAAAATTTCATTAGCCGATTTACCGGCTTCGTGTTTTTGAATATAAACATATTCGACACCTTTTAATTCTTCAAAGAAAATATCATCAACAGTCATCTTTTGACCACGGGCAAAGCCTTGAGCAGCTTTTGTCCAGTTGCCATCGGCATCTTTAGCAATTTTCTTTGCAGGACCTTTAGCCTTAATATCAATGTCTTCTTGCTTATCAGCAACATCCTTAATAAGTATTGCCAAACGTCTTGGAGTTGAATATTTTTCAATATTGGAGAAAGATAGACGATTATCTTTTAAAAACTTGGCTGCCTTTTGTGCTAGTTGATTCTCACTCTTTGTAACAACATGAGCAGGCATTTCTTCTAGCCCAATTTCTAATAAGTAATTTTTAGTCATTTTCTTTCTCCTTTGCTTCACTGTTAGCCAATAATGGGAAACCTAACTTTTTACGTTCTTCGACGAAAGCCTTGGCAACTTTGTGAGCCATTCTTCTGATTCTTGACAAGAAAGCGGCTCTTTCAGTAACAGAAACAGCACCTCTGGCATCTAACAAATTAAATGTATGGCTACATTTCAAGATATAATCATATGCTGGATGAACTAAGCCCAGATCCATCAGGCGGTTAGCCTCTTTTTCATATTCATTAAAGAATTTAAACAACATGTCCTGGTTACTTTCTTCAAATGAATATTTTGAATGTTCATATTCAGGTTCTTTGAAGATATCACCATATAATACTCCGTCGCCCCATTCTAGGTCATAAACAGAGTTAACATCTTGTATATATGAAGCTAAACGTTCAACACCATATGTGATTTCACTTGTTACAGGATGAACTTGGAGTCCACCAACCTGTTGGAAGTATGTAAATTGAGAAACTTCCATACCATCAAGCCAGACTTCCCAACCAACACCGGCACAGCCCATTGAAGGGTTCTCCCAGTTATCCTCAACAAAACGAATATCATGTTCCAAAGGTTCAATCCCTAAAGCACGTAATGAATCCAAATAATATTCTTGGATATCTTCTGGAGAAGGTTTCATTACTACTTGAAATTGATGATGTTGATACAAACGGTTAGGATTTTCACCATAACGACCATCAGCTGGACGTCTTGATGGTTCAACATATGCGGCATTCCAAGGTTCAGGACCGATAGCACGCAAAAAGGTATACGGACTCATTGTACCGGCACCTTTTTCAGTATCGTAGGCCTGCATTAACATACAGCCCTTTTCACTCCAAAATCTTTGCAATGTCAAAATCATATTTTGTACATCTAACTTTTTATCCATTACTTTCTCCTCTCAGATGGACACAAAAAAGACCCTTGCAGGTATACTAAATACATGCAAGGGACGATTAATCGCGGTTCCACCCTTATTCAGGACCAAAGTCCTGCACTTTTATATATAAAAATCAAGTTATTCAGCCATGAAACTATTGCGGATTTCACCATCCCGCATCTCTGTCTATACACATTAAATAATAACTACTTTTACATAAATTGTCAATTAACTAAATGTGCCAAGTATGCATATTATCAATAAAAGTTTTACTTTTTGGATATGATCCCACTGACCCAATATAAATCGAATCTATGGCATGCTGAATCAGATCCTTGTTACTATCTTTTAAATTAATACTGCTGATTTGATCTAATGATATCTTGCTAAATAATCTTAGAAAATAAATCGTTCTTTCTGACAAATGCAATCGATGAACATCTTGATTAAAATGTTTCGAACACAACAAACCACCTAAAATCACTGAAAAATCAAAGCGAGCGTTTGTTTCACCGCCCACAACACATGAATCCATATTTGGTTCAACACCAAAAACTTTCAAAAGATGCATCTGTAAAATATTTACAACGATTTGCGCATCATATCCATTATCGATATACAATAATGCCTTAAAAACCTCTTTGTACCAATCATCAGGGATGGTTTCATCCAAAAAAGCATTGGACACCATGTCAAATAGAAATGTTGCGTAAGCATTCAATTCAATATCTTGGATTATTTCATCAAACTGCTTCACATTACTTGCCGAATTTAAATACGACAATCCTTCCTCTTTGACTAATCCAGAATAGTCACCATAGGAAAATGGAATGACTGAACCGGATATCTTCGACTTAGGGCCTTGAGTACCTCGTACTAAAAATGTTTTGAAACCATACTCTTTAGTCAGAATAGTTACTAAAGCATCTTTTTCTCGATAGCGTTGTCTTTTAACAACGATTCCAAAGAAATCAGATGGTAACTTCATTAGTTATTAATATCCTTCACCGCATAACCAGCACGAGATAAGAACAATGCATCATCACGCCAATTTTTCTTAACTTTGACCCATAACTTCAAATTGATTTTCTCACCTAATAAATGCTCGATCTTGATTCTCGAACCGATACCTATGTTTTTCAACATACTGGCACCTTTACCGATAACGATTTTCTTTTGTGTATCACGTTCAACATAGATAGTTGCTTCAACCTGTAATTTACCAGTTTCACTCCGTTGATTCATTGAATCCACAATAACGGCGACTGAATGAGGAATCTCATCATGTGTATCCTGAAGGATCTTTTCACGAATCAATTCACCAACAATAAAGTATTCGGGGTGATCAGTAATTTGATCATCATCATAATATTGTGGTCCTAATGGTAACGCTTTAGTTAATGAATCAATTAAATCTTCAATATTATTTCCATTAGTAGCAGAGATTGGAATAACTTCGGAGAAATCCATTAAGTCTTTATATTCATTTATCTGTGGTGCCATTTCATCTGGATTGATCAAATCAATTTTATTAAGGATCAAGAAAACCGGTGCCTTAACTTTTTTTAGTTCATCAATGATGAATTTATCACCAGGTCCAGCACTTTGTCCAGCCTCAGTCATAAATAATACTGCATCAACTTCACGTAAAGCCGAAATGGCAGCCTTATCCATGTATTGATCCAAACCATTATGAGGTTTGTGAATACCAGGTGTATCCAAAAATATTATCTGACGTTCCTCATCAGTATAGATACCTTGGATCTTATTTCTAGTTGTTTGAGCCTTTGGTGAAGTGATAGCTACCTGCTCTTTAATAATACGATTCATAAAAGTTGATTTTCCAACATTTGGTCGACCAACAATCGCTACGAAACCTGAACGAAAATTTTTATCCATATTAATCCATATCCTTATCGCTAAAAGCTAGCGGCAAAATTTCTTTAAATTTGTATTCCTTAAAATCATTACTATTGTTAGATAAGAAAACTGATGCTGATCCACCCATGAATTCACTCATAACCTGACGACAAGCACCACAAGGTTTTGACATCTCAGAAGTTCCATTAACAACAATGAGTGCTTCTATTTTACGAGCGCCTTCGGAAACGGCCTTGAAGATAGCAGTCCTTTCCGCACAATTGGTAAGTCCGTAAGAAGCATTTTCAATATTAACACCAGAATAAATCTTACCATTATCGGCAACCAAGGCAGCTCCGACCGTGTAGTGAGAATAAGGTGTATAAGCTTTTTTCATAGCTTCTATTGCAACATTGAATAACTCTTTTTCGTTAATTTCCACTAGTTAGACTCCTTATTTTTCTAAGCCGTAAGCACTAAGAATTTTCTCTTGCAGACCGATCATAACCTTTTCATCCTCTGGTTTAATATGATCATAACCATTTAGATGTAAGATGCCATGAACGATCGTATAACCAAGTTCGCGGTCAAATGAATGTTCATAGTCTTTAGCATGTTCATCAACTATTTCTACACTGATAAATAGGTCACCTAGATCAACTGGTAAATCCGGAATTTGACTCTCTAAATAATCTAGTGACTCTTCACCATCATTGATAGCAAAACTAATAACATCAGTTGCACGATCAACATCACGATATTCTTTATTAATTTCATGAATCTTATCTTTAGTTACAAAGTGAATTGAGAGCTGTGTGTTATCCTTCAATTCTAAATCTTTAAAAGTAAATTTAACTAGGTTTTCGACCCAATCTTCGCGTTTTTGATCAATTAATTTATCATCGTTAAAAATTTCTAAATCCATTTTTATCCCCGTATCATTATTCAGTTTTATCTGTTACATCATATGCATCGATAATTTCTGCCACAACCGGGTGTCTAACAACATCAGCTGATGTAAAATTGACAAATTCGATGTGTGGTAGATTATTTAAGATTTTTTTTGCTTGAACTAAACCGCTCTTGGCGTTATGTGGTAAATCAATCTGCGATATGTCACCATTGACGATCATTGTTGATCCAAAACCTAACCGAGTAAGGAACATCTTCATCTGTTCTTGAGTAGTATTTTGAGCTTCATCTAGGATCACAAATGATTCATCCAAAGTACGTCCCCTCATATAAGCCAACGGTGCAACCTCAATCACACCTCGCTCTAACAAACGTCCAGTATGCTCTGTTCCTAAAATTGCATATAATGCATCATAGATAGGACGCATATATGGATCAACCTTTTCTTTTAGATCACCAGGTAAGAATCCTAAACTCTCCCCGGCCTCAACAGCAGGACGTGTCAAAACAATACGTTTAACAGTTCCCTTTTTTAAAGCTGCGACTGCCATAACAACGGCCAAATAAGTTTTACCAGTACCGGCTGGTCCAATACCAAAGGTTATGTCGTTGTGTTTGATAGCATTGATGTATTGTCTTTGACCAAAGTTTCTAACCCTTACAGGATTACCACCATAATCTTTGATCAACTCATCCTTATACAATTCCTCAAAATAATCTAAGGTTCCTCGTTCGATCATTTTAAGACCACTGACAATATCAGGAGCCCCAATACTGATCTTATTACTCGAAAGTTTGATCAATTTTTGCAAAAAGGTAATGGTTTTGGCTACATTACTCTCATCACCAGTAACATCTAACTGATCGCCGAAGGCATGTATCTTGACGGACATACCCTCTTCAATAAGTGTTAAATTGCTATCATTGATACCGAATATATTTGCGGCATCTTGCTGGTTCTTAATAGTAATACTCTGCTTAACTTGTTCGCTATTTTCTGTCAATAAACACACACCCTCCTATTATCTTGAATCATAGCACAAGAATGTAAAAAACTTATAAAAAAAAGGTTAAAACATATAATGTTTTAACCTTTCTATATATTAACGACGTTTCTTGTTGCGTTTACGTGCAGCTTCTGACTTAAGCTTTTTCTTTACACTTGGCTTTTCGTAAAACTCTCTTTTACGATATTCTTGAAGTGTACCACTTTTAGAGACAGAGCGTTTAAAACGACGAAGAGCATCATCTAGCGATTCATTTTCACGAACGACTGTTTTTGACATATATGATATCCCTCCTTCCGATTTAAAGCGTAACTGTCTATTTCTTTCACAGTTCATATGTTATTATAACAAAAAGAAGGTAATGTTCAAACAATTTTTTAAATTTTTTAGGAGGAATTTGTTATGTCTCAACGAGTTGATGTGTTTGCACTATCAGATGCGGCCGGTGAAACGGCTGTCCGCGTTGCTAAAGCGGCGTTTGCACAGTTCCCACAATTAGATATAGTTTATACAAAATATCCTTTCGTAAAGGATGATAATCAATTAAAAAAAATCCTAAATCTCGCAAATGAGAAAAAAGCGGTCATTTTACACACTATTGTCTCTAAGGAAATCAGTGAGATCATCAATACTTACTGTCAACAACATGAAATAACTTATTACGATATTCTCAATCCCATTATTGGAACATTTGGTCAAATAACTCATGAAGAACCATTAAGAAGAAAAGGCCTGATCCACGAACTAAACCAAAATTACTTTGATATGATCTCAGCAATGGAATTTACCGTTAATAATGATGACGGTAAAAATGCCAAAGGACTGCTCGAAGCAGACCTCGTTCTACTAGGTATCTCCAGAACGTCAAAAACGCCTCTATCACTTTACTTGGCAAACAAGAATATTAAGGTTGCCAACTTGCCATTAGTACCTAAGGCGGCTATTCCTGACGAATTATGGCATGTTAATCCAAAGAAAATCGTTGGTTTGACTAACGACATGAATGTTCTGACGAAAATCAGACGTCAAAGAATGATTGCGTACGGATTAAATCCAGATACAGCATATTCAGAAGAAGACGAGATTCAACGAGAGCTTGATTACTCAAATAAGATCTATAAAGAATTAGGTTGTCCAGTCATAAATGTGGCTGATCGTTCAATTGAAGAAACTGCCGCACTGATCATGGAACAGTTAAATATCAATGGATACACGAAGAGCTAGCCTGAAGCTAGCTCTTTTTTAATTTATTTTGCATTTCTGGATCAAACTTTTGATTACGTAACATTTCAATTTCCAATTTGTAAGGTGCTACACCCTTCTTATCGTTCTCATCTTTTTTAACGTAAGGAGTTTCCATTATCTTAGGAACTTGTTCTAATTGGGGATGGTGTGCCACGTAGTTCAATGTATCAAAGCCAATTGTTCCAAACCCAATGTTTTCATGACGATCCTTATGTGAACCTTGATCATTTTTAGAATCGTTTAAATGGATCACAGATATCTTATCGACACCTAAAATGTGATCAAACTCATTCAAAACACCATCAAAATCATCTTTTACATTATAGCCAGCGTCACTCATATGACAAGTATCCATAGTAACTGACAACTTATCGTTGTGCTGACAGTGATCAAAGATCATTGCTAATTGTTCAAAATTAATTCCAACTTCAGTCCCCTTACCAGCCATCGTTTCTATAGCAATGTTTACTTTTTGATTCTTATCGATTGCTTTATCCAAAGATTCGGCGATTTGTTTTAATGCCACTTCAGGTCCCTGTTTCAAATGGGCACCAGGATGGAAGCTAAGAGCTTCAATACCTAACGCATCAGCACGCTGAATTTCATCATGCATAAACGATATTCCAAAAGGAAGATTCTCCGGTTTAACGGTATTTCCCAAATTAACGATGTATGGCGCATGACCAATAATATGATCAATACCATATAATTTTAAAAGTCGTTGGCCTTCTTCAATATTCATCTCTGATACATCTTTACGGCGCGTATTCTGAGGTGCACCAGTAAAGATCATCATTGCGTTAGCACCATAACTATGTGCTTCTTTAGCAGATCCAGCCAACATCTTTGGCGCTTTCATTGCAACATGCGATCCAATTATCATAAGTGGTCTCCTTTTAAAGTACTACTTTCATTTTAAAACAAAAAGAGAAAAGCTGACAGCTTTTCTCTTTTATTTATCTAGTAAATATGCTTTTGATAGAATCTTCCCATTATCTTAACCGTATCGGTAACACTGACAAACGCATGTTGGTCAGATGCATCCATAGCAGTTTCTAGATCGTGTAATTCTGCTCTAGAGATAATTGTGAAGAGAATCGTTTTTTCTTCATGTTTATAAGCACCTTCAGCATCATGAACGATGGTGATACCTCGACGCATCTCACTTTGAATCTCTGTGATTACGTTCTTAGGCTTTGACGTAACGATCATTACTTGCAATTTTTGATCCTTGTTATAAACCATATCTATAACTTGACCATTGATAAAGATACTTACCGCACTGTATAAAGCGTGGACCCAGCCAAATATCAGACCCGCACAGGTTATGATAAATACATTGAAGATAATATTTATCGTCCCAACACTTTTCCCGGTTTTCTTCCGTAAAATAATTCCTAAAATATCAATACCACCGGTAGAGATACCATTTCTCAATGACATCCCCGTACCAAACCCATTTACTACACCACCAAAAATGGCACAGATAAGCGGGTCAGCCGTGATCTTTGTACCCGGCAACAAATGCATCATTGTACTGGCTAAAGCGACTGCAACCACGGTAAATAGGGTGAATTTGTGATCGATCTTGCGCCAAGACAAAACAAATAATGGAGCATTTAATGCAAAATACATTACAGCTGTGGAGATATGAAACGGAAACCAGCGTTCAGTAACAGTTGAAACTAACTGTGCGGCACCAGTTACACCGGAACCATAAATTCCTCCGGGAGTCCAAAACATATTAACAGCAATTGAAACTGTGATTGAATATAAGAAAGCTACTGAAAGTTTTGATAAGTTTTGATGCCTCTCAATTAACTTATCTATTTCATCCATATCGAGATTACTCCTATAATAAATTCATTTTCACCAATGTAATCTTAGCACAGATACAGTATTTTTCAGCTTATTTAACATGTTTTTCAATAAAACTTCCTCTTCCGCCCTTTTCTTCCATTTCAAAGCGTTCAGGATTCTTTTTGTAGAAGTCTTGATGATAGTCTTCAGCAACATAAAATTCTTTTGCTGGTAAGATCTGTGTAACAATCGGTTCGTCAAATTGACCTGATTCTGCTAAAGCCTTTTTTTCTAACTCTGCAATCTGTTTTTGGTCTTCATTCGCATAATAAATTACTGGACGATAGCTGTCACCACGATCTTGAAATTGACCAGTTGCGTCAGTCGGATCAGCAACTTGCCAATAAATCTCGACTAATTGTTTATACGAAAAAATGTCAGCATCGTAAGTTATCTTAACTGCTTCCGTGTGTCCAGTAGTACCTGTACAAACTTGTTCATAGGTTGGATTGGCGACATGACCTCCTGTATAACCTGAAATAACTGAGATTATTCCTGGTTGGCTATCAAATGGCTTTACCATGCACCAAAAGCATCCACCCGCAAAAATAGCTGTTTCTTTTTTCATTATTTGTCACCCTCATCGACATATTTTTTGTAATCACCGTAATCTTTGTCCATCTCATCGTAAGGGATAAATTTCAAAGATGCTGAATTGATGCAATATCTCAAACCGCCCAATTCCTCAGGACCATCATTAAAAACATGTCCCAAATGCGAGTTTGCAATATTACTTCTAACCTCGGTCCTCTCAACCAACAGTGACTTATCCTTGTTTTCAGTTAACTTAGCGATAGGTTGACTAAATGAAGGCCAACCACAACCTGCATCAAATTTTTTAGCCGATGAAAATAATGGTTCACCGCTAGCAACATCCACATAGATACCTTTTTGATAAAAATCGTCATATTTACCGCTGAAAGGTCTTTCAGTATCAGCATTCTGAGTAACTCTATATTGGATATCATCTAAATCCTTTAGATTCTTCTCATATTTAGTCAACAAAATCACTCCTTATTATCTGTACTATTTAGTATAACCAAGTATTAAAGCATTTCTATGATTTTGCTCAGATTTATTAAATTACTATTAAAAAAAAGACATCACAAGGATTAAATCCTCATGATATCTCTAATTTAAAGTTAATATTATTTATTTGTTTTTGAAACTTCAATGCCTAAATCAACTAATTGATTGGGATCAACCGGTCTAGGGGCGTGTGTCATTGGCTCAGTTGCATTTGAATTCTTAGGGAAAGCAATAACGTCACGAATATTATCCTTACCTGATAGAAGCATAGCAAATCTATCCAAACCAATAGCCAAACCACCATGTGGTGGACAACCATATTGTAAAGCATCCAATAGGAATCCAAACTGTGCATAGGCTTTTTCTTTAGTGAAGTCCAAAGCCTTAAGCATCTTCTCTTGAATTTTTGCATTATGAATACGGATGGAACCACCACCCAATTCATAACCATTCAAGACGATATCATAACTTTGGGCATATGCCTTGTGTGGATCATCATCTAAGTAATGAACGTCCTCTTCGTTTGGCATTGTAAATGGATGGTGAGCTGCAGTCCATCTTTGAATACCTTCATCATATTCAAATAATGGCCAGTTAACGACCCATGTAAAAGCAAATTCATTAGGATCAAATAGATTTAATTCCTTAGCAATGGCAACACGTAAATAGCCAAGAGCATCAGCAACAATTTTCTTCTTGTCAGCAACGAAAAGAACTAAGTCGTTATTTTCAAGTCCTAAGCGTTCTACCAATGTGCTTTCTTGATCAGTAATAAACTTGGCGATTGGTCCAGTAACTTTATCATCGTTATATTTGATCCAAGCTAAACCTTTAGCACCAAAACGTTTGATATATTCTTGATAAGATTCAATATTTTTTCTTGAATACTTATCGGCATTATTTTTGACGACGATAGCTTTAACTTGACCGCCATTATCAATGGTACTCTTGAATACTTTAAATTCACTCTCAGTAAATACCTCATTCAAATCTTGTAGTTCCATACCAAAACGAATATCAGGTTTATCTGAACCATAGCGAGCCATGGAGTCATCCCAATTGATTCTTGGAAATGGTAATTTAACGTCAATACCCTTTTCGTCTTTCATAACACGAGCAATAAGACCTTCAGTAACTTCTTGGATTTCTTCGGCTGACATGAAACTCATTTCAAGATCAATTTGAGTAAACTCTGGTTGACGGTCTCCACGAAGATCTTCATCACGGAAACAATGTGCCAATTGATAGTAACGATCGAATCCACCAACCATCAATAATTGTTTAAATAATTGTGGTGATTGTGGTAATGCGTAGAATTGTCCAGGATAAACACGTGAAGGAACAAGATAATCACGGGCACCTTCTGGTGTTGATGGTGTTAAGTTAGGTGTTTCAATATCAATAAAACCATTGTCATGTAAATATTCGTGAACTGAATGCTTGATCTGCGCCCTAGTTCTAATAGCCTTTTGCATTTCAGGTCTACGAAGATCGAGATAGCGATACTTTAATTTAGTTTCTTCAGAAGCATCAACATCATCAGTAATTTCAAATGGTGGTGTAACTGACTTGTTCAATAGTTCAACAGTATCAACGACAACTTCAACCTTACCGGTTGTCATCCTGTCATTAATAGCACTATCGTCACGCAACCTTACTGTACCTAGAACATTGATGACATATTCTGAACGTAATGACTCAGCAATTTCTAATGCTTCTTTGTGGTCAGTATTAAAAACTAATTGTACGATACCTTTGTAATCACGAAGATCAATAAAAATTAATCCACCAAGATCACGACGTTTTTGTACCCAACCGTCTAGAGATATTCGTTGACCAACATATTTTTCGGTAATACTACCGCAGTAGTCCGTTCTTTTTTTCATTATTATCCCTCGATTTTCTTTAATTCATCAGTTAAATTGTTCAATGAAACACTTACCTGGTCGCCAGTTGTCATATTTTTAACACTGGCCGTATTATTCTCGATCTCATCATCACCAATCGTAACTGTATATTTAGCTTGCAAATGATCGGCAGTCTTAAACTGAGCCTTTATCTTTCTTTGCAGGTAGTCCTTATCGGCTGCGAATCCGGCATTTCTCAATTGAGACAAAATCTTTACTGAAGCTTGTTCTGCTTTTTGACCAATAGTAACAAGATAAACATCTAAGTCATTATTAATAACTAGATCTTCATCCTTCAATAAAAGCATCAGACGTTCAACACCTAATCCAAAACCGATTCCTGGTGTCTGTGGTCCGCCTAATTCTTCAACTAGGCCATTATAACGACCACCGGCCAAAACGGTAATTTCTTTGTTATTAAATGCTGGATCCGTTACCATAAATTCAAAGATAGTATGGTTATAGTAGTCAAGTCCACGAACCATTGTTGAATCAACTTCATAGTTAACTTCTAACTCATCTAAAAGTTGTTTCAAATATTCAAAACGTTCTCTTGAAGAATCGTTTAAATAATCCAAAATTGATGGTGCATCAGCAACAATCTTCTTATCATTAGTATCTTTACTATCTAAAATTCTCAGTGGATTCTTTTCTAATCTAACTTTAGAATCATCACTTAATTGATCTTTAAATGGAGTAAAGTAATCGACTAATGCACGATGATAGTTTTCACGTGATTCTGGATCACCTAAAGTATTGATTGCTACCTTGAGATTCTTAATACCCAACTCATTTAGAAAATTTAGTCCCATAGAGATAACTTCAACATCTAATTCTGGAGAATCAGAACCAAAGGCTTCAACCCCAATTTGATGGAATTGTCTTTGACGACCTGATTGAGGACGTTCATATCTAAACATTGGTCCCTTATACCAAACTTTATAAGGCTTAATATGCTCTGGTCCATAAAGCTTATTTTCTACATAAGCTCTAACAACACCTGCTGTTCCTTCTGGACGAAGCGCCAAACGACGGTCACCTTTGTCTTTAAAATCGTACATTTCCTTTGAAACGATATCTGATGTATCACCGGATGAACGTTCAAAAACTTCATACGATTCAAAAATTGGTGTTCTTATTTCTGAAAAACGGTAATGACTGAAAATTCTTTGTGCAACAGATTCTACATACTGCCACTTTGCTGATTCACCGGGTAAAATATCCATCGTACCCTTTGGCTTTTGGTAACGCATAAAATTCTCCTTTTATGGACCACCGCACGAAAAAAGCACTCTTGCCAATGAAGACAAGGGTGCTTATGCACGGTACCACCTAGTATTTTTGCTACAGTTAACGCCTGTCAAACGATTATAAAACGTCACAATCTGATTACTTACCTGTTCTCAGCCCGCAGGTTCTCTGTATAGTAATTTCTGATCTGAATTAAGAATATAAATATAAACTAATCAAAATAGGCCTAATTGTCAAGTTGCTTTTGTATCGTTATATAACAGTAAACGCTTACTTATTGATTTTTTTAAACAATAAATTGCTTTCATTTCAATTTAATTAATATTTTTTCGATAAAAATGTCAAATTTCTATAAATTTTTAGCATTCTATCTTTTAAGTTTTTACTTTTTTCAGTAAGATAGATGTATACATGAAATCATTATAGCGACAACAAAGGAATCCTTTAAATGAAAAAGATAATAACTTTTTTAATTAAAAACAAGCTATTTGTTGCCATTGTTTTTTTAATCTCCATATCGAGTTGGTCGACCGTAGCTTTGGCAAATGCTAATTCAATTGTTGTTGAATCTGATTCGGTAAATGTCCGAGTTGGACCAGGGTTATCATACTCCAATATGGGACAAGTTAAAAAAGGCGATAAATTAGCCATCTTAGCTGAAAAAAACAAATGGTACCAAGTCCGCCTTTCTGGAGACAAGATCGGTTGGGTTGCGAGTTGGCTGATCGATAATACTGAAGTCAGCTCAGCAACTAATAAAGTAGGAATCGTAAAGGTTCCTAATACGACTGTATTTCAGAAAAATAATTCTGATAGCGAAGTTCTCGGAACTATCGAACAGTCACAAAAAGTTACCGTGATGTATCAGGAACAAGATTGGTCACAGATTCTCTATAAGGGAACTGCAGCTTGGGTTAAGAGTCAATTTATCCAGGGAACCCAAGAGACCTCTGGTTCTTCCAATACCTCTAACGATGACATTAAAACTGTCACAGTCACACAAGCCAATACTAAATTACGCATTGAACCAAATGACAATGGTCGTGCTATTAAGAGCGTCGATGTTGGTAAGAAGTTCGACTACCTAAGTAAATCTGGTAATTGGTACAAAGTTCGTGACACCGATGGATCAGTCGGATATATTGCAAGTTGGTTAGTAACCATATCAGGTTCAAAGAGCGCTGTTAAATCGGCTGCTACAAACATCTCTGAAGCTACGATCGTAATTGATCCTGGTCATGGTGGTACTGATGTTGGTGCCGAATCATCAAAGAAAACTTACGAGAAAAACTTCACTTTACAATATGCTAAAGCTATTAAGGCTGATATCGAGAAAACAGGTGCACGAGTTGTCCTAACACGATCTGGTGACGATACTAAGTCACTTGGTGACCGTGCCCGTCTTTCAAGTAAAATTGAAGCTGATGCTTATGTGAGTCTCCACTTCGATTCCAGTGATCAATCTAACGCTGGTTCTGGTGTAACAACCTACTATTATGGTAAAGATAAAGATGGTCAATTAGCTACTGACATCAATAATCAACTAAAGAATCTGGCTATCGATAATCGTGGGACCCAACAAAAGGACTTATACGTATTGCACTACAATAGCCAACCTTCAGTATTGATCGAACTTGGTTACATTAACTCCTCAACGGATTATAAACATATTAATTCTGACAGTTACAAAGCAGCCGTTGCAAAGGATGTCACAAATGGATTAAAAGAATACTTTAAATAATCTACACACATAAATAATCGTCGTGAGAAATTAACAATTCCCGTGACGGTTATTTTTATTGATTAGTTTTTCCAATTGTTAGTATGGACGTCATAATGTGACGATCCTTCAAATATTCCAGCTGCCTCTGGATCGTATGAATCATTACCCCAACCTAGGGTTCCTATTGTAACCATTTGTCCACTATCAATTCAAACGTCCTTATGATGCTTTTCAGACAATTATTTAATAATTATTTCAGCAAGCAAATCACTGTTACCTTTGTCTAGCGATTCTCCAAGATTTACAGCAGAAATTTTTTCGAAATCAGGTACATAATTATTCCAAATATTAGATACCGATCATGTATGCCACAAAAGAACCAGTAATCAATTTTGATTACTGGTTCTTTTGTGTTAACCATCTTTTTTCTCTAACATTAAGGCCTCATATGGACGCAATTTAACTACTTTGTCTTTTTTATAAAAATCACCATAATTACCTAAAATCAAATTGTAGTTACTATTCACAGTTCGTAATTGAATTTTTTCGGTAAAATTCGCCATAACCAAAATTTTAGTTTCATCCTTAATTCTAACATATGAATAAACCGAATTATCGTCGTGATCAAGCAACTTGTAACTACCTTCAATCAAGGTAGTGTTTCTCTTACGCAACTTGATCAGGCGTTGATAAAAGTTAAAGATATTGTTCGGAGAATTTCTAACCGTCTCAACCGAATAATTATCCTTTTGGATTGATTTTAACCACGGTATACCTGTCGTAAAACCATAATTTTTACTTATATTCCATTGCATTGGTATACGTGCATTTTCACGTGATTTTTGCTGCAATACTTTAATTGCTGTACTTTTGTCTGTCCCATTTTTAAGCATCGTATTGTACGCATTGATCGACTCATGATCTTTGTATTGCTTAATATCTGTAAAATATGAATTTTTCATGGCAATTTCTTCGCCCTGATAGATATACGGCGTGCCTTGAAGACCAAATTGTACTACTGCCAATAATTTGGCTGACTGATCCCGATATTTATTATCATTTAAAAATCTTGAAATTGCTCGCGGTTGATCGTGATTATTCCAGAACAGAGCATTCCAACCATGATTTTGATGCATCTTAACTTGCCAATCACTGATAATACTCTTCAAATCAGTTAATTTATATTTACCCAAAGTCCATTTCTTACCATTGGTATAGTCGACTTTAACGTGATGAAATGTAAATGCCATCGAGAGTTCTTCACGATTAGGATTCGTATATTTGACCGCTTCACTTACTGGCGTAGATGATAATTCACCCACTGTTACAAAATTATTAGGCCCAAACACCTTACGATACATTTCATGAATATATTCGTGTACATGCGGACCATTGGTATAGAAATTTCTTCCATCATCTGTTGGTGTTTTAAAGGTATCATTCGGCATTTTTGCAGCTTTAGAAATATTATTGATAACATCCAACCTAAAACCATCAATACCTTTATCAGCCCAGAAGGTCATCATTTTAAAAATTTCCTGGCGTAATTTAGGATTACGCCAATTTAAATCAGGCATTGTCACGTCGTACAAATGTAAATAATACTGATTTAATGTTGGGACATATTGCCAAGCACTGCCACTGAATTTAGAAACCCAATTATTAGGTTCGTGACCATCTACTGGATCTTTGAAAAGATAATAATCATGATATGGATTGTTTTTTGATTTGAGTGCTTCTTTAAACCATACATGTTCATTTGAGGTATGATTCAAGACCATATCCATAATTATTTTTATATTTCGTTTATGCGCCTCTTTTAAAAGATTTTCAAAATCTTTCATATTTCCAAAAATAGGATCGATCTGATAATAGTCAGCAATATCATAACCATTATCATTACCTGGTGAAACATACATCGGTGTGATCCAAATAAGTTCTATTCCCAAGTCATGTAAGTAATCAAGACGTGAGATAATTCCATTTATATCACCAATTCCGTCACCATTCGAATCTTGAAAACTCCTCGGATAAATCTGATAAACGGTAGATTTCTGCCATTGTTGCATTTCTGTAATCTCCTCAATCTCTTTCAAACACATTTTCAATTGTATATTATAATTTGTCTAAACATATGTCAAATTTGTTGCGTTGAATTGAGTTAATTTTCCTCACTAAATTGGCTATTATACATCCCCGCATAGAAACCTTTTGCGGACATTAGATCATCGTGGGTTCCTCGTTCAATAATTTCTCCATCCTTAACTACCAGGATCATATCTGAATTTTTGATAGTTGAAAGTCTATGTGCAATAACAAATGAGGTTCTACCTGCCATTAAGGCATCCATTGCCTTTTGAATTTGTTCTTCTGTTCTAGTATCAACTGAACTCGTTGCCTCATCAAGAATCAGCATTGGAGAGTCCTTGATCAAAGCGCGTGCAATTGTCATTAGCTGCTTTTGCCCAACTGATAAACTAATCGTATCATTCAAAATTGTATCCAATCCATTCGGCAAAGTCTCAATAAAATGATCTAGTCCCACAACTTTTAAGGCATATTGAACTTGCTCATCATTAACATTCTTTTGATTGTACACAAGGTTATTTCTAACCGTATCGTCAAATAACCATGCATCCTGTAGGACCATATCAAATTGGTCACGAACTTCTGAACGTTTCATATCATTGATATCCACCCCATCAATTTTTATTGATCCACTATTCATATCATAAAAACGCATCAATAAATTGACCGTAGTGGTCTTCCCTGAGCCTGTTGGTCCAACGATAGCAATCTTTTGGCCTGGTTTAGTATGAACTGTAAAATTTTTAATGATCTTTTGACCTGGCAGATATCCAAATTGGACATTATCAAAATCAACTTTACCCGTTGATTTAACTAATTTATCAGTTTTACTTTCATCACTAGTTTCTTCTGATTCCTTTAAAAAACCAAAAACACGTTTCATTGCCGCTTGAGCCGACTGTAAACTAGAAAATGCCTGGGCAATCTGTGATAAAGGTTGTGAAAATAATCTGACATAGATCATAAAAGCGACAATCGTACCCATACCGATTTTCCCATCGATTGCCATAATTGCACCTACAATACAGACCATAACATAACCAAAATTACCGACGAATCCCATCAATGGTTGCATAATTCCAGACATAAACTGTGATTTCCAAACGGAATCATACAATTTATTATTCATATTATCAAAATTACTTTTCGCTTCATTAGTATAATTAGATGTTTTAACGACTTCATGTCCTGAATAAATCTCTTCTGTATAACTAGAAATATCAGCTAATCGATTCTGTTGACTATTAAAGTATTTTTGTGAGTGTCCCATAATAACCAAAGTTAAAATGAATCCGGCCAAAACAGATATAATTGCTGTAATACTCATAATTATATTGGTAAATAGCATCATTATAATACATCCTACAAACAACGTTATAGATGAAATCAAAGTTCCTAAACTTTGGTTTAGAGACTGTCCCATGGTATCCAAATCATTGGTAACACGACTCAATGTATCTCCCTCGTTATGAGTATCAAAATATTGTAATGGTAGTTTATTTATTTTTTTAACAATATTGGTTCTTAATTTCTGAGTAAACTTCTGTGTGACTGTTGCCATAATAAAGCCTTGCCCGTACGACATAATCGCACCAGTAATATAAATCCCCGCCATAATGATTGTAATTTTTAAAACCTGTTGAACATCAATATTTCCAAGTAATCCTTTCGTAATTAAATCAGTAATTTTGCTTAATTGGCTAGGGCCAATAATAGAGGTCACACTACCTAGAACGGCAAATATTACGGCTATCAAAACTGGAAAGATATATGAACGACCGTATTCTGACACACCATCTTTAATACTAATGTCTCTTGTGTTAGCTTTACGCATTAAGCCAATTCCTCCTTTGAAAGTTGTGAATAAGCGATTTCTTGATAAACTTTATTGTTTTTAAGTAATTCTTCATGTGTACCTTGTCCAACTACCTGTCCTTTATCCAATACGATGATTTCATCAGAATCAATAATGGTACTGATACGTTGGGCAACGATAATTTTAGTTGTATCAGCTGCATTTTGTTTAAGATCATCACGTAACTTTTTATCTGTTGCATAGTCTAAAGCTGAGAATGAATCATCAAATAATAATATTTCAGGTTTTCTAGCAATGGCACGTGCAATTGCCAATCTTTGTTTTTGACCACCCGAGAAGTTATCACCATGTTGTGCTACATTAGAATTTAATTTTGCTTCTTTCTCTTCAACAAAATCTCTAGACTGAGCTAATTCCAAGGCCATATATGCTTCTTGATCACTCAAATTATTAGATTTATTGCTACTCTCACCAAAATTAATATTACTCTTGATATCGCCGCTAAATAGGACAGCCTTTTGAGGAATATATCCTATACGATCGTTTAAATCAGATTCGGAATAATTTTTAACATCAATTCCATCCACTAGAACATGGCCTTTAGTTACATCATATAATCTCGGAATAAGATTCAAAGTCGAACTCTTACCACTACCTGTTGATCCAATAATAGCGATTGTTTGTCCTTGATCAGCTTGGAAAGTTAAATTCTTTATTGCTGTATCTTCAGCATCAGGATATTTGAAACTAACATTATCAAATTTAATTGTTCCCTTTTCTTTTATTTTTTCATTAGATTTATCGTTAAAAAGGATTGATGGCTTAATATCAAGGACCTCGTTAATTCTGCCAGCTGAAACCAAAACGCGAGGTAAAATAACAAATATTATTGATAAAAGTAAAAATCCTAAAATAACTTGTATAGCATAAGATGAGAAGACAATCATATTACTGAACAAACTTAATCTTTGTGCCCCGTTTGCTTGATTGATAATAATTGCTCCAATTGCATAAACAGCTAATGTCAATGAACTAGAGATAAAGCTCATTCCTGGATTCATTAATGCTAAAATTCGATTGGCGTATAAATTTGTATCAGTTAAATCATTATTGGCCTTATTGAATTTATTATTTTGATATTCCTCTGCATTATAAGCATGTACAACCCGAATACCTGATAGGTTTTCTTGAGTTACTAAATTTAACCTGTCAGTTAATTTTTGTACCATTTTAAATTTAGGTTGTACTTTAGTTAAAATAAAAGTCAACATGATACATAAAATAACAACTGCTACTGCTGTTGCTGTAGTCCACTGCCATCCTTTACCGGCAATTTTAGTAATAGCCCATATTGCTGTGATTGGAGCCTTTATAATAACTTGTAATCCCATAGCTACAAATTGCTGAATTTGAGTTATATCATTAGTAGATCGTGTTAACAAGCTGGAAACAGAAAATTTCTTTATATCTTGCGTCGAGTAATCCATAACTTGATTGAAGACATCTTTCCTGACACGAGCAGTAAAACCACCTGCAATTTTTGCCACAATATATCCAGTTATTACAGCCGCTAAAACACTTAAAACGGATAGTAAAATCATCATTATGCCTGGTTGTATTATTTGACCAATTGTTGTCCCTTTGGTTTCAATCTTTTCCGTAATAGTCGACATATATCCTGGAATGCTCAATTCTAGCCAAACTTGTATAACGATAAAAATTGTACTTAAACCAATCATTCCATATTCTTTTTTATTCATTCTTCTTAACAGTTTAAACATTAGCAACTCCTTCTTAATCATGAGTTCGCATGCGAACTATATATCTAAAAATAAAATGCTTTATTCAGCATTATCAGAAATCATTTTTATAACCTTAAAAAAGGTCTTCATATCCTCTTTTGAAATCCCTTCGCTAAGTGATTTTTCAATTTCTTGAGCAGATGCATCAACTTCAATCATAGCGTCCTTGGCTTCTTGCCTTAGAATAAGACGTTTATACCTAGCATCCTTACCCGAGGGTGTTGTTTCAATAATGCCATTTTTTACCATTCGGCTGACCAATCCACTGGCCGTTGACTTACTGATAGACATGGCGTGTTCAAGATCCCTTTGAAAAATTTCTTTACTATCATTCAAAAATAAATATCCTGCAGCCATCCCTTGAAGCTTTGAAAAATGCTTATCGTCATGATTAAAGATCGGATAGTTTGATTTAACATACCGATCGATTTTTAAAGATAGATCTCTAATTTGAAACGTAATCGTTGTCTTGGGATTAATCATGATGTTTCCTCCTATCGTTCGTATGCGAACTATAATACATTTATTTATTTTTAAAGTCAATTAAAAAAACAGAACTTCATAAAAAGTTCTGCCAAAATTTAATCCAGTAAACAAACTCCGACACCTACTAAGCCCGGCCCAGTATGTACGCCCAATGCTGGTCCAACTTGACCAAAGAAGTTTTCAGTCCCATTGATTCCCTTACTATCTAATAATGCCATCATATTCCCGCCGGATTTTTCATCTGCTCCATGTCCAACGGCCAATAAATATTTCTCATGATCACCTATAAACTTTGTAACCATATCTAACATCATTCTTTGCCCTCGCTTCATTCCTCGAGCCTTAGCGGCGATTGTATATATACCATCGGAATTACAAGTGATTATTGGAGCTAGTTTAAGCATACTTCCGACCACCGACGTAACTAATCCAATTCTGCCTCCTGCTCTTAAATACTCAAGAGTTGGAATACAGAAATAAACTACAGTATTATCGATCATCTTTTGAGTCTTTTTTAAAACCGTTTCATAATCCGATCCGGCATCAATTTCATCTTTAGTTCCCACGGCTATAAGACCTGCCGCAACAGCAACTTGTTTTGTATCGAATGATGTGTAAGTAAATCTGCCATCATCATCTAGTAAGACCTTTAAAAAGTTATAGGTTCCGCTCAATCCTGACGAAATAGATATTGAAATAATATGAGTATAACCATCTTCATGAATTTCATCTAACGTTCTTTGAATTACTTCACCTGAAGGCAATGACGTCTTAGGTATCTCTGATTCCAAATCATCGTATACTTCAACTGCCGAAATATCTACTCGATCAAGATATGTTTTATTTTTATAAATAATTTGCATTGGTATTTCATAGATACCATTCTTTTCTAAGTATTCCTCTGGTATATCACAACAAGAATCTACCAAAACAGCAATTTTTTCAGTCATTATTCTTTACTCTCTTCTTCTAATGCTCCATTTTCGATCATTAATACTTTACGTGTCATCCACTTGGTGGCAAAAGACAAAGTCACCATCTCTACCATCAAGTAGGCCGATGTTGAATTATCTTCAGAAATCTTTTGTTTTTCATTACGATAATTTAGCATTCTAAATGCCAATTCTTGCTTCTCGCAAAAGAAGTCAAACGCCTTCTCTATCCCACCATTTAGGCTAGTCATTACTTCTAATCCAGATTTGATCTCATTCATGGAAATCACTTGTTTTAGAAAGGTAATAGCAATCAAATAAGCCAAATGATCCTTGGTATACCTCTTTTTAATGGGACGCGGCAGTAAACCATTCTTCACATAATTATTCACCATCGAAGATGTAACTATTGGTCCATCTTCGATCCAAATGGGACTTAAATATTTTTCAATGAGTGTTAATAACTGATCACGATATAAATCAAGTTCCGGAAGGTCATTCCACCTAGGCAATTTGAACTTTTCTAAATTATCTAACCATTCTTGCAATTCGTCCATTAAAAAGCACCTCTTTGTAATTACCAATATAATTTATCATAATATCAATTATCATTCAATCTAGTTTTCAAAACTATGTAGAGGATATAGATACAAAAAACACGGTCGAAACCGTACCCTTTTTTATTTAACAAATTTTAACTTTATACGTGGATTGAACAGTAGTAGCTTCTTTATAGTCACTATTTACCAAAATACTATTCTAATTAATTTTGCTACATGGAACAATATTTGCTCCATAACCTTTGGCCATATGATAATCATTGCTGTTATTGAATCCGTATTATTGTTCAACAATTCTGAAAAATTTTAATCAAGTTTATAAGCATGTATATCTTCTGCCGTCCCAATATCAAATGGAACTTTTAGGGCTTCAACATTTTTAGATACCACACCCCATGACGAATTAGTCATTAGAACAAGTGCATATCCAAGATCAATAAATTTATTTAAAATATCAATTACTTCTGGGAAAGGAACCAAATTTCGATGGTCATCCAGTACATCAAAATAATACTTTTCAAATTGATAATTCATATTTATTAGATTATTCCTTGTTAATAAATCACTGCAAACAAAAAAGCTGAGATTTCTCTCAGCCTTTCAATTAACCTTCTGAAATTAAATCACGTTCATGCCAGCCAATAGCAACAATTATAAGAATACCAATAACACTTAATCCAGCGACCATAGCAATATTGTTATTCATTTTTGAACCACCAAGATATAAATCACCAACGATTACTACTAGTAATGCTGACAAAATACCTGTCCATTGCAAACGTGTAAATGCAGAACCGGTCTTGCTTCTAATTTCACGACGTGTTACATAAGGCATAATTGTTCCTAAACCAATCAAAACAATAATAGCAACAAAGTTAATGATCAACTCATACCACCATGTACTTGAACCTAAAGAAACATCTTGAGGTGCAATACCAAATACTGTGGCAACACCAGTAACTATTAAGCACCACCAACCAACTGATAAAGCTAGTTTATCATTCTTGATATAAACGTAATCTGATGGGTATTTTTTACTATCCATACGAATCTTAATAAAGGCAAAGAAGATCCAACATGTAACACCTGGAGAAATGATTCCGTTAAGATTCAATAGCCAGTTAAAGATATCATTCATACTTGGTAAGAAAATACCCAATAACATAATAAATGCACTCAAGCCACAAGTTAATAGATAACCATTTACCGGTAAACCAGCCTTATTCTTCTTACGAAGAACTTTTGGCATAAACTTTGCCCCAGTATCAGAAATCAACATTCTTGTCATAGCGTCCAATAAAACAGCCAATAACGCTGCCAAGTAGAACACTTCCGTCCAAGAGAAAATATACATCAATGAATTACCTATGTGGAATTGTTCACCTAACGCCTGAAAAGCATAATATGAACCGTTCATCTTCAAATCATTTGGTAAATGATAGGCATTAAAGAAAACACCCAATGAGAATGATCCAAAAATAGTTAAGAAAGCTGTCATAACAGCCAACATGATCATAGCCTTAGGAAATTCACTCTTAGGTTTACGCATCTTAGTAATGAATGGCGCAATAAGTTCGGCCCCATTCATGGCATAGATCAATAGTCCTAAAGTAGTCAAATAATGTAAATCGAACTTAGGTACAATTGTATGAACATTCATAGGTTGAGTGGCAATATGTCCACCCATTGCCAAAGCGGCAAACGTCATGATAACAAATAATACTGTCATCCCAAACATTGCAACACCACCGATAGTACTCAATATTTCAAGTGAATGTTTAAATCTTGATTGGACAAAAATAAAAACGATAAAAGTTATAACGGTCCAAAATGCAAACCAACCATTAGACATTGTGTCTTGGAGTTTACCATTTCCGTTCCAAGCCCAGCCTAATCCAACAACGATTGAATTAGCCGTATCAACAACATAAGGAACTGATGCAGCCCAGTATGTCCATGCTGTAAAGTATCCCAAAAATTCGCCACTAGTTCCGCGAACCCAAGATGTCAATCCACCGCCTTCGTGATTAAAGACCGATCCTAATTGTCCAACCATAAGTGAATATGGAATGACATATAAAAATAGCATGATAACCCAGGATGTGATAACACCCATTCCTTGGTTTTGAAAGTTGTAGGTTAAGTCATCAAAACCAATTACCGTAACGAAGCTCATTAGGGCCAGCACAGGCCAACTAATAAAGGACTTCTTCGGTTCTAAACTCTCCATAAATAAATCCCCCGATAATGAAATATAAAATATATAACGTGCAACTTAATATTTTACAACTTATTATCAATTAAGGGAGCAGAAAACGTTTTAAAAATTAAGATAATATATCAATAACTTTATCTAAGGTATGTATTTCGTGTGTAGGACGTGCCGCTTGTGTAGGTTTCATATATTCACGGTTAACCCATATTGAATTCCATCCTAATTTATTAGTTGTCACAATATCAGTATCATATCCTTGAGCAATGTGAATATGATTCTCATTAGTGAATCCATAATGTTCTTGAATTCTCTTAAAAAACTTGATATCAGGTTTATAAACATGCACATCCTCTGCTGTCCAAATATCGAATTCGGCATCGAGCTGATCAGCATTATAAGGAATAATATCCCACGATGAATTAGACATCATAATCAATTTATATCCCATATCGGTCAGCTTATGAAGTGTCTCATTAACCTCAGGAAATGGCTTTAATTCACGATGTGCCATTAAAACCTCAACATAATATTTTTCAAATTGATGGTCTAAATCAAATTGAAAATCCAGATTGATCAAATTACTTCTCGTCAAAAGATCATAATCTTGATAAGGATGAACATTCGATGGATCATCTTGATACTTAATGAACCTTGCACGTGCTTTTTTAGGATCCACTCCTATGATTTTGGCCAAACGTTCAACCTCGTCATAAGTATTATCCTCATTCATCAGTGTTCCATAACAATCAAACGTTAGATATTTTGGCATAATTACCTCCCATGACAGCAAAAAAAGATGTGCAGTTATTTACACATCTTTAATTATATAATTCTACTCAAATCATTTAAATCATTAATTTTATAATCTTCATTAAAACTTTCTTCATCGTTTAATAAAATAGTTTTAGCGGAAACACTTTTACCAAAATCTATATCAATCTTACGGTCACCGATAACAAATATATCCCGCGTTTGCAAACTATATTTAGCTATCAAGTAATTCAGCATATCAGGATCTGGCTTTCTAGTATGTCCATCGGCAACACTGACGATTTCCTCAAAGTAATCAGATATTTCTAATTTTCTAGCAATATCATGGATCGACTTATCACGATGAGTAACGATAAATTGTTGATAACCTTGAATCCTACAATAATCTAAACTTATTTTTGCATGTGGCATCAATCGTATCTGATCATGAAATTCATTCTCATATAGTGTATATGTTTTGTAAAAACTACCAAGATCATCAATTGATGTATTCTCATTTTTTTCCAATAGTTCAGCTACAAATTTTCTGATAGATGTTTTCTTGATCCCACTATAAATAGTATCTTTTGAAAGTTTTATTTTGAAATTTTCTTCCAAGGCCTTTTGAGTCGCTGCAACCATCCCTGGATAACTATTGGCTAAAGTTCCGTCAAAATCCCAAATTATACTTGTCATTTTATCGCTCCATTATTATTGTTACTGGTCCATCATTAGTCAGAGCAACTTGCATATCTGCACCAAATTCACCAGTTTCGACAGTTAAATCATAACTTCTTAATGTTTGATTAAACTGGTCATACTTTTGACTAGATGACTCAAAATCTCCTGCTCCAGTGAAACTAGGGCGATTCCCTTTCTTAGTATCAGCATAGAGCGTAAATTGTGAGATTGACAAAATGCTACCTTTGACGTCTTTAATCGATAAATTCATTTTACCTTCATCATCAGTAAAAATTCTCATATTAGCAATTTTATGAGCCATATAATTCAATGTCTCTGTTGTATCCTCATCAGCAAAGGCAACCAATAAGCAAAGTCCCTGATCAATTTGACCTAAGACCTTATTATTAACCGAAACTTTTGCTTCTGAAGCTCGTTGGATAACTACTTTCATATTATTCTATTGTCCTTTTGATTTCATAAACGTCAGGTATATTATTCAGTTTAGAAATTATTTTATCGAGATGTTCTTTATTATTAACTCCGACACTCACATGAATGACTGCCATTTTCTCTCTATCAAGACGTCCATTAACATTATTTAATGAATTAGTTGTGGAATTGATAACTTGCAATACTTCATTTAACAATCCATTACGATTGAATGCGTAGATATCTAGTTCAGCTGAATAACGCTTATCTTGAGTAACATTATCCCAACTAACTTCAATAAAACGTCGTTTGGCTTCTTCACTTTGGACATTTGGACAATCAGCTCTGTGAATAGTCAATCCACGTCCTTTAGTGATATAACCAACAATTTCATCCCCAGGAATAGGACTACAACATTTTGCCAAGCGTATCAATAGATTATCGATACCCTGAACCGAAATACTGTTGTTAGGATTATCCTGTGTTTTCTTTACTTGGGTACTTTCATTTTGTTGTGTTTTCTTTTCTTCAGTATCATCGGTTATCAATGAATCTTCAAGCTCTTTTTTCTCAGCTTCCTTTTTCTTATCAGGATCTTCACTTAGTAGCTTATGGACCACATTGATAGCAGACAATTCGCCATAACCAACGGCATTGAACAATTCATCTGGATCAGTAAAGTTGAAGATTTCCATTGCTAATTCCAAATGTTTTTTATCGAGATACTTCTTAGCAGATAGTGAACGATTTTTTAATTCCTCTTCGATAGATTCTCGACCAATATCAATATTTTCTTGACGATCTTTAACACGGAAATAACGTTTGATCTTATTTCTAGATCTAGATGTATAGACAACATTTACCCAATCTCGACTTGGTTTAGCACTGGCGCTAGTCAAAATTTCGACAATATCACCATTTTTTAATTGATAATTCAAAGGAACCATTCTGGCATTAACTTTTGAACCAACTGAATGATTACCAACTTCAGTATGTACTTGATAAGCAAAATCCAGTGTCGTTGAACCCTTTGGCAATTCTACAACTTCACCTTGAGGTGTAAAGACATATACACGATCATTAAATATCTCGCCCTTAACTGACTTCATAAAATCAGCAGCATTGTCAGAATTTTCTTGTAACTCTAGAATTTCTCTAAAGACATCAATTTTTTGCTCATTTTCATCAATTTGGACGCCTTCAAAGTTTCCCTCTTTATAAGCCCAGTGAGCGGCAACACCATATTCAGCAATTTCATGCATCTTATAAGTTCTGATCTGAACTTCAAGTGGTTGACCTCCAGGTCCGATGATTGTCGTGTGAAGAGATTGATAACCATTAGCTTTTGGAACAGCAATATAGTCTTTAAAACGACCAGGAATAGGCTTCCATTTTGAGTGAATTGAACCTAATACAGCATAGCAATCCTTAACAGAGTCAACGACGATTCTAATTGCTAAAAGGTCATACAATTCTGAAAATTGCTTGTGTTTATCACGCATCTTTTTATAAATAGAATAAATATGTTTAGGCCGGCCATAGATATCATACTTGATACCTAACGCATCAACACTAGTTTTTATATAATCTATTGCTTCTGCAATATAAGCCTCTCTTTGATCACGCTTACTATTCATTAAATGAACGATACGGTAATATTGCTGAGGGTTAATATAATGAAGAGATAGATCCTCAAGCTCCCATTTGATCTTGCTAATACCTAATCTATCGGCAAGTGGAGCGTAAATTTCCAACGTTTCTGTGGCAATTCGACGTTGTTTGTCAGGACGTAAAGCTTTAAGAGTACGCATATTATGCAATCTGTCAGCGAGTTTTACCATAATTACTCGTAGATCTTTAGCGGTTGCCAAAAGCATCTTACGGTGATTCTCAGCCAACAATTCCTGATGAGAGCGATACTTATACTTGCTTATCTTGGTGACTCCGTCAACGATAGTAGCAACTTGATCTCCAAATAACTCATTAACATCACCAAGTGTGATATTAGTATCTTCAACTACATCATGAAGATAACCCGCCGCTACAGTATATGGATCCATGTGTAAAGAAGCAAGAATCTGAGCCACTTGAGTTGGGTGAATAATATATGGCTCACCAGTAGCCCTTTTTTGCTCTTTATGGACATAGGCAGCAAATTTATATGATCTATTAACAAACTCAACATGTTCCTCATTCATATATTTGCGGCAAATGTCTAGGACTTCGTCAGGAGTATAATCTCTATTCTTTTTCAAATTTTGTCCCACCCCTTCTACAATAAAAAGCACTCTATGAGTGCTTTTCTTTACGTATTATTATGCTTTCTTTATTTAAAAAAAACAATCAATTTTCCTTATCAAATAAGAAATAAATTAAAATACTTAAAATTAAATATATTCCTGCTAAAAAGTATCCATATCGTCCATATTTTATGAAAACACTGATCACAAATATTACTGGGAAAATGATCAAATTATAAAACGATAGCGCATACTTTCGACAAAACCAACCGAGAAATCCAGAAAAGAAGATATTGATCACAAAGAATAACCAAATGATCCGATTAGATTTTCCTAAATGAAATAGATTAAACAGAATTGGCATGATAAATACTAGAACGATAGATATAAGTGCAATATAAGTTGTTTTTGATGCTTCAACTTTTTTCCAAAGATTTTTCAATTTTCATTCCTCATTTTGATGATAATTCATAATTATATGATAGCACTGATAGGAAATACAATGGTGCTGTTTCGGCCCTCATTATCCTTGGGCCTAATCCAACTGACAAATAATCATTGTCTTGCAAAAAGTCGACTTCTTCAGGTGAAAAACCGCCTTCTGGTCCAAAAACACCAATCACCGACTTTGCTGAAGATTGATCCAAACTTTGTACTAAAAGGCTCGATTCACCCTGTTTGGCCGATTCTTCATAGGCAACAAACTTTAATTTAGATTCATCATCGGCTAATTTTTTTAAATCATTCAAATAACTAACTTGAGGAATTATACGACGCTTCGCTTGTTGAGCCGCATTTTTAGCAATCTCTTGCAATCTATCAAGTTTCTTTTCAATTACATTTTCTTTCCAATGCATGATCGAATATTGAGAATTAAAGAATACGATCTCTGCTGCGCCTAATTCTGTAGATTTTTGCGTGATCCATTCAATTTTGTCTTTCTTTGACAATGAACAAGCAACTGTGACTTTAACAGGCAATTCTGTGGAAGACTTATCACTTTTCAAAAGTTTGAATGTAATCGTCTTATTATCTTTATCAATTTTTTCGATCGTTGCTAAATAAAGTCCTTTTAGTTCATCAACTAAATAAATTTTGTCTGATACCTTATGTCTTAATACAGTTATGACATGTTTAAAAATTTCAGTATCTTCTATTGTAGTTGTTTCAGTAGAAAATATTTGATTAACGAAGTATTGCTCCATCTTGTAATTCAGCGTCCTTTACTCTTTTACAAATCAGTGTTGACCAGCCCTTTAAATGAAAGGCCTCTAGCACTTTAAAGCCATGTTTTTCCATTTCGGCAGTGATCAAAGATTCTTTCTCATTAATTATACCTGATAAAACAACAAATCCATTAGAATTTAAATGTTCATCTATATCTGGGATAAATTGCATGATAACATCGGCCAATATATTAGCCACGATTACATCAACCTTTCCAGTTACACCTTCTAATAATGAATTTTCATATACTTCAATATTCTGGCAGCCTTCATTTAATTGTAAATTCAATTTAGCAGCTTCAACTGCCTCTGGATCAAGATCAAAAGCCTTAATATTTGAAACACCTAGTTGTCGTGCTTGAATGGAGAGAATACCTGAACCAGTTCCGACATCATATAATGACTCTGCATCACCTAGAATCAGTTCCAGAGCCTGCATACAAGAATATGTAGTGGGATGTGTCCCTGTACCAAATGATTTGCCTGGATCCATAACTATCAAATGTTCATCCATAAATTTAGGCTGATAGTCGACCCAATTAGGAACAACCGTTAAATAACGACTAATGTGCACTGGATGATAATATTGTTTCCATTCATTGACCCAACTATTATCATCAACGTCACTTTCAGAAACAGTTAAATTGGAAACATCGAATCCAAAGTCTGCTAATCTTGAAATTTCATTTATTAAATTATTCTTTAACTCTGGTTTATAACTATCTTCATCGAAATACGAATTTATCTTAGTACAAACAGATTGATCATCATCATCAACTAATTCGGTTCCGTTAGCACCAATTTTCATAAATACATCAGAAATAATTTCCTGATCAAAGTTGTTGGGAATTGAAACACTTATTTTTTTCCAAATCATAAAAATTCCTCCGTATTACTATTAAGATTACTAAATATTGAGCATAAAAAAAAGACGTTTCTGACGTCTTATTTAATATATTTTCCAATAGTTTCCATAAAGCTTAGTTCACACTTCTTAATTTTTTGTTGTGCCTTATTAGAAAGTTCTCTATTTAGAATATTCTGTTTTTCATCCATGCACTCTAGTCCATTGATCAACTCAATGAAGTAACTATTTAGTGTCTTATCGATTGTGGAGTCTTCTAATTTATACTTTGTGATATATGAATTACAAAGTAAGCTGAATCGTTTTACATTGATCACATAATTATGTGTCAAACGAGAATAATTTTCATGTGTCAAAGCTTCCCCTCGCTCAATTAAACTCATAGTTTTGAAATATTCAACGAAAACCTCACGATAAGTTAAAAATCTTTCTACAAATACGTTAGTTTCTAATAGTTGATTCTTTGCCATTACTTTTCCCATTTAAAACACCTCTTATCTTTGTTTTTTATAATATATCATAGATTTTTACTTATGCATACCATAAGTTATAAATACTATAAAAGTATTTGTATTTTACTTTTTTTCTACATATTAGTTAAGTTCAAAAAAATAATCCGATTATTTTCATAATCGAATCATCTTTGATAGATCTAATCTAAACTTTTTTCATTAAGTTTTTCTTTAGCAGCAATTTTTCTTAAAGATTCATTATCCTTAAATAATTTCTGTGCTTCTGATAACCTTTTTGGGCTTTTATTGATTTCTTGAGATATTTTGCTGAAATCATTTTGAATAGGGTCATTGTCCTTATTATTGCGTTTAAAAAAACTCATTCTTTTCGCTCCTTTGACTATTAAACGTTGTCATTATATAACAAATTATTAAAGATTTACTTATTATTTTAATTAAAGACTTAAAAACTTTCAAAAGTTTTGTTGTTTGTTATGATTATTAAAGAAGTAATTTATTAATCTGGTGGGTAAAATGAGTAAGAAAAATAAAAAAATTTCAAAAACATTAGTCGAAAAAATTCTTGATAAAGAGAAAGTCGAATATAAAGCAATGACTTTCCTCACTCAAGCCGAGGGTGATACTCAAGAATTGGTCCATGATGGTAGTATGCAGGATGGATATAAGATATACAAAACATTGGTTTTGACAGGAAATAAAACTGGTCCACTTGTTGGAATGATTCCATTAGATAAACATCTCAGCTACAAAAAATTGGCAAAAATATCCGGTAATAAAAAAGTCGGTATGGTGCCTTTAAAAGATTTGATCAAAACTAGTGGTTTTGAACACGGAGCAAATAGTCCGGTTGGGATACATTCATTACATAATTATCCAATATACTTTGATAATGAAGCTGAGCGTTCCGAAAAGATTATCGTTTCAGCTGGTAAACTTGGACAATCACTTCTAATCGAACCTCATGCCTTGGCTAAAGTTGTTAACGCAGACTTCGGAGATTTTGCAGTTGATGAACCCGAATAAAGGACCCTACCTGCAATGAACCCCAGTAATTGGAGTTGATTATGAAATTTTACGTCTAATCACTTAAATGTGATTAGGCGTTTTTTGA
>NZ_RHOS01000002.1 GCF_003946205.1 Companilactobacillus keshanensis | reverse complement strand
AGTCAAAGCAAAAGCACCTCCAAGATTTATTTTCTCAGAAGTGCTCTTATTTATCTGTATCAAATTATATACTCAGTACCGATTGTGAGGTTTTTTTTATACACTAAGTCATTTTTATCCGCTAAACTCTTTTGCACTTTGCACATTGATGTTTTACAATTAAGTTGTAATTGTGAGCGCTTTCACAATTTATCTAATTTACTTTTTTAAACATAAAAGGAGGTAATTTCATGAATAGTCGCGATACAGCAAATGTTTTATGGTTCAACGAATTACATCGAGAAGATGTTAACTTGGTTGGGGGTAAATCTTCTTCATTGGGGGAGATGACCTCTTCCATGGATGTGCCAGTGCCTTACGGCTTTGCAACTACTGCTAGTGCGTACCGATATTTTATGCAAGAAACGGGTTTAAACGATAAAGTTAACGGACTGCTTAAGGGTATGAAAGATTACGAGGACTCAGACGAACTTCGTACAACCTGCAAGCAGATTCGTGATTTGATCGTTGGAGCCAAGATGCCAGCTGATTTGGCGGACGATATTAAAAAAGCCTATGCAGATCTTTCTAAGAAAATGGGGCAAGATGATCCATTTGTGGCAATTCGCTCTTCTGCCACAGCGGAAGATCTTCCGGATGCTTCATTTGCCGGTCAACAGGAATCTTATCTCAATATTAAAGGTGAAGACGATGTAGTTAATCGTGTTCAGGCTTGTTATTCATCACTATTCACCGATCGTGCTACTTATTATCGCCATAAGCAACAATTTCCATACGAAAAAGTGGCTTTATCAGCAGCTGTTCAAATGATGGTCTTTTCAAAAGCATCAGGAATCATGTTCTCAGTCGATGTTTCAAATGGTGATGATTCTAAAATCACTATCGATGGGATTCGTGGTTTAGGTGAATATATTGTATTAGGTAAAGTAACTCCAAATCATTTTGTTATTGATAAGAAATCTAAAAAAATTGTTGAAAAAAATGTCGTTAAACAAACTATTCAGTTGATGAGAGTCGCTGATGGAGGGACTGTTGAAAAACCAGTTCCAGAAGAATTACAGGATAAACAAGTTCTGACTGATGAACAAGTGATTGAATTAGCCGGATATGCACAACAGATCGAAGATCATTATGGTTGTTATATGGACATGGAATATGCTCTGGATACCAACACGAATCGTCTTTGGATCGTGCAAGCTCGTCCAGAAACAGTTTGGTCACAAAGTAAGAAGAACCATGATACTGATACTGGAGATGATAACGTGGTTGCTCAAGCAGATGCTAAAGTTGTTGTTCGTGGATTGCCAGCAAGTCCCGGCCTGGCTAGTGGGGTCGTGCATGTGATCGACGATCCAAAAGACATTGATCAATTCAAGAAGGGTGAAGTTTTAGTTACTTTGATGACATCACCTGATTGGGTACCAGCTATGAAGAAAGCCGCTGCTATTATTACTAATAATGGTGGTATGACATGTCACGCTGCAATCGTATCTCGTGAAATGCAGATCCCATGTATCGTTGGTACTGAAAGTAAACAACTTGCTGCAACGGATGCGCTCCATAACGGGGATGTCGTTACAGTTGATGCTAAAAACGGAGTCGTTTATCAAGGCAAAGTAGAAAGTCTATTAAAGAAAACTGACTCAGATAATCAGGCTGGTCAAGTAGTTGCCGCAGAGACATTTGCTCCAACCGCAACCGGAGTAATGATGAACTTAGGTGATCCTGATTTGGCCGACAAATATTCATCACTTCCAGCTGACGGAATTGGTTTGATGCGTGAAGAGTTTATTTGGACATCATATATTCATGAACATCCCCTATATTTGATCGAACAAGGACATCCAGAAAAAGTTGTCGATATGCTGGCTGATGGAATTTCTAAAGTTGCCCGTGCTATGGCACCAAGACCAGTCGTATTGCGTTTATCTGACTTTAAGTCCAGTGAATATCGTAATCTTAAAGGTGGAGATAAATATGAACCACAAGAACCAGCTGACTTATTAGGTTGGCGTGGGGCTTCACGTTACTATGATCCTAAATATATCAATGCCTTCAAACTAGAATTGGAAGCAGTTAAGAAAGTTAGAAATGAATTTGGCTTAAAGAATCTTAACATTATGATTCCATTCGTTCGTAAAGTTGAAGAAGCACAAAAGATTACTGAAATTATGAATAATCAAGGCTTAGTCAGAAATGCTGACTTTAAGGTCTATATGATGGCTGAAATTCCTTCAAATATTATTTTGGCTGATAAATTTAATGAATTTATTGATGGATATTCCATTGGATCTAACGATTTAACGATGTTATTACTCGGCTGTGATCGTAATAATGACACAGTAGCCGGACTATTTGACGAACGTAACTTAGCTGTTAAACGTGCCATTCGTCATTTGATCAAAGCAGCACATAAAGATGGTAAGACAGTTTCAATTTGTGGACAAGCACCTTCAGAATTCCCTGACTTTACAAACTTCTTGATTCAAAGTGGTATTGATTATGTTTCAGTTAATCCAGATATGGTTAAAGAAACAAAACGTAACGTTGCTCACTTTGAACAGAGAATTATGTTGGATAAAGCTACTGGAAATGGATTGATCGATCCTACTGATTATGAATGGTAGATAGAAATTAAGACCTCACGTTGTGGGGCCTTTTTTTTCGATATAAATCAAAAAGACATAACCTCGTAATATCGAGGTTATGTCTTTAATTTTTAAATTACCACAAATACTCAACTGGGTTCTTAATATACTCATTATAAACATCTTGAACTATTGCCATTTGATCTTTTGTAAGTGGAGCAAGATCTGCGGCAGATGTATTGCGTTCAATTTGGGTTGGATTGCTGGCACCTGGAATAACGGCTGAAACGGCATCATACATTAAGATATAACGTAATGCAGTAGCGGCCAATTGATCTGTACCTAAACGTTTCTTTAATTCATCGGCGGCTTTAACACCAGTCAAATAATCTACACCGGAGAACGTTTCTCCTTTATCGAAGTGTTGACCATTTCGATTATTATTACGATGATCTTCTGGAGCAAATTTTGTATTGGCAGTATATTTACCACTAAGAATACCACTAGCTAAAGGTACTCGTGCTAGGATACCGACATCTTGTTTCTTGGCTAATTCGAAGAACAATTTAGCCGGACGTAAGCGGAACATATTGAAAATGATTTCGATTCCAGCAATATTATAATCGAGAGCTTTAATACCTTCCTCAACTTTTTCTACACTGACACCATAATTACGGATTTTACCGTCTTTTTGCAAGCGATCAAGTTCGAAAAATGTTTCGGGTTGGTACAAAACATTAGTTGGAGGACAGTGCAATAGCACCATGTCTAATGAATCAAGTCCCATGTTTTGAAGTGATTCATCTACATAACGATCCAAATTTTTAGGGCTAAAATGTTCGGCTGACAGAGGTTCTTCTTTACGACCGATTTTAGTTGTGAAGTGCACATCGGGATGGAACTTCACAAATTTGCCTACTGCACGCTCACTAGCACCGTTTTGATAACCATCAGCGGTATCAAAGAAATTTACGCCTTTATCATATGCTTCAGCCAGTGTATCATCAGCATCTTTTTCATTAAAGGGAGCTCCCCATTTACCACCTAGTTGCCAAGTTCCAAGAGAAACTTCACTAATATTAAAACCAGTTTTACCAAATTTACGATATTGCATAATTTAGTACTCCTTTATTTATTAACTATTAATAGTATGTCACTTAGAGTTTAGTCTAGGTCAAGGCTATTCTAATTAAAAAAAGCTTAACCAATTTTATAAAAGGTTAAGCTAGTAGAGGATTAATCTAGGGATGCATATTTTTCAAGAGAGCGAATCATTTGAGCTGTGAAACCTGATTCATTATCATACCAGGCAACTGTTTTTACAACTTGACCAGCACCTGATCCAACGATTTGCGTTTGTGTTGGGTCAAAGATCGAACCGAATGAAGTTCCGATAACATCTGATGAAACTATCTCATCTGCATTATATCCAAATGACTTACTGTTTTCAGTGTATTTTTTGATCGCGGTATTTACTTCATCGACTGTTACTTCCTTATTCAAAGTTGCGACTAATTCTGTTACAGAACCTGAGATCACCGGAACACGTTGTGCATGACCATCCATTTTACCGTTTAGTTCAGGAATTACTAGACCTAAAGCCTTTGCGGCACCGGTTGAATGAGGAATAATATTTTGTGCTGCTGCACGTGCTGCACGAACATTGCCATTACGTTCTGGTCCATCTTGCAACATTTGGGTTGCCGTATAAGCATGAACCGTTGTCATTGAACCGGCATTGATACCAAATTCTTTATTAACAGCATTGGCAAGAAGGGCGATACAGTTAGTTGTACATGAACCCACTGATGCAATGTGTACATCGTTTGTCAAAGTATCTTCGTTAACTCCGTAAACTATTGTTGGCATTTTTCCTGAAGGAGCGGAGATCAAAACTCTTTTGGCTCCTGCATCAAGGTGAGCTTGAGCTTTTTCAGTTGATGTGTAAAAGCCTGTACACTCAAGAACAATATCGACGCTATCATTCTTGACCCATTTTAAATCTTGAGCGTTTTTTTCGGCATAGATAGGAATTTTTTTGCCGTCTACAATTATTGCATTGTCTTCATTTGTGATTGAATCAATTTTGAAATTGCCATGACCAGTGTCATATTTTAACAAATGAGCCAACATATGTGGGGATGTTAGATCATTGATAGCAACTACTTCAAGATCCGTTTTACCTTGATCTTGCAAAGTGGCGATTCTTCTGAATGCTAATCTTCCAATACGTCCAAATCCGTTAATACCAATTTTTGTTGTCATAATATTTCCTCCTGAATTAGGCTCTCTATTAACTTACAAGTACAGTATATGGTCAGCCTGATATATAATAAACTACGAGAATAAGAATGTAGATATATAAAATAACGATATCAAGAGGTTTACTATGAATATAGACACATTTAAAATGATCATTTCCATAGTTCAAACGGGAAGTATTTCAGGCGCTGCTCAACAATTAGGTTATGCTCAGTCGAATATTTCGGCTAGAGTTCATCAATTGGAGCAGGAATTAAATACTACTATTTTTTATCGTACTAATCGTGGTGTTATTCTGACTGATGCCGGAAAAAAATTTTATAAGCGTGCTATCAGTATTGTTGATTTGACTGAAGATACGATCAATCAACTTAAACATCCCAAAGTAATTGAAGGTAATTTAAGAATAGGAACACTGCAGTCTGCTTCAGAGACATTCTTACCTCCGATACTAACCAAATATTACCGTAAATTTCCTAAAGTCCGTCTAGCTATTGAAACAGGGAATCCGATGAACAATATCGATCGTGTTCTTGATTATGAGGCTGATGGAGCTGTAATCGGAGAAAATATTGACACTAGTGATCTTAATTCGATTCCCTTAGCTAAAGAAGAGTTGTGTTTAGTTTCTGCCGGTTCAGAAGTCCCTAATTTAAAAACAGCTTCTTTTCTAGTATTTACGACCGGCTGTATTTATCGTGAAGTCACTGAATTATGGTTAAAATCACAAGGAATATCAATTCATCATCCTATTGAATTCAATTATTTGGATGCCATTATGGCAAGTGTCTGCGCAGGCTTAGGTGTGAGTGTCGTTCCTAAGAAAATTGCAGATTCATTTGTCGAAAGACATTTATTGTATACATATGAACTTCCTAAGGAATTTTATACGATTCAATTGAACTTTATTTACCGAAAAGATCATTTTATAAATCGCCCGTTTGAAGAATTTATTAAAGTTATTACTAATGAATCAAAAATTTGAATAAAAAAAGATCCGTCACCAATTAAAATATTGGTGCGGATCTATTTTTTTGCTTAATTATTAGGTATAGCGTCGGATACAGTCCAAGTTAGGGTACCAGTATATGTGCCAACAGGGCTTATTCCTGACTGTTTTAAAAGTAATCCTGTATCGGAGGTCCAGTTACCTGAAATATTATTGGTTGTGGATGTGTCATATGAATTATCATTTGTTTCAACTTCGACTGGAGTAGTTCCTATTGTCATGTAATCTGATGCTGTATCTTTTTTATAGACTAAATTCATATTGTTATTGAGACTGTTACTACTATTATATAGTCCATTTGTTGTTACTGATAGGCTCCATGGCTCACGTAAGCTAGTAACACTTAGATCAAAAGTAGATTTTCGCTTAAGATAATCCGATTTGTTACCAAAATGGATATTCTGAAAGGCTAAACTATCGGAAACATTTAGGGATAAGGCTTTATTTGGTTTCACCGTAACATTGTAGGTAAGTGTATTAGATACCAGTCCGTTTGTTCTATCAATAGCAGTGACTTTTACAGGTTGAGTAGAGTCTAGTGGGAAGATATCCCAGAAACTATCACCCATACCTTCGATTACCTGTTTAATATCGATATTTGTGGAGGCCGTCGAACCACTTTCAATGTCTATATCTTGAGCGGCCATATAAGTATGATCGCCAACTTCAATTTTAAAGACAATATCAGAACCTTCAACACCACTGGGGGCGCTGCTACTGTAACCTAAATTAAGGTCTGGATTGAAATTAGAATCATCGTTCTTGTAAAGCAGATCATAATTGGTACTGGAATCAGTACCAAGAACTAAACTGTAATCCTTTTTTCCTGTAATAGTAAAGGCAGGGGAACTAGTCATAGCAATACTATTGGTACCAGTAAATGAAGCGGCAGCCTGTTTTACGTTGATATCACTAGTTGTATCGTTATTAGCTACCACTGAGATGGAAATAGTAGCTGAGCTATCTGCGCTATGCAAATCATAAGCTAAAGTAGCTTGAAGATTACCATCGGCATCTATATCGGCCTGGGTAATGATCTGCGTTTTTCCATCGGCATATTTGATAGTAGCAATATCTCCATTTGCATCAGGTGCTAAAGTTACGTTGCTAGGAATTTTTATTTTAGCGGCAACTGATTTCCAATCCTCATCACCTCGAATGTAACTAAGATTATAATCGAGTGAAAGTGCATCGCCGTTGGCAACATTTTTATCAGTGGCAGAATCCGTGATTTTTTTGTTTAAAGTCTTATCTGTTATTGAAGCACTGGCATCCGTAGTAGGTGATTCTGGAATTGAATCTAAAGCCACCAATTTAGTAGCAACACTTTTGTTAGTACCGTTGGAACCAGTAAATCCCCAACGAACCTTACCTGATGTCGTATTCAATTTAGTAGTATCAACGGGAATATCAGCAGTTGTTTGATACTTACTACTATTTTCTAGTCCGTCTTTACTAATGTCGTTGTAAACATAAGAAAGGGTCCCGTTATCAGATCCGCTCGGAGCAGGGGTCCAATTAATAGTTACGTGATGCCAAAAAACTGATTTACCCGTTATGGGGTCAATATCATCTACTAAATCGGCAGACTTAGAGGTTGAATGGACCATCACAGTTCCCTTATCGAATCCTGGATAATTACTTGCGGCAGCCGTGCCCGAAATATCAATTTGAAAGTATGTGCCCTCATATGCAGGATAGGTTACGGCAATATTACCGTAATTTCCAACGCTACCATACATTGTCTTCCCTGGTATTTCCAAAGAAGATGGAGGAACGGAACCCAATTGAGTATCGAAACCATTTTGCGAGTAATTTGTAGTTATTGGTAGGAGGGTAGTATTTACTTTAATAGGAACATTAGATGCGTTAAAAAGATTATTTTTCTCGGCATCAAATCCGAGTGCGACACTATTTTGGATAGCTGTTTTTTGAAGATAGGATGTGTCCTCGGCTATACTGTTAAATACATTCATAGCAGATCTGTCGTAACCATAAACGCCCATACCATCGTATCCAGCGCCAAGTGAGGCGATACCCCTACTATCATTTTGAAGAACGAAGGCAATACCCTCACTATTAATAGAAGCATCATTAGTAGCCGCCCCGAAGTATAGCCAAGCAGAAATAGTTTGTGGTTTATTTATATCAAATGTTTGGTTTGTAGACCAAATAGAGCCATTGGTGTTAGCACCATTGGCTAGAGAAACAATATTACCATTTGATGAATTAGCACCAGTCTTATCAACTACCTGCGCTGAGTTAGTAGTGTATGGAAACCCTGATGTTGGAGATACTGGGTTGGAGTTAGACATATAAGAACTAACGGCAATTCCGTTTGGGGCATCTTTTAAAACAGCTAGATCTGTGCTGCTCGTTAACGCAGCCGAAGCATTATTTGTGTTTGTCGTAAGAATAACAAAGATACTCATGAAAAAAAGTAGTTCCCATAAGCCTAATTTATATTTAGTTTTCATTAAATTGCCCCCCATCAAGAACAATTAAAATAAATTATTTTGCAATAATTTAACTATTTTATTATATCATCTCAAATGAAAATTTGCTAAGGATGAATCTTACGGCAAGAAGGGAAGATGTCCTTTCTGTTTAAACAATTATTTATAATTCTTAAAATGTTGATAATATTTAGGCATATGAATAATAATCACTGTTCTATACCATTTTTCATTGTGAATCGATGGTTTTTCATTTGTCAGATTTTAAAGTGTTGGGACAGTTCTAATCTTTGCCAAAAATTAAACCACAATATTTCAATATTATCTCATTATTACATATATCTCGTTGAATATTATCAAATTCTGAACTATATTATAATTGTCATAAATATTTTTATGAAAAGGACAACAAACCTTTTATTTATAACTGATTGGGGAATGATAAAAACATGATTATATCTGTATCATTCAAGAAATTGGTGAGTTGATCTATGGGGAATACATATATAAGAAATTATCAAAATATCAAAGTTAATTTAGGGAAAATAGATATAGTGTCAGCAATCTTAGCTGATTTAAAAGGGGATTTAAACTTTGAGACAAAAAGTAACCAATGGTGATGTTAAGAAGAGATTCATATTATATAAGGGACATACTGGATGGAAAATTAAGACGCGTATATTTGGCAGTTTATTGATAAGCTTTTCTGCGTTTGCAGTTGCTGAAAGTATCGGTAATGTTGATGTTCATGCTGCAGCGATTACGGATCAAACAACTATGTCTAACGGTGCGTCCGAGTCACCAACGCCAACGAAAAGCAGTTCAACTGCTCAAGTAACTACACAGGCTAGTACACAACAGACCACTGTCAGTCAGGCAACCGCTCAACAGCCAAGTACACAACAAAGCAATGTGACACAAGATGCAACTAGTGATGCCAAATATCCAGTGCTATCTCAAAATCAGAATGTAGATGTTGGAGCAGATACATCGCAGGTTGAATTAACATCTGATCAAGTTGCGGGACACTTTACTGCCAGTGTGGAAAATAGAAATAGTGCTGATAAAGATAATAATGCAAGCAAAAATATTGTTACTCAACCTATTGGATCAGATGGATCTATTTCATTAACTACAAACGATTATCATAATAATTATTCGTCATCAGGCACCGCAACTAGTTTGCAGGGACACCAAGCTGCCCATGTTTCTTTTGAACATGAAATTGACTTTAGTCATAACTTCTCTATGTCAGGAGCGTTAGGTATTGGTAGTAAAACTTCTGGTGGTGCTGATAGTGTTGGCTTTATTTTTGCTCCTGGAGATCCTTCCGAAGCTACTAAAGGTGGTTCAGGGGGATTATTAGGATTAGGTGGTTTGAGTAATGCATTTGGATTTGTTTTTGATGAATATGGGAATTCTAATTATTATGATCCTACTACGCCGTATGTCGGGTGGAGAACTACTGATTCAAGTGGTAACTTACAGAAAACTAGTTCAGGGGATTATAAGTCAGCAACCTCGATTGGATTAAAACGCAGTTCTAGCCCGATAAATGATTTTACGATGAACTACGATGCATCTACGCAGATGCTAACTGTTGTTTTAAGCGGACAAACTTTTAGCCGTAAAATTAATGATATCAGTACAGGTTATTCACTATCTGTTTCGGCTTCAACTGGTGGTAATTGTAATGATTATTCTGCCAAAATTGATAATTTCAGTTATACTCCTAAGACTATTCCGTTAACTGTTAACTTAGTTGATTCAGCGGACTCTGGTGCTTTGTTGGATAACACTAATGTAAAGGCCGTTGCCAATATCGGTGATACAATTTCAATTTTTTCAACTCAAGAGGCGGCAGCTCGTGCCGTGGCAATTGATCATGTTGATCCTTCGTTAGTGGCTGTTATCCCAGCTGATTCGGCGGGTAATATTTATTTGATTGATGGCGATCAAGTAGTTGCTAACAACAACGGGACTGTCCATTATATTGGTGGAGATACAAGTATAGGTGATAGTGCATATTACAGTTATACCGTTACTGATGCCGATAATCAGAGTATGACGGTTCCAGTTAGACTAGCTTTTACAGCTCAAGTAACCCCAGTTGATTCTAAAACTAATCAACCTATTGCTGGACTACAGCCTGTTACAGTTGTCGCAGTGGCGGGTAAACCGGTTTTGGTTCAAATTCCAGGATATACGGCAACGAAGGTTACATTGGCTGCACCAACCGATGGTAGTGCCATTGCACAAGATACTTTACCGATCGATCAAGGGACCACTTCTACAGATTCCAATACGACAACTGATACATCCCAGCCGATTGGACATTACTATACGGGAACTGGTAAAACAATCGATGGGCAGACGGTTATAGATAACGTCACGGTCGGAACTGGACAATCGATTTCTGATGATTTAAGCAAGCAGACTTATCAAGATGCCAAAGGTAATCCAATTAATAGTGGTGGTAAAACTGGAATTAATAGTGATGATTATTATTGGTCTGATGTTGGTAATGCTAATGCAACTGACTCATTAGACGAAACCAAACCTCAAGCTAGTGATAGTATCCTATTGCCAACCACAGCGACATTAGATTATTGGGAACAACAGGCTACAACTAACCAAACGAATGCTGACAATTATAAACAACAAGCACAAACTATGTATGATTCATTTGTGGGTCTATCCGGGTTAACTGCCGATCAAAAAACTGCGGCAGATCAATTGTTACAATCCGTTGTTGATATTTATGCAAAAGTTTCTGATACAAATGGTAAGGCTAAGACTGCCTTTGAAAGTGCCAAAACCGCAACCGTTGCGAATGATATTTTTAACGACGGTCAAACAGGTTATACAGATTTGGAAGCAGTTAAAAACTTACTGATCAGCTTCCAGGATGATTTAGGTGCTTTAAAGACTACTAATCAAGATGCACAAAATAGTTTGGCAACTTTTAGTTCATGGCAAGTTCCATATGGAACTTCCGATATAGGTCATCCCACAGTCAGTTTTGGTCAAGATTTTGGTACAGTTTCAAATACACAAACTGATGAGTTCTTTAATGATCCTACTAATTATCAATACTTTACTTTCGAGGCCTCAGGTTCCAGTGATACACCAGTTACGCCTAAGGATGCTGGTCAATATATTTTTAAACTAACTGATTCTGGACGTGCCAATTTGAAGAGCTGGAGTACAAGTGATAATGCTGGACTTTATGTTTCTGGTGTCTTGACGATCACACCTAAAGATGTTGTGGTCAATACTAATAACGAAACTGTTATTTATGGTGATACACCAACCCTTAGTGGTGATTTAGATAGTATTTCTAATGGCGATAATGATTTTGAAATATTTGATAATAGTGCAAATAAAGTAGTTACAGCTTCACAGCTACAAGCAGGTGGTAACTACTCAATACGCTATACAGCCCAGGCACAAGCTGATTTGAAAAAAAACGATAATTATAATATTACTGCTTTCAATACTGGTGTCTTGACGGTCACTCCGAGACCATTAACAGTCAAGGCTCCTCAAAATATTGGTAAGACTTATGGTGATACTAGTGAACCAGCAATAAATGGAACAACGACTGATTTAGTTAATGGCGATACTTTGAACGGAATAGGCGTGAAATTAGTCCGTGCTGCGGGTGAAAATGCTGGTAAATATACTATTGATCAAGATGCTTCCTCTAAGTTGAGTAGTAATTATACTGTTAAGATAGAAACCGGAACTTTCATTATTGCTAAAAAGCCAGTTGAAGTTACGGCCGCAAACAGTAGCAAAGTTTATGGTGGAGATGATCCGACTGAATTCGCATTAACTCCGGATTCTTCCAGTGTACTAATGAATGGAGATTCTATTGACAAATTAGGTGTAACTTTGACGAGAGCAACTGGTGAAGATGTTGGAGATTATGCAATTAACGGAAGTGCCACTAACAGTCAAAATTATGATGTAACAGTTGATCCTGGTATATTTACCATCAATAAAGCTCCAGTAACCATCACTATTGATCCAATCTCAATGACGTATGGTGATACACCAACATTCACTGATAAAATTGATACTAGTAGTGCTACTTTAGAGCAGAATGATTTTGAAATTGTCGACAAATCTGGCAATGTTGTAAGTTCTAATTTACAAGTTGGTGAAGAATACACGGTTAAATTAAAACCAGGTGTTATTGATAACTTGAACAAAACAAATACCAATTATAGTTTTACAGAACCTGAAGGGGCTAAACTCACTGTAGATCCACGATCCATCGTAGTTACAGCGGGAAATGCCGATAAAAAATATGGTGAATCTGATCCAAACTTTACATTAACAAGTGATTCAGCAAAAGAATTGGTAAATAATGACACATTAGCTCAATTGGGCGTTGTTCTAAAACGTGAAGCTGGAGAAAATGTTGGTACATATTCAATTGGACTTGATTCAACGTCATCAACTGTGAATAAGAATTATGATATCAAGGTTAATCCTGGGACTTTCACCATTAATGTTTTGCCAATTACTGTTAAAGCCGCTGATAATGGGAAAATATATGGACAAACTGATCCAGAATTAGCTTTAACAAGCGATTCAGCAGCAGGTTTGGTAAACAATGACGATCTATCAAAATTAGGAATTAAATTGATTCGTGATGATGGCGAAAAAGCCGGATCATATATGATTAAATTGGATCCATCTTCAATTTTGAATAAGAATTATCAAATCACGGTTGATACCGGAATATTTACTATCGATCCAGCAGGGGCAGAAATAACTATTGCACCTACTGAAGTTACTTATGGCGATACTCCAAAATTTGACAGTTTCATAAATATTAATGGTACTACCAATTCACTTGAACAAAGTGACTACGAAGTCGTCGATCCAGACAACAATATAGTTGATTCCGATTTACAAGTTGGTACAGATTACAGTGTTAGATTGAAGTCAGGTGCTCTGGATAAGCTGCATGTAGCAAATCCTAACTATAATTTTGCAGAAGCAAAAGCAGCCAAACTTACTGTGGTTGCACGTCCAATAATAGTTACGGCTGATAACGCAAGTAAATACTATGGATCAGATGATCCTACAAACTTTACATTAACAAGCGATTCGGCTAATGGCTTGGTCAATGGAGATACAGTGGCTCAATTGGGCATTGTTCTAAAACGTGAAGCTGGAGAAAATGTTGGTACATATAGCATTGATATGGATTCAACAAAATCAAAGCTGAACAAAAACTATACATTCACGATTAACTCTGGGACATTTTCGATTGCTAAAAAATCTGTAATTGTTACGGCAGCAGATAATAGTAAAATTTATGGTGATAAAGATCCGGATTTAGTTTTAACTGATGATTCAAAGAATGTTCTTGTTCCAGGTGATACGATTGACAAATTAGGTGTTACTTTAACCCGTGTTGTTGGTGAAAGTGTGGGGGACTATGCAATTAACAGTAGTTCAATTAACAGTCAGAATTATGATGTCAAAGTTAATGCTGGTAAGTTTACTATCAAACAAGCTGGTGCAAGTTCGACAATTCAACCTGTTACTGTAGTTTACGGTGAAACTCCTAATTTTGTTGATACAGTTAGTGTTGGTAAGACAACATTTGCACAGAGTGATTTTGAAGTTATTGATCCTATCGGAAATGTAGTGAATACTACTTTACAAGCTGGCGAAGATTATTACAGAGTTCGATTAACCGACACAGCAATTGCTAGATTAAAGTCTGAGAACCCTAACTATGATTTTGGTACGATAACGCCAGCTAAATTAAATGTAGAAAAACGTCCAGTTACTATTTTGATTGATAATCAAAATATTTATAAAGGTGACGATGAACCTCAAAATAAAGCTACAGTTAAAAATCCTAAAATAGGCGACGACAATTTAATTTCAACTTTGAATTTGAATTATGATGAACCAGATTCTTCAACTGTTGGAACGTACGATATCACCGCATCTAGTTCTGATCCGAATTATGATGTTACGGTCATTCCTGGTAAATTAACAATCTTAGGTAGGGATGTTGATAAGGACGGAAACGTTACGATAACCGAAAAAGATAAAGATGGTAATGTTGTTAAAATAACAAAGCAGTGGAATGATGACGGTAATAAGGAAACGGTTTATGTTAATGATCCGAAAACCGGTACTAAGACTGTTACTGAATCTAATGATGGCAAAACACTAGGTCAACAAACTGTTGATCCAAGTAAGAAGACGATCCTTCCGGATAATGATGGAGCTGCAACTGTTGTAATTATCGATGATTCTGGTGAACCTAATATTATCCATTATCAATCTGATCCTGATAAAGACGGATTGACTAGTGCCGATGAGTTGATCAAATATGAAACTGATCCTTTGAATCCAGATTCAGATGGTGATGGAATAAATGATGGTGATGAAGTTAAAAATCACACTGATCCATTAGTTCCTAACTATCCAGATACTGGTGATACTGCTAAGGTAGTAATGAAGAATCAAACCGTTGGTACTACCACACAGAGAGTTAAGCTTTATGATAAAGATGGCAAATTAATTGCTGACAGAATATTAGGTGTAAATACTGATTGGCGCAGTGATGAAGAATATACTTTAAACGATATTCTTTATTACCGTGTTTCAACTAATGAATTCGTTAGAGCAAGTGATGTTTATCTGTATTTTTATCAAAGTCCAACTCTTGTTAGGGTATATAATAATGAGATCGGTAATCTGATCGATTATACTGGTTCACCTGTAAGTCGCAGTTTGAAACCAAGTTCAGAGTGGAAAACAGATAGAATAGCCGTTATAAATGGTCAAAACTATTATCGTGTTTCAACAAATGAATTTGTTCCGGTCGAAAAAGTATATGAATATTTAGACTCCGATACTGATATAACAACTGATGCACCAACAACGGTCTATGATGAACGTGGCAGTCAAACTGGAGTACTTCTTCCAGCTAATGCTGCTTATAAAGTGGATAAAGTCGTAGTTATCAATGGTGTTGTGTACTATCGTGTTTCAACTAATGAATTTATTAAAGTGGTATAAAAAAGGATAGGCTTTACTCTTAATGGTCATTTATAATAACCGGCAAGATAAGTCTAATGCTTTTATAGCACATGACTTATTGTGTTACAATTAATGCCTGTGATAGTTAGATTTCACACAAATAATGCAATTCTACTTATATTATGAAGGTAGTTTTGCGGAAATCTAAGGAAATAAAATGGCAATGAAACCTCAAAAAATCGTTAAGTTATTAAGACAGAACGGGTTTATAGAAAAATCCCAAAAGGGGTCTCATTTGAAAATGTACAATCCAAAAACTAATGTAACAGTTCCAGTTCCTATCCATCATGATAAGGAATTAGAACATGGTATTGAGAGTAAGATACTAAAGCAAGCTGGGATTGAACAATCCTAATGAGAATAAAAAAATGGTTGCTACAAGGAATAATTAATTTCTTGTAACGGCCATTTTTGCATTTAGATGTTAGATTTTCTCTTTTTTATTAGTAATTTTAAGTCCGATGATAATGGTTGATCCCATCAAAATTGCTATGATGATTAAAGTTATATTCCAAGTCTTGAAATTATCAAATAATCGACCAAAGACAAAAGGCCCGATTGCCGCTAAAAGATATCCTAATGATTGTGCTAGAGCAGATCTATTAGCAATTTTATTAATATCGGTACTACTATTAGAAATAAGATTTAGAGCGACACTAAAGATCAGTGATGCAGTGAATCCCAAAATGATTGCTGAGATCCACCAACCAAAGTGAGAAACCATGAGAAAGCTAATTCCTAATAAATAACCGCTAGCCAAAATGCCAAATAGTAGTTTCTTATTAGTAATGAAGTTCATCATTAATGCAGCGGGGATACCGATAAATTGAAAGACTGACAATAAAATGCCAGCTTCGTCTGCTGAAGCGCCTAAACTTTGATAAATTGCAGGTAACCACGTGATAAGACTGTAGTAGATCAGTGATTGAAGTCCCATAAATAAAGTCAGAACTTGAGCAGTTTTATCAGTGATCAGAGTTTTTAAAATCCCATCATGAGATGTATCGTCAGTATCTCTTGTAGATAATGATCTTACTAGTAGGGCAACAATAAATGTCAAAATAGCTGGAATAGCAAATCCACGCATAACATTTGCCCAGCCCAATATATGTGTTAAAGGTATGGCAACTGCAGCTCCCAATGAACCGCCGACATTCATAGTGACTGCATAGTAACTAGTTAATCTGGTTACCGTAGTTGAGTCGGTGGATACTTGAGTGATCATAATTGGAATTAAGACGTTCAATAAGGCGATTGCCATGCCAATTATAACGGTGCTAAAAAGTAAGATCGTTACATTATAGGGACGAGTTAAATTAGCAATTGTTAGTAGTCCTGTAGAGGTAAGCAATAAAGATTTTAAACTTATCGTTCTATTTAACCATGTCGTAATAACTGCGCCTATGGAAAAACATAACAGTGGGATCGTCACAAGTAGCGCTGTTATAGAACTACCAACTTTCAATGCATTTTGGATGCTCGAAAAAATAGGCGTAACGGCCGTTATAGATAATCTTAGGTTTATAGCGGTCAGTAATATTAGTAATACTTTTTGATTTTTGTACAAAAAAAACACTCCTTAGGCTATTCCCGCCTAGTAGAAGTGTTACTAGTGACATGACAAATAATAATTTGCTATCGGAATATTAATTTCTTACATCGTACAATGATTTCTATAAGTTGACAAGTTAAATCATTCAACTATTATATTTGATTTCTCAGTTATTCTAATTGAGTTTGCCAAAATTTCAGGTAAAAGTTGTTTTGTTTTAGTCCGTGAATTATAAATTACGACCATACCTTCAATGACATTCAATACTTCAATAATGTCATTGAGTTTAATATCAACAGTTTCTAAAAGGCCCAATATGTAATTATCCTCCGCAAAACTTTGGATGATATATTTTTGGTCTTTTTTTAATTCATCAGTTAGGGTGAGGGGGATTCTCTTAATGGTTTTAGAATTATTGGGAATCACATTACCGTGCGGACAAAATTTAGGGTAATCCAAGTAAGTATTCAATTTTTTAATAAAATGGGCACTCACTGCGGTTGACAATATGTCAGCTTCTTTATGACATTCACCTAGTGAATAATCCATCTCTTTAACTAACCAAATTTCGATTAACCGCTGTTGCTGTATATATGGTTTAAGTAAATCAATGCCCTTTTGAGTCAGTTGTGTTCCGTAATATCTTTTGTAAGATAACAGATCTGTATTTTTAGCGATACTTTTAGTCCGTTCAGTTACTGAGGCGTTGCTTAATTGAGATTTTTTCGCAATGTCACCGTTACTGACAGTATGTAAGAAGCCGCCTAGTTCGTATATTAGTTTCAGAAAATTTAAGTCGCTCATTATTAATCACCAGAATGTTTTTTGATACTTCAATCATATTTTGAGTGGGTTTTACTGTCAACTATAAATTAGCCAAACCTAACTATATCAGTTAATTTGAAAAATATTTTTTGGAAAATGAATCAAATATGACATATTGATTATATTACATAAGCCTATTTGAAGCGATTGCCGAATAATATTTTGTTGATTACACTTAAAATTAAATGCTTTTGAATTGACAAAGGCACCGTTTTTAATTAAAACAATTAGGTGAATAATAAAAAATATATTGTTAATGAGACCTAAAAAAAACTTTACAGATCATTAATTTGGATTAGAATAAGAAACGTAGAAAGGAGTAAGTCAAATGTCAAAAAATAAAAATACTTTCAAAAGGGTTTTGGTCGGTGTTGATGATTCTGATGATGCACAATTAGCATTCAGATATGCAATGAGACGTTGTATCAATGATGATTCAACTATGATCATTACTTCAATTTTGGAAAATGATGAAATGAATGTTTATCAAGCACTGACCAAAGATTATGTTCATGGGGAACGAAAAGAGCTTGAGGAACATATCAAAGAATATCGTCAAGTTGCTTTGGATGCTGGTGTTAAACAGGTTGAAATGTTTATCGCTGAAGGTGATCCTGGTGAAACTATCGTTAAGCAGGTTATCCCTGATACTGAGGCTGATTTATTGGTTATCGGTTCGCTATCTAAAAAAGGTATTAGAAAATATTTTGGATCACAGGCTGCCTATATGGCCAAGCATTCACCAATTTCAATCATGATTGTTCGTTGATAATTGAATATCGTAATTTTGTACTAAAGGGAGATTATTTATGGCAAAGGAAAATGAACCACGTAAGCATAAACTGATTCAATATGCCAATGGTCCTTCACTAGAAGAGATCAATGGTACAGTTTCAGTACCAAAGGATAAAGGTTTTTTCAAAACATTATTAGCTTATTCCGGACCAGGTGCTTTAGTCGCAGTTGGTTATATGGACCCAGGTAATTGGTCAACATCAATCACTGGTGGTCAAAATTTTCAGTATTTACTAATGTCAGTTATTCTAATTTCTAGTTTAATTGCCATGTTATTGCAATATATGGCAGCTAAACTAGGAATTGTAAGCAGTATGGACTTGGCGCAAGCCATTAGAGCCAGAACGAGTAAGGCATTAGGAATTGTTTTATGGATTTTAACAGAGTTTGCCATCATGGCTACTGATATTGCTGAAGTTATTGGTGCCGCGATTGCTTTATATCTGTTGTTCCACATTCCACTAATAATTGCGGTTTTTATTACCGTATTAGATGTTTTAGTATTGCTATTATTAACCAAAATTGGATTCAGAAAAATCGAAGCAATTGTTGTCTGCTTGATTTTAGTTATTTTATTCGTATTCGTTTATCAAGTTGCACTTTCTAACCCTGACTGGGGAGGCGTATTTAAGGGCTTGATCCCAACGCCTAGAACTTTCTCAAGTAGTGAAAAAATTGCTGGTATGACACCATTGAGTGGTGCCTTAGGTATTATTGGTGCTACTGTTATGCCTCATAATTTGTACTTGCATTCAGCTATTTCACAGACTCGTAAAGTTGATCATAATGACGAAGAATCAGTTGCTCAAAATGTCAGATTTTCCGCATGGGATTCAAATATTCAATTAACAGCTGCCTTCTTTGTTAATGCTTTACTATTGATCATGGGTGTTGCTGTATTTAAGACTGGTGCTGTTAAAGATCCATCATTCTTTGGATTGTATGAAGCACTATCAGATACATCAACAATGAGTAATAATATTTTGATCGGTGTTGCTAAATCCGGTATCCTCTCAACATTATTTGCGGTTGCATTGTTGGCATCTGGTCAAAATTCAACTATTACTGGTACACTTACTGGACAAGTTATTATGGAAGGTTTTGTCCACATGAAGATGCCTTTATGGTTGAGAAGATTAGTAACACGTTTGATTTCAGTTATCCCAGTTTTGATTTGTGTTATGTTAACTAGTGGTAAGAGTGCTATTGATGAGCACACCGCATTAAATAATTTAATGAATAATTCACAGGTATTCTTGGCGTTTGCTTTACCATTCTCAATGTTGCCACTTTTGATGATGACAGATAGTGAAATGGAAATGGGTCACAGATTTAAGAATAGTTTGTGGATCAAAATATTAGGTTGGTTCTCTGTTGTTGCATTAACAATTTTAAATTTGATCAGTTTACCAGATCAAATATTAGCATTTTTCGGCGATCATCCAACTGCCGGTGATTCAGATATTTCAAAAATCATTGCATATCTGCTGATTTTAGCTGTTTTGGCATTATTAGTTTGGACAGTTGTCGATTTGCATCATGGTAACAAACGACTAGCGGAACAAGTTAAAAAAGAAAAATTTGATGCTGCAGAATAAATTATTAAGATTACACATCTATTGTGTGATCTTATTTTTTTGTCTAAAATTAGATTCATGAAGATAATAATTGCTCCAGCAAAAAAAATGATTGTTGATACGGATACTTTTAATTATGAACAGCTTCCAGAATTCTTAGACTCAAGTCGATTAATTCTATCTGAAATGAAGAAATTGGACTATAAAGAGGCCAAGATACTCTGGAAATGTAGTGATAAATTGGCAAGAAATAACTTTGAATGGTTACAAAAAATGGAGTTAAATAAGCATTTAACTCCCGCATTGATTGCATTTAGCGGAATTCAATATCAGTACATGGCGCCAGACTTATTTACTGAACCAGCACTTGATTATGTTCGAAAAAATTTACGGATCTTGTCAGGATTTTATGGGATTTTGCGTCCATTTGACGGAGTTGTTCCATACCGATTAGAAATGCAATCTGAATTAGAGGTTCCAGGATTCAAGAACTTGTATAACCTTTGGGGATCAAGAATTTATCAGGCATTATCAAGTGATTCAGAACCTATAGTTAACTTGGCTTCCCAAGAATATGCTAAGACTGTCACACCGTATTTATTGTCAGGCCAAAGATTTGTCACAGTTGTCTTTGGAAGTATTGTTGATGGAAAATTAAGGACTAAGGCCACTCTGGCAAAGATGGCACGTGGTGAGATGGTTCGATTTATGGCAGAAAATAATATTAAAGATATTAATGAAATAAAACAATTTGATAATCCAGATTGGCAATTTTCTCAACAGGATTCAATTGATGAGCGGATTGTATTTATCCATCAAAAACGGTAAGGATCATTAGACTCTTTATTTATAGCTCTGATTAGCATATGATAAGATTTATCGTATTAAATAGTATATATAATATTTTTACAATAAATTTTTATGAAGAAGGGTTGATAGATGACATGGTCTGATTGGCAACTACCGCCATTTGTGACAAGTGTGTTCTTTGTTCTAGGCGTTCTTACCTTGTATTGGGTCACATTTAATTGGATTTCTTCTTGGGTACATTCTAGACGGATCAATATTTCAGACGATACAATAAGTACATGGTATGGCGTTATTTATATGTTGATTTTTGTATTCAGTATTCAAACGCTAGTTGTCGGTAAAGGTGACTCGTGGCAATTCATGAATTTCCAGTTAATTGCAATTACTTTTTGTGCGTTTTTTTTAAGTATTCATGTTCCGTATTACTTTTTCTTTCCTATAGTATTAGTTTATATGGTTTTTAATCAGTCGATCGGATATTGGCAATCATGGGGACACGCTATAACATTAATGGCTTTCTTTTGGACATTAAACATTGTCAGATTAAAATTTCATAATAATCGATATGAACCTATTATATATATGTTAACGGTAATTAGTTTTGGAGGTCCATTATGGATCTGGATGAAGTTGAAATTTGATTTTGTTTGGGGAACATTTTGGCAAGAATGGCTTTATCTTATCATTTTTGAAGCATTGCTATATGTTTATATAACTATGCTTTCTAATGATACTGAGTTGAAACTTAGATTGGCCAAATTTGCTAGTCATGATGCTTTAACAAAAACGGAGAATTTTGCCGCATATACTGATGATATTAAATATTTATTTGAAGAAAGCATGCAAAATGGTCAAGCACTGTCGATGATGATGTTTGATATTGATCATTTTAAAATGATAAATGACACTTATGGTCATTTGGCTGGTGATCAAGTGTTACGTCAAGTCTCGTCGGTCGTACAAGTTGTTTTATCTGCTAACGATCCTAAAGTGAAGTTCTATCGAACTGGTGGTGAAGAATTCAATATTATTTTCCCTGGTTACGATGTTGAAGAAACAAAAACAACTGTTAATCAAATTTTCACTGCCATTAATCATTTGGAAGTTAAGTCTGAGACATATAACATCAAAATTTCTATCTCGGTTGGAGTATCAGAAATAACGGCCGATGATAAATCATCAATTGATTTTTATAATCGAGTGGATCAGAACCTTTATCATTCCAAACGTAATGGGCGAATGCAGATAACTATAACTTAATAATTATTTTAAGATCTCTGGTATATGAGGTCTTTTTTTATTTGTTTAAACAAGTTATACAAAATTCATAAAAAAAATTATTCAAATATGATGTTTAAACATCTTTCAAATATAGTATCTTATAAGTAAATAAGAACTAGGAGGTGTTTAAACATGAAAGGCACGACAAATATGCTTTCTCCAGTAAGTGGTGAACTTGTAAATATTGCTAAAGTTCATGATCCCATGTTCTCTGAGAAGGCTATGGGTGATGGCTTTGGAGTCATGCCCGATGATAGCAGGATTGTTTCTCCTGTTTCTGGAAAGATTGTTTTGATTGCAAGTACTAAACATGCTATTGGTATCGATACGGATAATGGGATGGAAATCCTGATCCATATGGGTGTTGATACAGTCGATTTAGATGGTGAACCTTTTAATATCCTTATAAAAGAGGGAGATGCTGTCGAGGCTGGTCAACAAATCGCTACAATGGATATTGCTATGATTAAAGCAGCTGGTAAAGTAACCGATGTTATCGTAGCAATTACCAATACAGCAATGGTACTTAAAGAAATCAATATTCACCCCGGTAAAGTTCAGGCTGGAGATTCGGCCGCCACGGTCAGTTTATTAGCACAAGGCGAAAAGGATCTTGATCAAGCATCAAGTAACAAAAAGGTCGATTTTGATATTTTGGCCCAGGATATTATCAAGAATATTGGTGGCGCCGAAAATGTAGATAATGTTATTCACTGTATAACTCGGGTTCGCTTTTATTTAAAGGATGAGTCTAAGGCCAATGATGAAGTAATCAAAAATTTAAATGGTGTTTTGGATATTGCAAAGGCCGGAGGTCAATACCAAGTTGTTATTGGACCTGCGGTTGAAGATGTATTCGATGCTGTCGTTGATCATCTTGGTCCAGGAATTGGTACTAATGATAATGAAGCCAAATCTAAGAAAGAACCGGTTCCAAAAGGAATTTGGCCCAAAACAAAATACTATTTCAGTTCTTTGATTGGTGTTATAACAGCCAGCATGATGCCTGTTATTGGATTGCTAGCTGCTGCGGGTATTTTAAAAGGACTATTGTCTTTGATCGTATCGGCCAAATGGTTATCGGCCACAAGTTCTACTTATATGATCATTAATGCGATGGGCGATTCAGTATTTTATTTCTTACCAATATTGGTAGGATTTACTGCCGCCAAGAGATTGGGTGCAAATCAGATAATAGTTGGAGTTATCGGTGGTGTCTTGGCATATCCGACCCTAGTCCAATTGGCATCCAAAACTAGTACTGTACAAATGAATATGAACGCTGATTTCTTTGGTATTCCGATTCACGTCGCTAATTACACTTATTCCATTTTTCCAATGATCGCGGCCGCATGGATAGCATCGATCATTGAGCCATGGCTAAAGAAACGTATTCCAGCTACGATTAGAATGATTGTTAGTCCATTGATAGAGGTATTCGTAGTCAGTGCTATTATCCTAGTTATCGTTGGACCTATTATTACAGTAATGAGTTCATATCTTGCTATGGGTATCGTGGCACTACTTAAATTCAGTCCAGCTATATCGGGTTTGATTATTGGTGGATTTTATCAATGTCTGGTTATTTTCGGATTGCATTGGGCCGTTATTCCAGTCGTTGCCAACCAGATTGCTACAACTGGACATAGTGCTCTGAATGCTATTATTTCTGCAACAATGGTTGCCCAAGGTGCTGCCGTTCTGGCGGTTTTCTTCAAGACTAAGAAGAATATAGGTATGAAACAAATTGCTGGTGCAGCAACCATTTCGGCCTTTGCCGGTATTACAGAACCTGCTATGTACGGTATTAATTTGAAGTATGGTCGTGTTTTTTGGACAGCCAATATTGGTGGAGCAATTGGTGGTCTATTAACAGGTTTACTTCACGTCGATATGTGGGGCTTTGCTGGATCATTGATCGGTTTTGCTTAATTTATCAATCCTAAAGGGATAGACAGTAGTTTCACTGGATTCTTAATTGCTTCATCAGTTGCACTTGTGGTGTCATTTACATGTACTTACTTCTTCGGATTTAAAGAGCAAGACTTAGAAGAAAGTATTCATGCGGTTGATAAAGTAAGACTAGGAAGCCGTGAACCAGTAGTAAAAGATGCTTAATTTTAATTGATCGAAAGGAGAAGACTAATGATAGTATGGGATGACTTAAAGGACCAAACTACACTTATTTCTGAAGATGAAATGAAGGTGGTTGAAACATTATCACAATTACATAAAAATCGTGTTAGATCAGGCGTTACACAAAAGGAATTGGCTAAAAGAATAGGAATGCAACAACCACAATTAGCCAAAATTGAACGAATGGACTCAATGCCAACACTAGTTACTTTAAACAGATATGCACGTGGATTAGGTATGGAGATTAAAATGTCATTAGTCTCAGCCCATTAGATATTTATTCTAATAGTTATCTTCGGTTGTGATGGGGTCAGTCTGCTGTAGTTAATATTTTCTCAAGATGTTTCCACCGCCGGCCGACCCCATTGCAATCGAAGATTGATTTGTTAAGTATGATTCCAGAGCTTTTCTGGAATCATACTTTTTTTGTTATCAAATATTTAGCTAAATTATATATTTTTTAAATCCGATACATTTATAAAAAAATTTATTTATATTCATGTAGTATACTAGTGACAGACTTAAATATTAATCTCAGAGGTATGGAATGATAACACAGCTAGAGGCTGGTACTTTTCAAAAACTTTTAAATATTGATGCTAATATTAATGCCATTATTATTGGCTTGATCACGGTTGGATTGATTACAATTTTGACTTTTATGTCATACTATTTTGAAGATCTGGCTCGAAGGCACAAAAGCAGATCATTTATTATGCTCTTAGGCATATTGGAAGCCGTAACATTAGTAGCCTGTATGATTTTGGTTCAGCATATTTTTAAGGCAATCAATGCCGGCAATTCAACCAATTGGTTTTATGCTACGACACAGATGACATTGATGCTTTATTGTCTTTATACGATGCAGAATCACTTTATTGATGTAGTTAATATAATTGCTCCATTATATGTTTTTGGTCATCATTTAACGGAAGACAATACAAAATTCAATATTCTCTTTGTAGCAATTTTGATTGCGATGGCAATTACAGTTATTTACATTGCTCGTCATAGAAAATCAATTAAAGCTGATGAATGGAAATATCTAGCTCTACAAATAATATATGGTGGCATTTGGTGGATTCTGATTTGGTCAGTTTATAAATTTTCACCATTGAAAACTATCTATATGATCTTTGGATTTATTTTATATATGTTGATCATACGATTGTTTTCCAAGTGGATCAGAAATTCATTTAACGATTACGATATTATGACCAAAAAGGTAAATTACGATGAGCTGACGGGTGTTAGGAATCGTGCTAATTTTGATGAAACAATCGACGAGATCTTCAAAGTATATGGAAAAGAGAATAGTGTTCCTTTAACGATGGCGATGTTTGATATCGATCGTTTTAAGGATTTTAACGATCATTATGGACATTGTGCAGGAGACAAGGTTTTACAACATGTAGCAGAGGTTTTTCATCATCAAATGTTCAAACAAACTTCTCATGGTCAGATGTTTCGTTACGGTGGGGAGGAATTCGTTGTTATTTTTCGAGGGATGAATGTTGATGAGTCATCTGAAATTATTCGTTCGATTAGAAATAGCTTGATAAACGATCCGCTTTACTATGACGGCAATGAGTTAAATATCAGAATATCATTTGGTGTTTCTCAATTAGCATCAACGGATAAAAATATTGATGAATTGTTTCAACGTGTGGATCAATATCTTTATAGATCAAAGAAGGCAGGACGTAATAGGATCACAATTGAGGACAAGACATTTAAATTTGAAACAGGGGTTTAGTCTTTCTTAAATTTATACAATGTAAGGGGGATAATCTTGTGTCAAAAAGACTATTAGGATTACTCCTGGCGATCGCAGGACCATTTCTGTGGGGAAGTTCAGGAATAGTAGCTGAGGATCTATTTAATCATAAAATTGATACCATTTGGTTAGTAGCAATCAGAATGTTGATATCAGGAATATTATTATTGGCATACGGCATGTTGAAAAATGAGGATATTTTTCAGGTCTATCATAATAAAATGGCAACCATAAAATTACTGTTGTTTAGTGTTTTGGGTATGACATCAGTCCAAGTTACTTATTTTATGGCGATAGCGAAAGGAAATGCTGCTACAGCAACGATTCTCCAATATACCTCTCCAGTTATGGTGATCGTATATCTAGCTTTAAGAAATTGGCAAAGACCAACTAGAGTTGAAATTATTTCGGTTATATCAGCTATAATTGGAACATTTTTAATTGTTACTCAAGGAAACTTTAGTGGTTTAGCAATTCCATTATCGGCTTTAATATGGGGACTTCTTTCGGCCGTGGGAGCGGCGTTGTACACTTTGATGCCAATTTCTTTATTGAAGATTTATGATGCAGTCCCCATTGTGGGGTGGTCGATGCTTATTGGTGGTTTATTGATCGGTATATTTGATCAAGTTTGGAATAAGACTCCGCAATTAACGATGGTAATGTGGTTAGAGGTTATCTTCGTAATTATTTTTGGAACAATGTTGGCATTTTTATTCTATCTTCAAAGCTTGGCTTACATAGATCCAACCACAGCTAGTGTTTTAGGTGCAGTAGAACCTTTAACGGCAATGATTCTAGGTGTTTTATTTATGCATGTAGTATTTAATGGGTATGGGATTTTAGGAGCCGTACTTGTCATCGGTGTAACTGGATTACAATTTTTAGGAACAAAAGAGAGTTATTAATAGCAATTAAAAATACGTTACATATACAATTTGTATATGTAACGTATTTTTTATTTATCATATTAATTTGGTAGTAGTATTGAGGATGTTTTATTCAAAAAGTCTGATTACACTTTTTTATTACGTTTAGGACTTTCCCAAGTACCTTGTCCATGTCCTCTTATAGTTTTGATAGCTGGAATAAAGGTTGTAACAACGGAGAAAGCATTTACTTGCCAATAAATTAAGGAATAAAACGGCATAAACATTAGATATTTAAATTTTTTACCACGTTCATCGACAATCAAGGCTGCACCCAATTGCAAGATCCCTGCGAGCATTTCGAAAGTTATGAAGACAAATGACATCGCGAATAGGAAGATAACTTGTTTTAAATCACCAGTGAAGATGAAACCAATTAGTGAAGCAATGAATGATATTAAACTAATAAAGTAGAAGAATGACCAAGTAATACTAAAAGTTTGATCAACTAGGAACGCAATTTGTCTGGTACGTTTTATAGGATGCAAAATGATTTTCCAGAAATTGGATAACCAAACTTCAGTACCTCCTTTGGCCCAACGTTTTCTCTGATGATAGAGACTTCTTAAATTGTCAGGAACATTCATGTAGAAGATTATATTGGGAGCAAATATGGTAGACCAACCACTGATTTGATGATCCCAAGCAATACTTATGTCTTCAGTTGCACGATCCTGTCTGAATAATCCAACATCGATCAAAGCGTCTCGACGATACATAGTATTGGCTCCGCTATATGCGTACATATTTCCAAAAACCCCAACCTGACTGCGTTTGATAATACCAACAATACTTGAGAATTCAACAGTTTGTGATTTACAAATGATAGTATCACGATTTTGAACGTCCATATTGGCCGTAACTGCAGCGATGTTTTGACCTTCAGATGTATTAAAATAGTTCATGTATTTCCAGATTGCGTCTGGTTCTGGTATTGAATCAGCATCATTACTTAGAATAAATTCGCCCTTAGTAAAAGCAACACCGACATTAAAAGCATGGGCCTTGCCTTGATTTTTTTCGATACGGACAACTTTTAAATTGTCATACTTTAGCATCAATCGTTTTAGTATATCTAGGGTACCGTCGGTCGATCCATCGTCAGTAACTAAAACCTCGTAATTTGAATAATTCAAATCGTTCATTAAATAATTAATCGTATCCTCAATCATTATCTCTTCATTATGTGTAGGGATCATGATCGTTACAAAAGGTTGAACACTTTTATCTATTTTTTTATAATTTGTAATTCTGTGTGCATAAAGAAATTGATAGCAGATCATTCCGATCAACCAACAAAAGGATCCTAGTATTGGATAGGAAATCAATATCAATAGGAAAAAATTAGCCACAGCATCAAAAGAAGAAATCCCTGTATTGATCATAATTTTGCGCCTTCGAATTTACTATAAATTTTATCGATAGCCTTGATCTCAAAATTATTTTCAGGAGTTACCACATAATATCTAATGTCATTGCGCCGATAATAACGTTCACCAAATTTAGAAGTATAAAAATCCTTAATAGCTTCACGACGTGCAAAAAGCTTTTTTTCATCGTAAATTGCGTGACGTTTTACATGATGTTTAGTGTAGTAATTATTATACAAAGTAAACCCAATAGTAATAATTGCTAGAATTATGAAGGCTTTAGATAAAAATCCCCCAAAGAAGTTGAATAAATCTTTTCCTTCAGGAACTGACCATGGTTGACCTTCTAAATGTTTGCTTACAAAAACAGTCATGGATAACGTCCAGTAAATTGGAATGATCATAATTATCCAGGCTAAAATGGTAATTAATGTTTGTCTTATTTTTAATAACCAGTGACCTTGTTCAAAGAAAGCATCATGGATGTAATTTTGCATAAGGTTATTATTTTTCTTTATTCTCATTGTCATCACCCATAACTTTTTACCTAAATAGGTTATTGAAAGGTAATATTTAAATAATATTTTAAAATCTAAAGGGAATGATAGATATTCAAAAATCGATTAATATTCACTAAATGTTGTGATTATAAAGGATTTTGAATATGTATATATTTATAATCAATATTTATGAGTCTCTTTTTGAAAAGCCCCGTAATCCTTGATATGACGCCCTTTGATTTCCTCTAATAATAAATATTTCTTTACTAAATGCAAGAAAAATGGATCAAAAAAAGTCCCTTTACAGGACTTTTCTTACTCTATTAGTTACGACGTCTGAAATCAAATACTCCAAGAATTGCAAGTAGAAACATACCTAAGCCAGTTGCCCAGAAAGTCGATTCATTACCAGTCTGTGGAAATTGAGAATTTGTTTGTTTTGCATCATTGTTATTTGTTGCGGATGTATTTAAATTTTCATTTGAAGATTTATTTACTTCAATTAAGTTGTCCGCTAATTGTGATTTGCTCTGATTTTATGTGGACATTTGAATAATTGGAGAAGTTTGGTTAGCTTGATTGTTTGCTGAATCATTAACAGCACCGGTTGAATTATCTGAATCTTTTGAATCAGTGGGATCAGTTACAGAACCATCAGTGGAACTTCCGTTGTTAGAGTTTTCGTCATTTCCATCCGAACCACTATTATCATCTGTATCACTAGTATTATTATCCGAATCACCGAAAAAATACTTAGAAATATTTTTTGATTAATGTTATGCTGTAACTAATTTAAAAGTGCGTATAATTGATCAGCACGTTGACAACAGTCAGCGTGCTGATTTTTTTTGTGCTTTTAGGAATAAAAGGAGTGAATTATTTTTGGAATTTCAACAAAAGCTACCACAAAATTTACGTGAAACGATTGTATTCATGGCGGTTATATCAATTATTTCTGTTAATTTGATTGCACCAATTATTACAGGATTAGAGGTAGGATTTTCAGTGGATCATTGGATAATGGTACTTAGACAGTTACCATTTATATGGATCAGTGTGATCATTTTGGTTGTTCTAACACAGAAACCGGCCGAAAAAATGGCCAGTTGGTTTTTGGATCAAAATGCCGGCTTCAGATCTACCATGATGATTACGGCAATGTGCAATGTCTTTTTAATGTCAATTGTATTGACAGTTTTAGGAACATGGATCGGAACAGGAAGTGTAACGATTGATCCACTCGTTCATTTCTTTGAGAAGTGGCCTAGAAATTATACAATTGCCTTGATAGTTGAGGCCTTTATTGCACAACCCATTGCTCGTTTGGTTATGTCTTTCTTTCATCGAGAAATGGTTTTAGATTAAAATCGTACTACACAATTCATTAAATTTTTATTATAAGCGAGTAACAAAGAACAACTTCTTTTGTTTAATTACAAGAAGTTGTTTTTTTTGCTTTTTTCTTGTATTATTTTCTTTATAGATCTATAGTGTATTAGTGAACTAATACAGTACTGGAGAGGAGAAGTTACTTTGAATTTTGACGACAAGATTCCAATTTATTATCAAATTAAAAATCACCTCTATTACCAGATAGTCGCCGGAACACTGGCACCTGGTGTAAAATTACCATCAGTTAGACAATTGGCTGTGGATGTAACGGCCAATGTTAATACGGTGCAACATGCTCTAACAGAGATGCTGGATGAAAAAATAATTGAATCTAAGCGTGGCAAAGGCAATTTTGTCACCGAAGATATTGATAGTATCAAACAATTGAAGGATAAGTTAGTCATTGAACAGATTTCTTTATCCTATAAGAAATTACATGCGTTAAGCTTAACTGATACGGAAATAATAACTGAATTTAAAAAATATATGAAAAATAGGAGTGACATAAATGACTGAACTATTGAAAATAGAAAATTTAAATTATAATCATAGTTTAAAAACCATTTTGCACGATGTTAATTTGACCGTCGATAGTGGAAAAATCATTGGATTATTAGGTGAGAACGGAGCAGGTAAAACTACTTTAATGCGTTTAATAACTGGTAGTGCACATGGTAAAGGCAGTATCTCTATTAAGGATGCTACTACGGCTACTAATAGAAAGAGTCATGTCAGTTTTACTGAACATCTAGGTGGATTTCCAGCGGGAATGAAGATAGAGAAGTTACGTGACTTCTATAAAAATGTTTATCCTGACTTTGATGAAAAGCGTTTTGATGAATTATTAGAATTTTCGCAATTAGACAAGACATCTAAAATTTCTTCATTATCAAAAGGTATGAAAGAAAAGTTGATTATCACTTTAACTTTGGCACGTAAAGCTGATTTATATTTGTTGGATGAACCTTTTGGCGGAATTGACAGTATGAGTCGTAAAAAGATCATCAGCAGTATCATCAAATGGAAGTCTGAAGAATCTACAATGATCATCAGTGATCACTATGTAACTGAAATTGCTCCAATTTTGGATGAAATTGTTGTGGTCAAAGATCAAACCATTAACTGTCACAAGAAGACTGATGAGATCCGCGAAAACGATAGCCAAAGTATTGAGGACTTCTATGAAAGTCTATATGAGGAGAGTGATCAAAATGACTAGTTTTGGAAAATTCTTTAAAGTAACAATTGGTGAAAGATTCAGAGCAATGAATTTCATTCTACTGATCGATTTGATTGCGATCGCCGTTACATCAATTTGGATAGCAATTACAGGAACGTTAAGTTCAGCAACATTTTCAAGTATCGTATTTTCTTGGTCATCAGTTGTATTTATAGTTGCATTCATCCGTTTGGCGGTTATTCAAGAACGAACTTTTACGCGAGATAGTTATCGATTAATACCGATCAGTGATATAAAATTCTATCTTGGTAATTTGGCTTCAACCTTAGTTTCTTTCATATATGTAATCGTGGTTGAAGGGATTCTTTATGGCATTGTTGCAGCGATGAACTGGAAGAGTATTCAAGAAATGTCAACGTATATGAAATTAATGAATCCGGGAACAAACTTTACTCCTTTAAACGTATCACTAGCTGGATTATCAATTATTATTTTGACGCTTGCAATGATAGTACTTGGTTGGACAACTATTAATTTGATCCATTTAGTTGGACGCTCAGCCGGGAACTTTTTACCAAGTACAGGACGCAGAGTTTTAAATGTCGTTATGTATATCCTAGTAATTTGGTTGGTTCTTAGAGTGGTCAGTTTCTTAAATACACAGATCGGTAATTCAATGTCGCTTATTAGTAATTCTAATGATACATTGACATTCTTCTTAAATGTTGGGGCATTCTTATTGGTTGCGGCTGTTGAAGCAGCAGTAAGTATTTACCTCATGAACAGATGGGTCGAGACGATTACCGAATAGAAAAAGCCTACGGCTTTGATTTAAGTACACAAATAAATATTTATAGCTGTATTCTGTTTTTTCAGGATACGGCTATTTTTTTACTCAAAATAAAAATACCTTCATAAAATTCATGAAAGTATTATTTTATATAGCATATATATTCAATAACATCTAACCAAAAACTAGTCTTTTTTACGTCTAATTCCAAACGCGCCACCAATAGCAAGTAATAACATCCCTAAACCACTAGCCCAAAAGGCTGACTGATTACCAGTTTGTGGGAATTGACTAGCCTTATCAGAATTAGGATCAGCTATTGAAGTAGAATTGGATTTGACTGTATTAGTAGTATTTGTTGAATTGATTCCAGTTTCAGTAACAGATCCTTGAGTTGTAGCGTTAGTTGCCTTAGATGAATTATTGACAACATTTGTATCGATATTATTTTGACCAGTTGTCGTTTGATTATTAACGGAACCAGAATTTGCATTTGAGTTATTTCCACCAGAGTCAGGATCTGTTGTTGTACCTGATCCATTGTTTGGATCGGTATTTGTACCAGAACCATTTGATCCTGAATTATTATCTGTGTCTGTACCAGAACCGTTTGAGCCAGAATTATTATCAGGATCAGTGTTTGTATCTGAACCGGTAGAACCGGAATTGGATCCAGTAGTAGGAGTCTGGACTGTTAATATCGATGTTGCGGTCAATGTCTTTCCAGCAGCATCAGTATATTTATAGGTGATCACATATTTACCGGCTTTTGGAGTATTCATTGTACTTACATCGACTTGATCACCAGTACTATCAGTAATCGTAGTAGTCAAAGTTTTATTTAGTGCCTCTGAAGCAATGACTGGGTTGCCATCTGAATCATTGAATTCAGTTATATTTTGTGAAGGGTCCCATGTTGATCCTGTGTTAATAGTTTTAGGAGCAGCTGTTAGGATACTTTTATCACTTTTAATAGTAATAGTTACTGGATCTGAAGAGACGACTTGTTTAGAATCTGGATCGGTATATTTAAAAGTTACAGTGTATGTTCCGGGTACGGTCGTATCAATTGGATCATTATTCTGGTCAACTACTGTCAATGTTCCTGATTTTAGAGCAGCGTCAGGATCAACATTGTCACCATTACTATCTTTTAAAGTTGTTACAGCGGTTGCTAAGTCGCCGTTTTGATAGATAGACTCATTTGTAGCAGCAATTTGGCTGTTATCAACAATTACAGTAACAGGATCTGACTGTACAGTACCGCCGTTGGCGTCAGTATAACTGTAAATTACGGTATAGTTTCCGGGTGTCGAGGTATCAATACTAGTTTCGTCACTGCTAGTTCCGTCGGGATTATTTTTTGTTATTTTTGTAGTAATAACATTGCTGGTGCCAGTATTATTGAATGCCGTTTGGATATCTTGTGAGCTCAGTGGGTTACCATTTACATTATTTACAGAGACACCGTCTGAAGCGTTCCAAGGTGTATCTTTGTTTAAAGTTGTATCAGTACCAACTATTTTCGCGTCTGTTACATGGACGATTGTATTTAAGGAAGAAGTCTTTCCAGTGGTACCATTTGAAAAATAGGTATTTCCTTGTGCATCGGTATATGCATATTTGACATTATAGTTTCCAACTTTTGTTGGGTCTAATTGCGACGTAATCGTTAAAATATTGTTTTCAGAATCCGTATAGGTATAAGTTCCAGGAGCGGTCAGTTTAGTACTATCTCCAGTCATATCAGCAATTTTTATGCTATCTCCACCTGGTGTTGTTATTGCTACATTATTATCGGGGTCAAAAGCCGTATCAGTGTTGACCTCAATTGTTGAATTATTGGGAACTAATTTAGTTTTAATAGGGTCCAACCAAAAAACGTAGGTTTTTCCATTTACGGCGGCGTTACTAGATAATACTAAAGATGTGGGTTCTAAATAAACGTTACCTGGCCAAGCTAGGCTTGTTGAATTTGGTGTGACCGTCGTATCAGTACCCATGTATTTTAGGGATGGTAACCAATAATTGATTTTATAACTTTTTAGGTTTGTACTTGCATTTATGTCATCATTGACCTGGTCTTCGAGATTATATGATGATCCTGCAGAGCCAGTCTTAAGAGGTGAACTACTATTTGGATAAATGATAGTTGCTTTATTACCTGCAGTACTTGTAGTGAAAACAGTATATAGGTCGTTAACATTTAGGTTGATATAGTCAAGATGAGTAGCACCATTATAAACGGAGATCCCTGCGACATTTTTATCAAGCCAATCGCTACCAAAATAACTGGAGGAAACGGTTGTATATCCATTACCGATGTTGTATGTACTATCACCAATTCCAGCATACAAAACATCATTGTAAGGAATAGATCCAGATGGAAAGATAGTTGTTCCGTCATCTTCCATGGCATTGATATTAACCCCAGTTATGCCAGAATCTGCTGTTGGAGTATGAATTTTCACACTCATTTTAGTTTGATTGATAAATCCCTTTTGGGGGTCGACTGTACCAAGTAGATGAGCGTTATCATCTGGTCTAAAGTAAAATACTTCTCTGTTACCTTTTTCCGTCGATGTGTTATTTAATTGAAATGCGGTCAGGCTATTTATTTGAATGTATCCACGAGCAGTAAGGTCCTTTACATATTGATCAGCGCCAGCCTGCATATCAGTAACTGTTGACGTTATACCAGTAGGTAGAACAATATAAAAACCGTATAGTTCTTGATTAGGGTTGTTATTGCTACTGTCCATCCAATGTTCCGAACTGTATGGTAAAACAGAAGCATAACCGTTAACCCCATAAGGTACATATTTATTTTGGGAATTAACATTTACATAAAAATTACTTAACGAAGGAATGGAATCAATCGGTTTAGCAGTGGGTGTTTGTGTAGTTTGATCTTGAGTATATGATTCTGGAGTATTTGTCGTATTTTGAGTCGTATCAGAATCGACACTATTATTTGTTGGAGCAGCAGCAGAAGCATAACTTATAGGATCGTTTTGATTATTATTTACATGAATATTCGTAGGTTGTAACGTGACTGTGTTTGAGTTTACTTGATTTTGGTCATTGCTTTCTGGTGTCGTTGGAGTATCATCTTTGCTTTCGTCAGTATTATTTGATGTATTTGCATTCATTGAAGGGTCGTCAACAGTTTGATTATTTGTATCAGGTTCAGATGCTTCAGGTTCAGCAGAATTAGGATCGGTAGCTGCGGCATTAACCGGTGTTGTAATAGCTAATCCGGCAACAATAGATGCAGTAACTATTGGTACAGCTAGCCATAATTTATCTGTTTTAAAAGGTTTTGTATTTTTATTGATCTCTATATGAAGTTCCCTGTATTGTTTCATAGATGATTCTCCCTCTCGCACTTAGGCCGGGCATTAGCTTTGTTTAAACAGAAACTGGTTAATACTGCGGTCTACAGCATTTTCATAATTAAATAATAACATAAAAATATTTATTTAAATTATCCAAAGTTTGAAAGAAAATTTATCAAAATTGATTAGTTTCGGGGGAGGGTCACCAGAAGCAATGAAAATTACGGTCTGCTGTGGGACCGACGAGAGCCAAGGACTCTCGTCTCGATTATGAGCTTTGCTGCCGCAAATCTCATCGCCTCCGGCTTGAGGTTTTATGGTGTGAAAAATGCTATATTTTTGTGTGATTCAATTTATATATAATACATATTAGCTGAAGGTTTTTAGTAATGGAACCAGTTGTGCAAGTGGAGTTACTAGAAACCTTCAGCGGTCCCCCTCTACTCAGCAAAAAGATTGCAAATAAAAAAATTCAAAATAATTATAACTTTTGTATATTAAACGTATAATGACATTAATATGGAAGGAATGATTCTAATGGCAACTATTTATGATTTTTCAGAAATAGAGATGAATGGCGACAAGATCGATTTTAACAACTACAAAGATAAGGTGGTTTTAATCGTCAATACTGCTAGTAAATGTGGTTTAGCTCCACAGCTTGAGGGCATTGAAGAGCTATATAATAAGTATCACGAACAGGGATTAGAAGTTCTGGGTCTTCCCTCTAACCAATTTCATCAGGAATTGGGTTCTGATGAAGAAACGAATGAATACTGTCAAATGCACTACGGTGTGACTTTCCCTATGACCAAACAAGTTAAAGTTAATGGCGAAGGTGAGGATCCATTATTCACTTATTTAAAGGAAACTGCAGGTAATGGTCGGATCAAATGGAATTTCACTAAGTTTCTATTGGGGCGTGATGGTCAAATGATAAAACGTTATGCACCTGTTACTAAACCTGATAAAGTCGAACCTGATATTATTAAAGCTTTGAATAAATAGAATTAAAAATGGGATGCTCAACTGATTTTTCAGTTGAGCATCCCATTAATTTTATTTAAGATCCATAGTTAACTTTTTATAGAATTATCCTTCAGCGTTATGTACGTCGTCGATAATATTGTCCTTTGAAAAATCATGATTCATATACTCTTTATTAGCAGTTGGTAAGTGCTGTTCCAACGTATCAAATTGTTGGAATGAAACGGAACCTGTAACTGAATCAAAACTTAGGATATGTCCACCAAAACTACGGTCATCAGATAAGAAGTGGCTGTGAAATCCACCAACTGCAGCTCCGTCAAACAGACTAGGTGAGTGGTAACTGATCAATGTACCAGTTACAGAATCCTTACTGAATGTATTTTGTTTCTCGGCCGTTTTTGAAAGTGAGTCATAAGGAGCAGATGATTTTCTAACTGCACGGGTAGTTATATTTTTAAAAGTACCTGTGATTTTAATGGAGAAGAAAGTATTAGTACTATTGGCAGCTTCTTTTATTTGTGATTGTAGATCGTCACGGTTGATATCTTCAACCTCCATCATTTCGGCGTAGTCGGCAAAGTGACTGTTAGCAAATGGCATGGTAAATTCGTCATTAAGGATATTGATCTTACCATCACCATCAAGTTGATACGGTGTGCCATTTAGAATAATCAATTCACCATCTAGACCTTCACCGGTTCCAATACCGGTATCACCATGTTGCAATAGCTCATTCATAGTCAAAGTTCCATCAAGCAGACCAGGGACTAACAATGCTAAAGTACCATGTTGATAAAGAATATTTGTGTTTGACATAATAAATTCCTTCCTATTAGTTCAAAACGTCTTCGAGTAATGTTGAAACAAGTTTGATATTGTCACTGTAGTCAACAGGGATATCAATTATAACTGGACCAGAGGTTTTAAATGCTTTTTTTAGGCTATCTTTTAGTTCATCTGCTGTTTCGGCGTGCATACCAGTAGCTCCAAAACTTTCGGCATATTTAGCAAAGTCAACATTACCTAAGGTAACACCTGAATAACGTCCATATTTAGCAACTTCTTGGAATTTGACCATGTCATAGTAACCATCATTCCAAACTAATTGAACAATATTAAGGTTTAGGCGGACAGCAGTTTCTAGTTCCTGTCCTGAGAATAAGAATCCACCATCTCCAGCAACGGAGACGATTGGTTGTTCTGGACGTTCCAAAGCAGCAGCAATGGCCCAAGGTAATGCAACTCCAAGTGTTTGCATACCATTACTGAATAGTAGATGTCTTGGCTTATAACTTCTGAAATGTCTGGCCATCCAGATATAGTGACTACCGACATCAACTGTAACGGTTGTATCATCGTTAACTTGATTTTGTAGAGCGTTGATGATTTCAAGTGGATGTAGTCCCTTACCAGATTTTTCTTCAGGAACTTTATCTTGAGAAACAAAATTTACTTGCATGTTATGCAAATGTTCTTTTAAGTCGTCACTTAAACCAATATTTTCAGGAAGATTATGCGCTAGATCTCTGATCGTTTTAGCAATATCTGCTTGAACAACTAAATCAGGTTGATATTCATTAGAAATTTCAGGGGCAATACTATCTAAATTGATAATTTCACCTGAACGATCGACATTCCAAATTCTAGCTTCATATTCAACGGGATCATAACCAATGGCAATAACTAAATCACTTTCTTTAAGCATTGCATCACCGATTTGATTTCTGAATAAACCAACACGGCCATAATAATTTTTTTCAAGATCTCTGGAGATAACTCCGGCACCTTGGAAAGTTTCAACAACTGGAATTGAGAATTTATGTAATAAATGGTGGATGGCTTCAGTTACTTCTTCACTTGATGAACGCATACCAGCCAAAATAACTGGTAATTTAGCATGTTGGATCTTATCAATAATTTGGTCGATAGTTTGGTTGTCCGCGCCACCTTGTTGAATAGGGGCAAGTGTCTTGATCTCATCATCAGTAACGGTATCATCTAGGACATCTTTTGGAAGGGAGATAAAAGTTGCACCGGATTTTGGAGCCATAGCGGTTTGATATGCGTTAGCAAAAGTTTCAGAGATATTGTTAGCATCTTGCACTTCGACACTATCTTTTGTAGCCGAATTTAAAAGCTCTTTACTAGGAATACTTTGATGTGTCAATCTGGCAACATCATTACGAGGCACTTGACCACCTAGGGCAACGACAGGGTCACCTTCAGAAGTAGCTGTGATCAAACCAGTTGCTAAGTTTGAAACGCCAGGACCTGAAGTAGTTGCAACTACTCCGGGTTTACCAGTCAAACGACCAATACCTGATGCGATAAAGGCGGCATTTTGTTCATGACGTGTAATGATAAGTTTAGGGGCCTTAGGGTTATCGCTATATTCTAATAAGTCAAAAAGTTTATCGACTTTAGCACCAGGAAGTCCGAAGACGTACTTAACTCCTTGATTGACCATTGAATTGAATAAAGCTTCAGCACCGTTTTTTTCAGTTGACATTAATGTGTATCCTCCTTGAGTATCTGAGTTCATGATGTTATTGTAGTTAATATAAATCGTGGGTGTTGATTTGTCAACACATAATACTTGGAGAATTTTAAAAATGAAAAACATTGGATACTTAGCCCAGGACATATCGATCTTGCATAGAAAATACTATAAAGATACAAAAGAACAATTTGATGAATTAAAACTTAACCCTACGGCCGCATGTATTTTGCTGTCAATTGGTGATTATAAAGAAGTTAGTCAAAATCAAGTTGCCAGATTGTTGGTCGTTGATAAAGGTCTAGCAACCAGAGAGATCAATAAGATGCAAAAGCTTGATTATTTGAGCAAATCAGATGGAGTTGGTAAGACTAAAATTTTGAAGTTGACTGATACTGGGAAAAAGATTGTTGAAAAGGTTCAGCAAATTCGTGTCGACTGGTGGGAAAAACGTTTTGCGGATACTGGTATTCAGGCTGATAGTCCATTAGTTGAGGCAATTGAATGTGTTGTTGATGGAATTGTGGAACCAGTTGAGTAAGGTTAGCTGATATAATTAAAACGGAATAAATAAAACAGTTGGAGTCCTATATTGAAATTAGAATATGATAATTTTAAAGATTTGTTGACCATGTCATAATGGCGAATGTTTGAATGTGTAGATATCTCACCAACGGATTTAAATCAATATTACATAATAGTAAAAGCGAGTAAAAGTAAGTAGAAGCGAGTAAATATAAATTTATTGTGATTTATGCACTATTTTTCCAGTAATAAAGCTTTACTTCAGGGTAAAGCGAGTAAAAGTGAGTAAGAGCGAGTAAAAGCGAGTAAAAAAGTCTTGGCAAAATTGCCAAGACTTTTTTAAATCAATATTCCTTCCAAGTGATCCATTTCATGCTGAATAATTTGAGCTGCAAAGCCTTCAAAAGCTTGCTTGCGAGGCTTAAATGACTCATCTAAGTAACGTACTGTTATTTTCATAAATCTTTTAGCTGATCTTTCTCCAGTCAATGACAGGCAACCTTCTTCTACATTGTATGGTTCTGATTTACTGATGATATTAGGATTTATCAGGGGCATGACTAAATCTCCGAGTTGTAGGGCGATAACACATTTATTGATACCGATTATATTTGCGGCCATGCCAACACAATCTGTTTTATGTGATTTCAGTGTATCTATTAAATCAGTCACAACTTGAGTATCTTGAGGTGTAACTGGTGTTGATTTTTGTGAAAGCAGTGTTGTATCTTTATTAATTGGCTTTATCATGGAGTTCTCCTTTAGTAATGTAAATTAATCATATCAAAAATATATCATGAGCATAATGGTTGACTTATTAAAGTTTCAACTCTAATCTTAATATATATAATAAAAGAATTTATGATATATATTTTAAGAATAGTAGAGGGCAACTTGATGAGTACAAAAATTGGAATTATTTTAGGTAGTGTGCGTGGTGATGCATTAGGAAGTAAAATTTTTAAGCATCTTAAATCGGTAATGAAGAATACGGATGATGTTAAATATACTTGGTTGGATCTGCATGATTTTCCTTTGCCAGTTTATGACCATGAAGAGATTCCTTTAATGGCGAAAGTAACGGGTACAACTGAAATGGAAGAGAAATGGCTTAGTGCTGTTGATGAGCAAGATGGATATATCATGATGACTCCGGAATACAATCATGCGATTCCAGGTGGTTTTAAGAATGCTTTGGATCTGGTGGGATCTCAAGTAAGCAATAAACCTGTTCAGATCCTTAGTTACAGTTGTTTCAGTGATGGTGGTATGCTGGCTGCTGCCTCAATGGTTCCAATTTTACAAATTATGAATATGATCGTTCTACCTAAACCTGTTCTTGTTTGGAATGCCGAACCAAATTTTGAAGCTGAAGGAACTTTGAATCAAGACGTAGAGAACAGTCAACATTTTGAGAAACGTTTTGGTGAAGCTTTCCACGATATCGGTTTTTATGCAAAGGTTTTAAAAGATAATCCTTACAAATAGTGTGTATGAAGTCACGAATCGTCGTGGCTTTTTTGTTTGTTATACTAGTTTTAGAGGTGGGCTGATATGAATCTATTATTTGCGATTGACGATAATGTGGTTAAACAAATGCTGACGACTTTGTATTCCGTTAAAATGAATACGGAAGGTAGCTTTGAAATATATGTTCTTCAAAAAGATGAATTAAAAGAAACAGAGAGGATTCAGACTTTTTGTAAAAAATATGGGATGATGTATCATCCTATCATTGTGGATGGGACACGTTTCAAAGATGCACCAATAACGGATCGTTACCCGGCTACGATTTATTATCGTCTATTGGCACAGGAATATTTACCAGATTTGGATCGAATTTTATATCTGGATGCCGATATTTTGATCATCAATGATTTGAGTAAACTTTATAATTTGGATCTCGGTGATAGTCTCTATGCTGCTGCCAGTCATTCGGCGTTGTCGAATAATATGACGGAGCCGTTTAACAAAGTACGTTTAGGTAATTATGAAGCCGAAAGTTATTATAATTCAGGTGTATTATTATTTAATTTACCTAGAATACGTCAGACGATCAGTGCCGAAGATATTTTTAAATATATTGAAGAAAATAAATTGACATTATTTTTACCAGATCAAGATGTTTTGAATGGACTGTACGGTCATCAAATCATGAAAATACCTGATGAATTGTATAATTTTGATGCTCGAATGAGTGCTTTATACTTTGCTATTGGTGATGGACAGTGGGATCTTGATTGGGTGATCGATCATACTGTAGTACTTCATTTCTGTGGACGTGATAAGCCTTGGAAGAGTGATTATCGCGGACGTTATGCCGGGTTATACAAACACTATATGCATAAAGCCCTAATGTAGGGCTTTTTATTTTGAAAAAGTGTTGCACTGCAAGCGCTATCAGAATATTATAGAAAGGTTCGTGAACTTTTAAATCAGGGAGGGAAGCACATGAATTTTTTGACGCCTCCAGTAGCTAAGAAAAAAGTCGAGTCATCTAAAATTGATCCAACATATAAAAAATTACGTTGGCAAGTTTTCTTTGGTATTTTTATTGGTTATGCTGGATATTATTTATTACGTAATAATTTTTCGATAGTTATGCCTAAATTGATTAATGAGGGTTTTTCTAAAACACAATTGGGTTTTGCTTTTTCAGCTGTTTCGATCGCATATGGATTCAGTAAATTCTTTATGGGTATCGTGTCAGATCGGAGTAATGCTCGAATATTTTTACCACTAGGATTGATTTTGACTGCTTTGATCAATTTGGCATTTGGATTTATTCCTATTTTAACCAAATCTATCACGTCGATGTTTATTCTATTATTCTTGATTGGCTGGTTTGAAGGTATGGGGTGGCCGCCGTCTGGTCGTGTTATCACACACTGGTATTCGGTGTCAGAACGTGGTTCTTGGACGTCAGTTTGGAATGTGGCTCACAATGTTGGTGGAGCTGCAATGGCACCACTGGCTGCTGTCGGTATAGCGTTCTTTGCCTCAAGGATCCCGGGAACAAAATCATATAATGGGGCCTTCATTATCCCGGCTATAGTCGGGATAGTTATCGCCATTATCGCTTATTTTTTGATTCGTGATACGCCGGAATCACAAGGGCTGCCACCAATTGAAGTGTATAAGGATGATTATCCGAATGAGGAACATATTATGTATGAAAAAGAATTATCTGCCAAAGAAATTCTCTTCAAATATGTTTTGAATAATAAATGGGTTTGGATCATTGCCTGTGCAAATATTTTTGTTTATTTTGTCAGATATGGAATTGAGAACTGGGCACCAGCATATTTAACAGAAGTTCGTCATATATCGTTGGCTGCAAGTTCAGGATCGTATTTCTTGTACGAAATAGCTGGTATTCCGGGTACGATTTTTGCCGGTTGGGTATCAGATAAGCTGTTTAAGGGACGTCGTGGACCTGCAGGATTTTCCTTCATGTTAGTAGTGACATTTTTCGTCTTTATGTATTGGCGTTCAACTAATATTATGATGGTCAATACCGCATTATTCATGATCGGCTTTTTAATCTATGGACCGGTTATGTTGATCGGTTTACAAGCTTTGGATTCCGTACCTAAAAAAGCTGCCGGAACAGCTGCCGGATTAACGGGATTGTTTGGATACTTATTTGGATCTGTTGCCGCTAATGCGATCATGGGTGTTATTGTGGATCATTTAGGTTGGAATTCAGGCTTTATCACTGTTATGGTGTCTTGTTTGATTGCAGCTGGATTGTTTGCGTTGACCTGGAATCTTAGAGGACAAGAAATTGTTAAAAAATAAATAGTGTATTTTGATAGCATGATTTCGACGGGGAATCATGCTTTTTCATTTGAATTAAAATTATATATTTTGTCCAACCGTAGGCAAGCCTTTCAGTAATCCCACCATCATATTTCTGAATTTAACCAAAAAAAATAGGCCAGTCATTACGACCGTCCGATTTTAAAATAATTAGTTATCGTTCTCATCCTCTACAATATGTTCCTTAGTCTGATTAAAAATAGTAATAATATGCTGATCGCTCAAACGATAGTGAATATTACGTCCCTTTCTCATGCTGGAAACGAGATTCAACTGTTTTAACAAACTCAATTGATGTGAAATAGAAGACTGACTCATTTCTAGTGAATCGGCTATTTCACCAACACTTAGCGGTGTTTGTGACAGTGCCAATATGATCTTAACTCTAGTCATGTCGCCGAAAGCCTTGAAGACATTGACCATGGCTTCTAACTCGTCATTATTGGGTATTTCGTTGTTCAAATTGTGTAGAGATTTTATGTGTTCGTTTTCGAAATTATTATCTGTCATAAAATCACCTTTCTTACTCTAGATGGTTGAAGTTTACCACCGAATATTATATTATAATTGATGTATGAATGATTGCTCATATATTCATGTAAACGCTTTACACGAGGAGGATAACGTGATGAAATTATACAAAGTCGAATCAGATTATCAAACTGACAAAAAAAATCATCCGATCAAGAATGCCCTGACCAGAGAGTCAAAATTGACAATTATTAAACTAGTTCTGTCTGCAATTTTTCTAGTACTAGCTATGAATGATTCATTTGCTGATTCGGTTTCGATCGGACTTTACTTAATTGCTTTCGCTATCATCGGTGGAGAGATCGTTGTGAATGCCATCAAGAATCTCTTTAAGGGAGAAGTCTTTGATGAGAACTTTTTGATGAGTATCGCCACTATAGGTGCTTTGATTATTGGTCAATATCCTGAAGCTGTAGCGGTTATGTACTTTTATAAGGTCGGCGATCTGTTTGAAGATATTGCGGTTAACCGTTCTAAACGTTCTATCTCTGCATTATTGTCCGTTAAACCGGAATTTGCAACTATTAAGGATGGTGCTAAGATTTTAGTTGTTCGTCCTGATCAAGTAAAAATCGGTCAAACGATCTTAGTTAAACCTGGCGAAAAAATTCCTCTTGATGGAAAAGTTATCCTTGGACAATCAAGCGTCGACACATCTGCTTTAACCGGAGAATCTATGCCACGTGAAATTACGATCGGTGACGATGCTTTAAGCGGTTCGATCAATCAAGCGGGAGTTCTTCAAATTAAAGTAAATAAAATCTATGACGATTCAACAGTTGCTAAAATTTTGGATTTAGTTCAAAACTCAAGCAAACGTAAAGCTAACACAGAAAAATTTATTACTAGATTTGCTAAAATCTATACGCCGATCGTTGTTGCAATGGCATTAGTTTTAGCACTAGTACCACCACTATTTTTCCAAGGTGAGTGGAATAATTGGGTTTACCGTGCCTTGGTATTTTTAGTTATTTCTTGTCCATGTGCCTTAGTTATTTCAGTTCCACTGAGTTTCTTCGGTGGGATTGGGGCCGCCTCAAAACAAGGCATCTTAGTTAAGGGCAGCAATTACTTAGAATCACTGAACAAGGTTAACACAATTGCCTTCGACAAGACAGGGACATTAACTAAGGGTCAATTTTCTGTAACAAATGTCAATCCCCAAAATATTTCAAAAAATGAATTATTAGAAATTGCGGCTGCTATTGAAAGTAATTCTAATCATCCGATTGCACAATCTATTGTTGCAGCTTTTGATAAAGAGATAACTTCAACTATCGATAATTATAAAGAGACTGCTGGTTATGGTGTTAGTGCTATGATTGATGATCAGCCAGTCATTGCTGGCAATTATAAAGCTATGAAGGCTAATGGCATTGATGTCGATGAATCTAGCGATGTAGGTACGATTGTATATATAAGTAGAAACGGACAATATTTAGGGAATATCGTCATCGCTGATAGCCCTAAATCTGATGCTAAAAATGCTATCGACAGTTTAAAGAAACGTGGTATTAAGACAGTTATGCTGACCGGTGACAACAAAGTTATTGGAGAAGATATTGCTAAGAAATTAGATTTAGATAGAGTGTATACTGACTTGTTGCCTGAAGATAAAGTTAAAATCGTTGATAAATTGAGATCTGATAGTAACAGTAAGGTTGCCTTTGTCGGTGATGGTATCAACGATACACCTGTATTAACACAGGCTGATCTTGGTATTGCCATGGGTGGTTTAGGATCTGACGCAGCTGTTGATGCAGCCGATATGGTTATCATGAGTGATGAACCTTCAAAAATCGCTAAAGCAATGGATATCGCTAAGAAAACTAGAGAAATAGTTGTTGAAAATATAACTTTAGCTTTAGTTATTAAAATTTTATTCCTATTATTAGGTGCGGTTGGGATCGTCGGCATGTGGCAAGCAGTCTTTGCTGATGTCGGAGTAACGATCATTGCCGTTTTAAATGCTGTTAGATTACAATTGAAGAAGTTTTAATAGGTTTTCTAGTCGTCTCCAGGACTGAGAATAATTTACCTGCTATGCGGACCGGTCCGAGCCGTGGTCTCGTACCTCGGTTTTAAGGCTTGTAAAGCTCGACAAGTCTTAAAACTCGCCCGATGTTGTAATGGCTAAAGCCATAACGACATTTTCATAGCTGATGAATATTCTCAGTCCTTCCGACTGGATTTATCTAGTGGATTTATCTAGAAATTAAAATTAACCTCTTAATTTGAATATTTTCAAATTGAGAGGTTTTTATTATGGTTGTATTTTGAAATTAAATTGTTAAATAATCAAAGAAATCAGTATGGATGAAATATCTCCATACCTGGAAATTACAAGAACGTACGAATCCTATTTCAAATTCTTTACAACCAGAAAAAACGTACTAGAATGTTGGGCAAAGATGAGTAAACTGACGTCTTCGATTATTACAAGGAGGCACTTATTATGTCAAAAAAAGATCATTCATCTGAGCGAGTTTTAGTAGGAGTTGATGACTCTGAGGATGCTCAATTAGCCTTTCGGTATGCCCTAAGATATTGTTTAAAAGATAAATCTACATTAATTATTACTTCGATTTTGGAAGATGAGGATATGAATGTTTATCAAGCCTTGGACAAAGACTATGTTCATGGTGAGCGCAGTGAGCTGGAAGATCATATTAGAAAATATCGGCAAGTAGCACTCGATGCCGGAGTTAAAAATGTTGAGATATATGTAGCTGAAGGCGAGGCCGGTGAAACTATTGTTAAAGAAGTTATCCCTTATGTTGACGCGAATTTGTTGATAGTCGGATCAAACTCTAAAAAAGGTATAAAAAAATACTTTGGATCACAGGCCGCCTATATGGCAAAATATGCTCCAATATCAGTTATGGTAGTAAGATAGTAAAATGTACAATATTATGGTTAACGCGATGGTATTGAGTTTTTTTTATATTGTATTTGCATTTTAAAATATTAAAAGATTTTAATAAAGGCCTTATTATTCCAAATAATAAGGCCTTTTTTTGTTTTTTTTGCATAAAGCAATAAATGTTTTTGCAAATTATGCAAATTGAATGAAGGAAATTATATAATTTAGATGAAATGTGTTCCAAAAATGGACACATGGCGAATTTATAATGTACCATGCATGGTACATCTAAAATCCTAAAAATGTCTTACAAGGTTAACTAGAGCGTATAAATAGTAAATAGTGTGGATTTTATATTAGCACTGATGATATAATAGTGCTAAGAAGCAAAAAAGACGAGGTTAGAGCCTCGTCTGAATGAAATATATACACATTACAATTATATTCTACTGAAATTAAATACTTTTTCAATACAATTTAAAAAACATTTAATTTAATATTTCATTCTCTTTGCTCAAAATAGAAAAGAGGATATTATATGTTACAGAAGAAATTAGATTTTCATAGAAACCATAATGGTGCGGAAGATAAGATGTTTATTGACGTCAATCTTATAAAGTCATGTAAGGGGATCGATGGTGAATCTGCCATTTCCACTATAAATAGTTTTATGGAATTTTGCAGAATAGAGTATCTTAAGGGAAAAAAGGATAAAGTTTCTGGTCTACTTTCAGGATTATCAGAAAAACCATATTATCCATGTCTAGGTTTTTCTTTGAAGGGTGGCAATGGCCGTGGGGTATCAAAAAAAAGCTTGATTAAAGTTTTAGATATATTAATATCTAAAGAGTTTTCTAAAGAGTTAATTGAAGGGAATATATTTGCTCCTATTCTTGTTCAAAATTATGATAAGGATAGAAATTCTGACTTATTAATAGCATTGTCCATAAGACAATTTAGCGAATACACTAAAAAAATTGCAATTCAAGAATCACTCGAAACTAAAATCGTCTCGGCCCGAGCATGGAATACGGATAATAATGGCTGGGAAAATTCTGACATTGTGTTAGCTAGATTTTCTGATATGGATACGTTTCATTTGATTGTCCCTGAGGATATTTTATTAAGCTCTTTACCTTATTCAGCACGTAATTTTCTCTTTCACTACTGGTTACCTAAACTAAATGCACAAAGAGAGAAGAATGGGGAGAAGGCTTATAAACAGAAACAATTTAAAGAGAATGTTTTAAACAAATATGTTTCTACAAATGAATATTTGATTGAAATAATTACTGATATGAGCGGCGAAGACATATTGAATTACTTAAATAGATTTAAAAAATCTTCAATTGCTTATAGGAACAAAAAGTAAATAATTAGACTTTTAATTATTAATGTAAAGTAGGATTAGGCTACTATTATGATAGTTGTCTATTTTTTGGCCTATAATCAAAGAAAAATTTGTAAAAACCTACCCAAAAAAGGTATAGTGTGTATGTAATCGTTTACATTGTGGTGTGCAAATTGTGTTTAGGTGGGTGATTACTATGTCTACAAAGCAACAAAAAGATTTAAACTCACTCTTAGAATGCAAGTCGATTGATAGATTGAATTGTTCTATCGACCATTTATTGGAACAAAGTAACATTGACGATACGCTTTTAGATAATTTGATTCAAAAAGTTGAAGTTCTAAGAGACAAGGACTCGTAAGCTATGAGTCCTTTTTTTATTTCTTGTGAAACCGAATACACTAAGGAATTTGATATTTGCCCTTAATTTCACTACCCATAAAGTAGTAAACTGTTATTGTTTACTTACTAAAAATTAGGGGATGTAATTGAAGTTTTGAAGATAAAATCTATTCTATATATAGTCATACCAATGTTTCTATTTAGTTCCATGGAAATTGCATTGAAAATAGCCGGGGGGCATTTTAATCCAATTGAATTGAACTTTATTCGTTTCTTGATCGGTGGTTTGGCACTTTTACCATTTACAATCATGCATTTGCGACAGAATCATATCAAGTTGGCGCTGCGAGATTTGTTGTTATGTGCGTTGACTGGTTTTGTCATCGTGGTTGTCAGCATGACCTTATATCAATTCTCAATTCAAATATCAAAGGCCTCAGTGATTGCGATTATTTTGAGTGCTAATCCAATATTTGGTTTGATAATTGGATTCCTTTTTCTACATGAAAAACTAACTCGTACCAATACATTTGCCCTAGTTCTTACTTTAGTAGGGTTGCTAGTTATTATTAATCCATTCAATTTAAGCAAACCTATGGGTATTATCTTAGGTCTACTATCGTCTATTATCTTTGGAGTTTATGGAGTTATGTCCCGTATCTATGGCGGTAAGATCGGTATTAACGGCTTGTCGATGACTTGTTTGGCATTCTTGTTCGGTGCCGGTGAATTAGGTGTCTTAATGGGCTTAACTCATACTAGTTTAGTCAGCAATTTGCCAGCTAGATACAGTGAGTTTATCAATGTACCATTCTTTAAGGGACTAACATTACAAACATTGCCATTGATCTTATATATTTCTGTTCTTGTTACTGGTGTTGCCTTTGGATTGTATTTCTTATCAATGGAAAAAGTTGGGATTGTTCAAGCTTCATTGATTTTCTTGATCAAACCAGCCTTGGCACCTGTATTATCATTATTTATCTTGGGCGAGGAAATCAGTCCTCGTACAGTTATCGGAATTATTATTATCTTAGCTGGTTCAGCAATTACTCTTATTGGTGAGGATATCGCCTATCGTGTTATTGCGTTAGTTAAAAGAACAACACCTAATAGTTAAATAATTATTTCAAATGATCAGCATGCGTGCTGGTCATTTTTATTTTTATTAGAAATTAGTTGCTTTAGTTATGTTACTTTCTTTAAGATTGAAGTATTAGTATTCACAAATTATACTAATTTTAATGAAGTGAGGTGACACCAATGAGTGAGGATAAAAATGCAGATGCAAATGAAGTTGTCGATACTTGTCTTTTAGCGGGACGTTTGATGATCGAGGGTGGATCAGAAATGTATCGTGTGGAAGATACGGTCAGACGAATTGCCTATAATTCTGGTCAAAAGAATAGTGCTTCTTTTACTACTCTGACAGGCGTTATGATAAGTATTAAGGGGCAGCCGGTTACTCAGTTTGGAGCTGTTAATCATCGTGGTATCGATATGGAAAAGGTTGATCGGGTCAATACGCTGTCACGCCGTTATGGTAATAAAGAATTGACTCTCAATCAGTTAAAGAACGAACTGGAAAAGTTAGACAAGAACTTACCAACTTATCCAATGTGGATGCAGTTGTTGGGAGCATTTCTGGTCAGTGCGACAATGATGATCATCTTTACTCAAAAATATGATTGGTTCGATATCCCATTGGCCGGAATTACAGGTACTATCGGTTATTTAGTGGCATTTTACGTTACAAGAACTACTTCAATTCGTTTCATCAGTGATTTCTTGGGATCGTTTATTTTAGGAGCATTAGCCATGCTAGGGGTTCATTTCGGATTGGGTCATAATTTAAATAGTATTTTGATCGGAGCGGTTATGCCACTAGTTCCAGGTGTAGCCATTACTAACGCTTTACGTGATATGTTGGCAGGACATTTATTGTCAGGACTTGAAAGAGCTCTGGAAGCCGGAATGAGTGCCTGTGCAATTTCAGTCGGTATCGCCGTGTTATTCAGATACTTTTAGGAGGATGTTATGAACTATTTTGTAAAATTAATAATTCAGGTTGTACTTAGCTATGTAGGTACAGCTGGTTTTGGACTAATAATAAATATCCCCAAAAGAGCGCTTAATTTAGCTGGTTGGTCTGGAGCGTTAGGCTGGATGACATATTGGGTTTTATTTGAAGCAGGTTCAGGAAGAATGTTTGCCAATTTGGTGGCAGGTATCATTGTTGGTATCGGCGGAATAATTTTTTCTCATATTAAACGAATGCCGGTTATCTTATTCAATATTCCTGGATTGGTACCATTAGTTCCAGGAGCGACTGCCTATCAAGCAGTCAGCAGTTTAGTCTTGGGGAATTTTGACCAAGCAATAGCATTGTTGGTAAAGGTTTCGATGGTTGCTGGGTCAATAGCAACTGGATTTATGATTGCTCAAATTATAGGTGAGTGGTACTACAAGACACAATTAAAATTATAGGAGAATATGGGGATGAATTTTATATTTAAAGTTGCCGAGATCATTTTTATGATTTTGACGGTTTATTATGGGGTAAAATTTTTACGCTCGAAAAATAAACGTAAACAAGGATTGAAAAAAAGATTTTTTTCGAGTTTGTTTGTATTTTTATTATTAGGTCTATTGGGGAACCAAACTAATGAAGTTAAATCTTCTTCAAATGACAATGTCAAAGTTGTTAGGAAATATATTGGAAAAGATAAGTACAATCTTGCTAAAGAAGAACATGCAGCATTGGTTACTAAAAAGGATAAATTAACTAAGGAATCGGATAAGACTCAAAATAAAAAAGATGATTTAGTCGCTAAGAAGAATCAAGAAAAAGAGGCTGCTGCTAAAGAACAATCAAAGCAAGAAGATGCCCAAAAGCAAGCTGAAAAACAAGCGCAAGATGAATCAAAGAACCAAGAGCAAAGTCAGATAACAATGCCTGCCAATGATAGTGCCAAAGGGGATATGAACACATCTAATACTGGTCAGATAGTTGGAAACAAGAATTCTCATATTTATCATGTACCTGGTCAAAGAGGATACAATATGAATTCATCTAATGCAGTTTACTTCCAATCTGAGCAAGATGCCATTGCGGCCGGATATAGAAAGGCCAAGGTATAATTATGAAGAAATCATTCAATATTTTTATGTCACTAATACTTTTATTTACCTTGGCAGGGTGTAGCAGTTCTAATACTGAATCAGCTCCGAAAACAAGAATAGTTAAGGACTATTCATATCAGAAAAAGGCCGATAAGTTGGCTAAGAAGAATAAGAGATTAAAATCTGATATTAAGGAACTACAAAATAAAATTACGCAAAATCAAAACTACTTGAGCGAAAATGATCAAGAAACATTTAGTAATAATAGTTCGGACACATCTAAAGACAATTTGTCTAATCTTGATTACACAGGCAGCCAAGAAATCGTTGTGAATAATAATCAGCCAGAATTTTCTGATGATGATTTATCCACGGCTAAGGGAGCATGGCAAACGTACGGTGATCTGGATAACTTGAATCGTCCCACGGTCGCTAATGCATTACTTAATACTTCGTTGATGCCGAGTGCCAAAAGAGAAAGGCTGAACTGGACTCCTACTGGTTGGCACAATAAGAAAATCGGTTCGGGCTGGTTGTATAATCGGAGTCACTTGATCGGTTATCAATTGACTGGGCAAAATAATAATCCTAAGAATCTGATCACAGGAACGCGTTCATTGAACAGCCCTGAAATGCAGGTTCATGAGATGGATGTAGCATATTATTTGAAAAAAAGTAATAGTCATTTTATCAGATATCGAGTAACGCCGATCTTTCGTAATGATGAATTATTAGCTCGCGGTGTGCAGATGGAAGCACAGTCGATCGGTGATAATTCAGTTCACTTTAATGTCTATATTTTTAATGTCGAGTCTGGTGTGACTCTAAATTATAATGATGGAACTAGTCAAATAGGTTAAAAATATTTCTATAACAAAAATAGGAGCTGTATCATGCTTGATTTGTCTCAAGCGTGATACAGCTCCTATTTGCTAACCTTTTCTAGTCGGCAAGTATCAAATTAAATTTCTATTAGCCTTAACAACGGCGACCAATCCGCGATCGATCAAATTACGTTCAATAAACCGGGCAATTTTCTTACCACCACATTTAGAAGTGTGTATGTGGTCACCACTGTCGAACTCGTATTCCAAACGTGTTTGGGATGAGTCACTGACAAATGGTGCTAGATCAACAGCATAGGGAAATGACTGTATGATATATCTGTTAAATTCTTGACGAACAACTTCTTTCTTAGGATTCCAAGCATAAATGCCATTATTGATATTTCCACGAAATGGAGTAACCGTCATTGGAACAAATACGATATTATGTTGTGAACATTTTTGGTTTAGTTTATTAATGCCGTTGATCAGCTCTTGGCTAGTGGGCAGTTCAGAAATAGGACTACCGGCACCAGGGTGCAAAAGATCATTAACACCCTCCATAAAAATAACAATATCGGGTTTAAATTCTTCAATCATTTCGTCAAATCGATCAACTCCTGCTGGCCCAAAACTCTTGACCCATTGCGATTTTCCACTTCCAGAATGCAATAGTCTATTTCCAGAAATACCATAATTTGCTGTAACGATACGGTTGATATAGGTAAGTTCTTTTGAGAGGGGGGCACTGAAGAAACCTTGATTAGTTAATGAATCACCAAAGAAAGCAATTTTGATCGGCTTTTTTTTAACCTGTGCTTGGACGGCCGAAACACCGAAAAAGAATCCGTCATCTCGATCGGTAAAGTTGTGTACTTTAGTAAATGATTCGGACATATTGGAGCCTAAAGAGTGAATCGTCTTATTAGGTGAATATATTTCAATTGATAGATAGTCATTTGCCTGAATGTCAATATCGATCCAATCAGTCCATCTAGTTGTGTGTGGTGCTATTTCAAAGGAATTCTCACCATCAATATGAACGACAATTTCAGTCTGTCCTTCTTTACACATGGTTAGTCGAGTGAATTTTAAAGGAACATCGTCATAAAGATTATTTAATAATAAGCGGATTTTTTTGGTAGCTAAGGGCTTAAAAATGGTGATTTCTTGATGACCAGATTCATTAATATTATAGATATTATTATAATCGGAAAATTCTTGTAACCACGTGTCAGTAGTAATCATAATTTTCACCTTTGATCATTTGTATTTTTTTTAACTCCCCAGAAGTAAACTAAAATAAAAGTAATTAATAATGTGGTTAGATGTGCAATGATAGCATTTAAGAAATTCGAATTTATTCCTGCCTTTGGATCAACAAAGGAGAGAATACCAACAAGTGATCCAGTTAAAGCATAATTATTCACACGCAACGTACCACAGATCAGACCACCAATACCACTACCGATATTAGATAGAATGAAAACACGCTGGTATTTTAGGATAAATTCATACATTGCAGACTCTGTTATGCCACAAAATGCTGATGCAGCTGCTTTAAACGTTTTGTTGCGAGCTTTTTTGTCATGTGTTCTTACGGCTAATGCTAAGACAGCACCACCCTGAGCGACCATAGTGATCGACAAGAGGGCATTTAGATAACTGTGGCCGTTTGTAGCAAGGTCGTTGACGACGATTGGAATTATTATCCAATGCAACCCTAAAGTTATTAAGAATTGATACGAGCCATCAACTACTAGACCAACTATTCCCGGATTCAGATTGTATAGGCTATTAACACCATCTGATAATTGATAACTGGCAATTAGAATCAAAGGCCCGGTTATCGTGACGATAACTAGTAATAGAATGATAATTTCTATTATTGGTAAGAAAGTGGTCTGCAACATTTTCGGTATGATTTTTTTGAGCAATCTTTCTAGATGTTTTGCAAACCAGGCCGCAAATATGATTGGAAAAATTGAAGAAACATAATTCGTCAGAATAGTAGGAAATGGTAAGTACCTAGCTACGGTTGAAAAGTAGACTAATATTGCACCTACAACGGCTAAAATGACTGGATTAGAATGTAATCTTTTAGCTGACGTATAACCTAGAAGAACTGGTAAAAAGTAGAAGACACCCTTGGGGATGGAATTTAGCATCATGTAAGTTCCACCAGTTTTATTGAGCAGGTCGAATTGGACTAAAATAGCTAGTACGCCTTTGAACATTCCGGCTCCACCCAGTATTCCTACTAAAGGGGCAATAGATTCAGTCAAGACACTTAGAAAACGTGAAAATTCACGTTTTACTTCTTGAGTAAAAGGAACTTTTTTCGTAGGTTTATCTTCAACTGGAGCATTTGCCAGATCACTGCCGATCTGCTTGATTATTTCATCGTAGACGTTAGTTACCTCTTGTCCAATGACTACTTGATATTGACCGCCACCTCGAGCAACATCGATAACTTTGGGTATTTTCTTGAGTTCTTCTTTATTCGTTAAGGATTCATCCTTTAAATAGAAACGCAGTCTGGTAATGCAGTGAATCAAGGAATTGATATTTTCTTTGCCACCAACATTTTTGATAATATCCGTTGCAATTTGTGAGTAAGAAACTTTTTCCTTAGTTTGAGATTTCTGATTATTAGAAATGACGATCGCAGCAGTTTTTTTGGCCTCTTTTTGACCAGTTTGTATGTGAATATCTTTTAAATAGTCAGCTGTATTGGTAATGGCAACAATAACAGTAGTTGGTCGTCCAGAGGCTTTGATCTGCTCGACATCCATCGTACCGATCTCTTCTCCAGCAGTTACTATCTGGTCAGCAACTATATTTAAGGTAAAAGGTTTTCCCGCCAATTCAACAGTATTGATCCCCATATGGACTAATACTTCGGCACCATCTTCAGTTTTAATTCCAAAGGCGTGTAGAGTGTCAGCAACATAAGCAATCGTTCCACTAACTGGAGCATAGATTTTATTATTATCAGGCTCTATCCCAAAGCCCTTTCCCATTAATTCCTGAGAAAAAACGGGATCATTTACTTGTGTAAGAGGAATAACATTTCCAGATACCGGTGACAACAAAATTAATTCAGTCATTTTAGGCATAATATTCCCTCCGTATCAATAAAGGTTAAGTTTATGGTTTATAATAAAAGTATATTTTTCTAAAAAAATTGAAAAATTTAGGTTTCATTGATAGCGGTTTCACTGTTATTATAATACCATGTTTAAACATATTATAATAGTTCTGTTTAAACAAATTATTCTTTCAAAATCTAAGTTGAGGAAAATCTGATGCCAAAGAAGTTATATACAGAAATTTACGAAACGTTAAAAAAGGAAATACATACTAATGTATATCAACCTAAGACCTCACTCCCTAGAGAAGAGGATCTTTCTGCTCGCTTTGACGTCACTCGTAACACAGTCCGACGTGCTTTAAAGCAGCTGCAAGAAGAGGGACTTGTTTATGCGGTAAAGGGACGCGGAGTTGTAGTTTTAGAACCAGTTCACAGCGATAGAGTAGTTTTCTCAGCTAATAATTCTGAAGGATTTCAAGGATTACGTTCATTTCCACAAAATAAGTTCATTCAAGAGCTAGATACAGATGTTTTAAATTTTAAAGAAGTTGAAGTTGACAAAGAAATTGCTAACATAACTTCATTTAATGTTCATGATAAAGCATTCTACCTGGAAAGGTTACGTTTATTTAATGGAAAAGGACTGGCAATTGATCACAGTTATTTTAGATCAGATGTGTTGGGTGGATTTACAAGAGAAGATGCGCAAGGTTCAGTCTACCAATATATTCGCGATAATGAATTATTCAAGGTTGCTGCTCAGCATTCGCTTTCTTCAGTAGTTTCAGCTGATCAAAGAGACAAAGAAGTTTTGGAGTTAGGTAACTTGAATTGTGTCGGTTCATTAACAAAATTTGTGTATACTGATGCTGGAAGCCTGTTTGAATATACGGAAACTCGCTATGTACCTAACAATTTCTCAATGTTAGGGTTCCAATATTACTAGGGGGAAAGTATGAAATACGAATGGCGTAAACAAGAAAAACAATTTTATTTACCTAAGCAAAAACCGATAGCTTTAGAGATTCCTAAACAAAAATTTATTTTCTTAAAGGGCGTAGGGGATCCTAATGGTCCTGAATTTAAAGAACGCATAGAAGTTCTTTATCCTATTTCTTATGGTATAAAAGCAGTTTATCGTAAATATTGCCATGATAAAGAAGTTGAGTTTGACGATTATGTCGTTTTTCCTTTAGAAGGAGTCTGGTCACTGACCGATGCTGGTCAAAAATTGGATCATTTGGATAAAAATGAATTTGTTTACGATATTATGATGCGTATTCCTGATTTTGTACCAGAAGAAGTTGTTCAAAATGCTATAAAAAATGTTAAAGAGAAAAAATATCATCCATTAATGGATGAATTAGAACAAAAAACTTATCCTGCAAATCAAGTTATGGAAATATTACATATTGGAAGATACGACGATGAGCTAGATAGTTTTGAAATGATGGATCGGGAATGTGCAAAACTAGGTAAAACAAGAATTTCTATGATTCATCGTGAAATATACTTATCAGATGCCAGAAGGGTTTCATCTGATAAATTAAAAACCGTTTTGAGATATGAAATCGAATAGGATAAATTACTTGCTATATTATTATGGTTTTGCTATTGTCATACATGATTCGAGAATTAATTAGCGAGACTTCCTCATAAAATATAGAGGAATAGGTAGATAGATATGGCAAAAAAAGCAAAAATCGAGCGTGAAAAACGACTACAAGAAACAGTCGCTAAGTATGCCGATTTACGTCAAGAATTAAAAGCTTCTGGAAATTATGAAGAGCTAAGTAAACTTCCTAGGGATGCTTCACCGACAAGATTACGTTCGCGTGATTTAATCGATGGCAGGCCAAGAGGATATATGAGCAAATTTAAAATGTCTCGTTTGAATTTCCGCTCATTAGCACATGCTGGTCAAATTCCAGGTGTTAAAAAAGCAAGTTGGTAATAAAAAAGAGCAATTCAGCCGTTTTTTGACTGAGTTGCTCTTTTATTTAGATTTATATAAAAAAATTAATACTTTTTGAGAAAACCCAAAAATGCCCATATCACAATAATGTGTACGATTTATTTCACTTTTCGTAAGAGTGTCTTACGAAAAGTGAATTTTTTCGTTGTGTTTTACTTCTAGGGTGTGTAATATAAACGTTGAAAAGAGATTTACGTGTGTGGTCGATCTCTTGTGTGTGCAGAATAATGTGTGGTTATTCTGTGTACGTTATACGTAATTTAAATATAAAGTCGAGGGTACAAACATGAAAAAATCATCTATGCTATTTATAGCTGCGTCCGTTTTGGGAATCGGATCAGCATTTGCAACAGCAACAACAGCGGAGGCTGGTTCAGTTACCGCTAAAAATTACACCGCAGAAGTTTCATCAAATCAAGCAACATTATATGATGATTCCGGTGATAACATTGACGTAGCTTTACCGGCTAACAGTACGTGGGCTGTCGGTAATGTCACTAATATCAATGGTAAAGATTACTATGAAGTTTCTACAGGAGCATATTTAAGCTCAGATGATAGTTATTTATACAAAAAAAGACCTGAGGTTATCAAAGTAGCCTCAGATCACTCAGTTCCTATTTATAATCATAACTTCGAAGAGAGAGATGACTTATCTGTTACTCCTGGAAGTTCATGGTACTCAGATTCAGTTATCACTAGCCAATCTGGAATACCTTATGTACGTATTTCTACAGATGCTTATGTTTCAATGTACGATGTCATTGAACAAAAAGTTACATCTTCAATTTCGTAATATACTTAAATGTGTGTGTTATGTGTGTGGGAAGCCTGCTGATGTGTGGTCAGTGGGCTTTTATGTTACTTGTTAAATGTGTGTGTACGTTACTTTTTTATTTCGAGGGTTAACATCTATTACAGTTATTACTATACAACCATAAGTCATTTTATATATCCCATTTTTTGAAAGAGATTCTTTCAAAAAATGGGATTTTTTAATAAATGCCTATTTATGAGGTTTTAGAAGATTATAATTATGAAATATATAGGATAAAAGAGTTTAAATATTGTCCTTATTTTGTCAATCAGACTTATAAGCGATTAGACCAATGAAGAGAAGATCATTATGATCTTTTCTTTTTTTACTTGTTACTTGTCATGAAATTAGTTCTAAATGTGTTTTGTCACAGTTCATCTTGTCTATGTTTAAGATTTGGTGATCGATATTTTACCTTATATAATTGGTGATTTCTAAACAAAAAATCCTTCTATAGATGTTAAATGAATTATTTCATTCAACAACTACAAAAGGATCATAAATTTATTTATTCTATATACTCTAAGGTGGCAGAGATCAGCCGCACAGGATAGTTAACTAATATTTATCTTCATCTGGTCTTTGGATATGCTCAGGGAATGGATGTTCCATAGCAACCTTGTTGATCTGTGGCATAGCTATTCCAGGTAGAGCACCTTTTGGCATTGGTTCCTTATAATTCTTACCACATGATTGATAATCAGGAAGGATGCCTAACTTGATAAAGATTGTTTGTTGATAAGCAATTTCAGCATTCCATTCTAGTGTTTCCATGATTCTTGTAGCAACGTGCAAGTCAGTAGCCGTAACTAAGATTCCGTGACTGTTTAATAGGAAAACATTTTCCATAGCTTTGTCACCGATCTTTGTCAAAGCATTGTGTACTGTATCGGCTAATTCTTGTGTACATGCTGGTGCGAATGGTAGACATTTGATCTCACCTAATTCACGTGTTACTTCAGTAACATTTGGCATATCCATTCCGGAAGTTGCCCAGAACATTGCTTTAGGAGCGTGTGAGTGGTAGACACAACGGATTCCAGGATGTGCTGTATAGGCTTCTTCATGCATATTAACTTCTCTAGTTACATCACCGACACCGTCGATTTTTTCATAAGTCTCGGCATCAATGACCATGATTTGTGCAGCATGTAATTCAGCAAAGTATGTTTCTGACATAAATGTTGGTGTCATTAAGATGTAGGGGTGGTCGTTTTGGTCAAAGACTTTAACTGACATGTTACCACCGGCAATATTCGTATCTTTTCTATCGAACATCTTACGAACTGTGTGAGCTAGGTCCTCACGTTCTGTTTGAAACATCATTTTCATAATAAAAGACTCCTTCTAATGAAATATTATTTTATATGGATAAAATACAATACTTGATGTCAGTGCTCATTATAGCCTGCTGGAGTAGAATAGAGTCATTGGTTAAAGAGATTGAATAAAGTTCAGATGGTAACCGTAATACAGTTCACAGGTGTTCAAAAAAGTTCAGAGTTTGGAGGAGTTTAGATATGTATCGAAAAGAGCGGTTAGATAAAATAATGGAAATAATGAGTAAAAAGAAAATTGTAGATATGAAAATCCTTGAGGATCTTACTTATGAGAGCCGTTCTACTTTGCGACGTGATTTGATCGTTCTAGAAGGCGAACATAAGATCACTAGAAATTTTGGACAAGTTGAATTAGTTAGTGATAACAATGTTGAATTTGGTTATCAAGTACGTGTCGGAGAAAATCTATCCGATAAAAAATATATTGCTAGTGTTTGCGATACTTTTATAGGCAATAATCAGGCACTAATAATTGACTCCAGTACAACTGCTTCCTATTTAGAGCCTTATTTAAGCAAACGAAATAATCTGGTCGTCATTACTAATGGATTGCATTTAGCTATGAGCCTTAATGGCAATCCTAAAATCAAAACTTTTATTGCTAGCGGAAGATTACGTCCATTTTCGGGTTCCATAGTAGGGGATTCTGCTAGAAAATTTATGGAAGGATTTCATGCTGACATCGCGATCATCTCTTGTGCCGGGGTCGATAAAAATGGAGTTTATATGGCTAGTGATGAACAGTCAGCCGTTAAGTCACAAATGTTAGCTCAGGCTGAAAAGACGATCTTATTATGTGACCATACTAAAATAGACCGCGTCGACTACTATAGATTGTGTGGGCATGAAGATATCGACGTGATAGTAACTGACAAATGTCCACCGGAGGAATTCATACAATCGGTCGAAGATCAAAATGTAGAGATTGTCTATTAGAAAAATGAACTAGTATGGATAAGGTGTTAAAATATGTTCAAAAAATGAACAGCTTATCTGAGTAATTTGTGCACTTTATTCAAAAGTGTTGGAACTCATTGATTGATGTGGTGTAAGCGCTTTATACTCTAGGCGTGGATGAAGTACAAACACAAAAATTGGAGGGTTTACATTATGTTAAAAACTGAATTTCCTAAATTGGGTATCCGTCCTACGATTGATGGCCGTAGACGTGGTATTCGTGAATCACTTGAAGATCAGACAATGGAAATGGCTAAATCAGCTGCTAAGTTGATTGAAAGCACATTGAAATATCCAGATGGAACTCCTGTTAAAACTGTTATTGCCGATACAACAATTGGTGGCGTACGTGAAGCCGCTATGGCAAAAGCAAAATTCGATAAAGAAAATGTTTGTGGTACTTTAACTGTTACACCTTGCTGGTGCTACGGTAGTGAAACAATGGACATGTCCAAGAACTTACCTCATGCTATTTGGGGCTTTAATGGTACAGAACGTCCAGGTGCTGTTTACCTAGCTGCGGTTCTTGCTGCACATACTCAAAAGGGTATTCCAGCATTCGGTATTTATGGTAAAGATGTACAAGATGCAGATGACAAGTCAATTCCTGACGACGTCAAAGAAAAGATCATTCGCTTTGCTAAAGCTGCTTTCGCTACAGGTATTATGCACAATAAAGCTTACCTATCAATTGGTAATGTTGCCATGGGTATTGGTGGATCAATCACAGATGCTGATTTCTTCCAAGACTACTTAGGTATGCGTAATGAATACGTAGATATGTCAGAAATCGTTCGTCGTTGGGACGAAAAGATCTACGATCCAGAAGAATTCAAGAAGGCTCTTGCATGGGCTAAAGAATATACACCAGTTGGACCAGATGTATATAACGAAGACGATCCTAATAAATTTACTGATGAAGAAAAAGAAGCTCAACTAGAAAAATGTGTCAAGATGTACATGATTGCCAAAGACTTGATGGATGGTAACACAACTCTTGAAGAGTTAGGTTACAAAGAAGAGTCAGAAGGACACTACGCAATTGCTGCTGGATTCCAAGGCCAACGTCAATGGACTGATCACTTCCCTAATGGTGACTACATGGAAACAATGATGAATTCACAATATGACTGGAATGGAATTCACGCACCACACGTATTTGCTACTGAAAATGATAGTTTGAATGGTACATCAATGTTATTCAACTACTTATTGACAAATACACCTCAAATTTTTGCTGATGTACGTACATTTTGGAGTGCAGACGCCGTTGAAAGAGTTACAGGAACTAAATTAACAGGTGTCGCTAAAGATGGATTCTTACATCTATCAAACTCAGGTGCTCAAACACTTGATGCTACAGGTGATGAAAAGATCGATGGCAAACCAGCTATCAAACCATTCTATGACCTAGAAGAAGACGAAGCTAAAGCAAACCTTAAAGATACACGCTGGATCCCTGCAAATATCGGCTACTTCCGTGGCGGTGGTTTCTCAAGTAACTATGTTACAAAAGGTGGACCAGAAGGTATGCCTGTAACAATGTCACGTATCAACCTTGTTAAGGGTGTTGGACCAGAACTACAAATTGCTGAAGGATATGCTGTTGATTTACCAGAAAACGTCTTTGACGCTGTCAACAAACGTACTGATCCGGGCTGGCCTTCAACATTCTTCGTTCCAAAACTAACTGGTAAAGGCGCATTCAAGTCAGTATATGACGTAATGAACAACTGGGGTGCAAACCACGGTGCAATTAGTTATGGTCATATTGGTGCCGACCTTATCACATTAGCATCTGTTCTACGTATACCAGTCAATATGCATAACGTTGACGAAGACAAGATCTTCAGACCACGTTCATGGGCTTCACTTGGTACAGCTAACCTTGAAGCTGCTGATTTTAATGCATGTAAAGCATTTGGACCACTATACGACTAATATGAATGGATGTGTATCTAATGAAACGAAATGTAATCGCGGTTGATTTAGGTGCAAGTTCAGGAAGAATAATTTCAGCATCTTTAGAAGATGGAAAAATGGAACTGAAAGAACAGTTCCGTTTTTCTAATCAACCGATAGAATTGACCGATTCACTATATTGGGATTATTTAAAAATATTCCAAGAAATCAAATACGGCTTGATGATCGCTCAGCGTGATCTAAAAAAAATCGATAGTTTAAGTGTTGATACTTGGGGTGTCGATTATGGATTAGTAGGTCATGATGGGAAGATGCTTTTAACTCCTCATAGTTATCGTGATACGCGAACGGAAGAGTTTGAAAATAAACTTTATGAAAAACTTACGCCTAAAGAATTGTTTGCTTTAACTGGTGTACAACCTAATTTAATTAATTCTAACTTCCAATTATTCGCTGATATGAATTTACATCCATATCTAAAAGATGAAGTTGCAAATATCATGTTCATGCCGAACTTGGTAGAATACTTCTTCAGCGGAGTTAAGTCTAATGAATTTACAATTGCTTCAACAAGTGGACTCCTAGATGGAGTCAATCGGGAATTAAGCGATGATGTCTTTAACCGTTTAGGATTTAAGAAAGAATGGTTCGGAGATATACAACGTGGTGGACATGTTCTAGGTAATGTATTGCCGGATATTGCCAAAGAAGTACATTTGGATTCTGACATTAAAATTATCAATGGAATTGGACACGATACTGGCGCTGCAGTTTACTCATTGCCTATTTCAAGTCAAGAAGCTAAAAATGTTGCCTTTATCAGTTGTGGTACTTGGTCGATCGTTGGCCAACAGACTGATAAACCAGTTGTAACTGAACAAGCCTTTGAAGCTGGTTTAACTAATGAGGGATGCTTTGACGGTGGAAATCGTCTACTCCAAAACATCACTGGACTTTGGATAGTTCAGGAGCTTCAAAAAGAATGGTCATTCGAAGGTGAAATGGTTGAGTTCAGTAAGATGGTTGACGAAGCTGAAAGTGCTGAACATATCGGTAGTTATATAAATCCAAATGATCCATTATTTGCCACTCCAAGTAATATGGAAGAAAAAATTGTTAAATTCTTGAAAGAAACTGATCAAAAACTTCCAAATTCACGTGGTGAATTGCTACAAATAGTATTTGAAAGTTTAGCTTTAAGTTATCGTGATACGATCAATAATCTTGAAAATATTACTAATGAAGAAATTAAACGAATTTATATGTTTGGAGGTGGGATCAAAAATAGATTACTTGTACAATTAACGGCTAACTTCTGTAAGAAAGAAATTCAAACAGGACCAACTGAGGCCAGTGTTACAGGTAATGTACTAGCTCAATATAAGGCACTTGGATACTTCAAAGACGATGCTGAGCGTTTAAGTATTGTTAAAAGTTCTTTTGACACTAGAGTAATAACCCCACAAGCTATGGATTCAGATGAATTGAATAATCGAATCGACGGTTTTACAAAAATTTTGAAGAAAGAAATTGCTATTTAGGGGGGTCAAATCATGGAAGAAGTCCAAGATACAGAAAAGAAGATGAAAACTGCACCCATAGTTTATGTCTTTGCTATCTTAGGCGGATTTGCCGGATTACTTTATGGTTACGATTCAGGTGCTATCTCATTGGCACTTCCATCGATTACTAGTGCATTCGGTTTGAACGCCGCAGAAAAAGGCTTGGTTGTAAGTTTCCTTCTATTCGGTGCTTTACCATCAATCGTTGTCTTTACAGCTCTTGAAAAGAAAATTGAACGGCGTAATGTTTTGATCGTCGGAGGTATCATCTTTATTATTGGTAGTATTATGTCGGCACTGGCTGGATCAACAGCATTCTTAATGTTTGCTAGATTGGTACTTGGTGTTGCCGCAGGTATCGCCAATATGTATGGATTGATTTATTTATCAGAATTAGCTCCTAAAAATATTCGTGGTTTAATGTCATCACTTTACCAATTGAGTGTTAACATCGGTATCTTAGGTGCATATGGTGTTGGTGCCTATAATTTGGCAAATAACGCTTGGCGTTGGACATTAGGACTTGGAGTAGTTCCAGCCGTTATTTTCACAGTTGGTATGATATGCAGTCCCCAAAGTCCACGTTGGCTTATCAGAGATGGACAAATTGATAAAGCTAGAAGGGTTCTTAAGAAGGTTCGTGTTACAGACAAAGAAGTTGAAGATGAAATTACTGATGTTCAAAACAGCTTAAAGACTAAAGAAGCTGGATTGGGTGAGTTATTCGGTAAGTTTAGACCAGTTCTAACTTTGTTATTCGTACTAACAGCTTTCCAAGTATTCACAGGTATTAACGCTGCTGTTTATTACGCACCAGAGATTTTCCATAACTTAGGATTAGCACATGCAAGTATTATTGCTGACTTCGGTGTTGGTGCAGCCTTAGTTATCTCTACTTTTGTATCATTACCATTTATTGACCGTTTAGGTCGTAAAAAATTACTTGAAATTAGTTTAGGTGGTCAAGTGTTACCTGCCATTGCCATGTGTATTTGGTCAAATAATGCTACCATCGCTGTTATTTCGATCTTCCTATATGTATTTATGTTCGGTTTTGGTTTAGGACCTGTTTTCTGGTCATACGTTCCAGAAATTCTTCCTTTAAAGGCTAGAGCCCTAGGAATGGGTGTTATTACCTTTACACAATACTTATTCAACGCCTTATTCTCATTAGTTTTCCCTATCATTTTGGAAGCAATCGGAATTAATATTTTCTACTTCTTCGCTGCCTTATCACTGTTTGCCGTTTGGTACATTCATAAATATGTCCTTGAGACAAAAGGTAAGTCATTGGAAGAAATTGAATCTTATTGGGAACAAAAGGAGGCTTAAAATATGTTAAACAATATTCCTAAGGAATTATCTCCAGAACTAGTTAAGTGTCTTATGGAAATGGGACATGGAGATGAGATCCTCTTAGCTGATGGAAATTATCCTGCTTTGACAAATAACGATCGTGTTATTCGTGCCGATGGTTTAGGAGTTCCAACGCTATTGGAAGGAATCCTCAAGTTGATGCCACTTGATACATATTCAGACTATCAAGCCATTCTAATGGAAACAGTCGAAGGGGATCCTCGTCCAGATATTTGGGACACATACAAGAAGGATATCGGAGACGCCTTTCCAAAATATAATATTAAAACTATTGAAAGACAAAACTTTTACAAGTATTCCAAGGGATGCTTTGCAATTATTCAAACCGGTGAAACTGCTCTATACGGGAACTTGATCCTTAAAAAGGGTGTAGTAATTCCTAAAGATTAATAAATTTGCATAAGTTGCTTTCTACATATGAGGACACGGACGGAAAACGTGTCCTCTTTTTTTTGTTTAAATCAATTTTTTGCAGTTACCATTTTGTCAAATAGGATAACAATAATAATTGGATGGGAGGCTGAGTAAATAGCAATTAGGAATAAATCACTTTTACTGAAAAAGCATCAAAAATATTGAAAATAGTGAAATTGAAAAGTTGCCATATTGTCAATTAGCTTGAAACCGGGAAATAATAAGATAAAATTGAATTTGTCGAAGTCATTAGACTGGGGAATATTTCAGTAAATATGAATATTGGTTTATGACACGACGAAACTAATACAAATTAACAGTAAGTATTCTGTTTAATGTTGAACTGGGGATTTAGTATCTGAATAAAATGAGGCAGTAGTAGATTTACCTCAATAATAAAAATATTAAGTTATTTGTTTAAACAAATAACGATAAAATCCCTAGAGAGGCTAAGAATGCGTCAAAAATCGCAAATTTCGTTTACAAAAAAGGCCTCTTTTATAAGAGGCCTTTTTATTATAATGATTATAAATCAAGTAAATAAATATTAATCGCTATTAGATTGTATTAATTGCTTTGATTTAACACTGTATGTTTTTTTGAATGGTAGATAGTTTCACGAAAGAGATTCTCCCAAGAGGTGTAGATTATGAAAAATAATTTATTTATTTTTTTAAAAAAACCGGCTACGATGTTCGTTATCAAAACGGTTACCTTTTTCGTAATTTTCATAGTGCTTTTGTATATCTATGGATATAGCGGGGTCGGTAGCGCCAAGTTTATTTATAACGAGTTCTAGCGAGAAAGAAGGGGAAACACATGAATGAAGTAATTGAAAGAATTACTGAAGCCGCGGTGAGAGATCCAAAGAAGATCTGTTATAAAAACGGCTCAGAACAAAAAACGTATCAAGAATTAATTCAAGAATCAGATCGAATTGCCAGCTTATTGCAAGGTAAATTTCTTCCAAAGAAAAGTCCTATCATAATCTTTGGTGGCCAACAGTTTGAAATGTTAGTAATGTTCCTGGGTGCCATTAAGGCTGGACATCCATACATTCCTGTTGACGACGCCTCTGATCCATCGAGAATCATTCAAATTAATTCAGTTGCAAAACCAGCGTTAGTTCTGAATTTTAGTGAAGTTGATGACTTTAATATTGATACACCAATAGTTTCAAAAGCGGAAATCAAAGAGGCATTGAACTCTGATAACAATATTTATGACTCTGCTTTAAGTGTTGGCGATGAAGATAATTTTTATATCATCTTTACTTCTGGAACTACTGGTACTCCTAAAGGTGTTCAAATCACTACTCATAATTTACTCGACTTTGTTGACTGGGCTTGTTCAGAGTTTGATTATGATAATAATCATGAGTTACTTCTGCAAGCACCGTTCTCATTTGACCTATCTGTTTTTGACATTTATCCAGGGTTAGTGAGTGGTTCGACTTTAGATATAGTCGACAAAGATACAACAAAGAATTTTGGAAAACTGGAAAGTGCCATTTTAAATTCTAATTTTGATACTTGGGTATCTACACCATCATTTTTTGAAATGTGTCTCTTGTTTAGAAACTTTAATCATGAACACGTTCAAAATCTTCATAAATTTATTTTCTGTGGTGAAGAATTAACTCATGCCACGGCTCAAAAATTACTTAAAAGATTTCCTAAGGCAAAACTTTATAACACATACGGTCCAACTGAAAATACGGTTGCAATAACTTCGGTTCAAATCACTCCAGAAGTTCTAGTTAAATACGATCGTTTACCAATTGGTTATTTAAAAAATAATATGCATCATTTTTTAGACAATGCTGTTAATGAACCTAATGGTTATCAAACTGGTGAACTGCTTGTAAGTGGACCAGATGTGTCTAAAGGATACCTAAACAATCCACAACAAACATCACGTGCCTTTGAGGAAGTTGAAGATAGAATTTACTATCATACAGGCGACATGGTCAGTGAATCTACTGATGGAATGCTTTTTTACAAAGGCCGAACTGATTTTCAAATTAAGATGCACGGTTATCGGATCGAACTTGAAGAGATCGATTCCTTATTAGGAAATCTTTCGCAAGTTAAGCAGTCTTGTACTGTGCCACTTTATAATAATAAGAAACAAGTCAGCAAGATCATTGCTCACATTGTTTTAGAGAATGAGTTTAAAGAACTCGACCAACAACAGCTGAATCTCCAGATAAAAGACGAATTGAAGAAGACAACAATGGATTACATGATTCCTAACGTGTTGGAATTTGTTGAAACCTTACCGATCAGTAGTAATGGAAAAATTGACCGTAAGGCTCTAATGGGCAAAGTTAATGCATAACATTACACCGTATAGCAGCCCAGCCTATTTCATTTATCTGACCGTATTACTTCTTCCTATCATGGTCGGATTATTTTTCGGCAAGCGTTTCAGATGGTATGAATCCATTGCAACATTAATTATTTTGTCGATTACCTTCTTCGGAGATAAGTCATTACAAGGTGTTTCACTGATTTTCTATATTTTGTTTGAAATGTTGATCATATTCTCGTATCTGAAATATCGCAGGAATGAAAATAATAAGAATAGCTTCTGGATTTTTACTTCCGCAGTTATTCTAGCAATCGTTCCTTTAGTCTTTGTAAAATTAGATCCATTATTAAAGAACGCCACAATCTCATTATTTGGCTTTTTAGGTATCAGTTATTTAACCTTTAAGTCGGTTGAGATGATTATGGAAATTCGTGATGGGGCCATAAAAGAAATTAAGGTAACTGATTTTCTGAGATTTATTCTCTTCTTCCCAACAATTTCTTCAGGACCAATTGATCGATTTCCACGTTTTCAAAAAGATGTTTTAAATATTCCTAGTCGTGATAAATATATGGAGATGCTAAAAGGCGGAACCAATAAGTTGATGCTAGGGTTAGTCTATAAATTTATTATTGGTTACTTCTTCGGTACGTTATTATTGCCAAAAGTTTCAATTTTGGCACTGTCATATCGAGGCGAGACGCCATTAGGATTGTCTTGGGCCTTAGTAGCCTACATGTACGTTTATAGTATGTATTTATTCTTTGACTTTGCAGGATACTCACTTTTTGCTGTCGCAATCAGTAACTTCATGGGTGTTAATACACCGATGAACTTCAAGCGTCCATTCCAGTCAGTTAATATCAAAGATTTCTGGAATAGATGGCATATCACTTTATCCTTCTGGTTCAGAGATTTTATCTATATGCGTTTGATGTTTTTCATGATGAAGAAAAAATTGATCAAAAGTAGAATAACAATGGCCAATATCGGCTATATCACATTGTTTCTGATTATGGGATTCTGGCATGGGGAGACTTGGTATTACATCGTTTATGGTATCTTCCACGCTACAGCCATGATCACAAATGATGCTTGGTTAAGGTATAAAAAGAAGCATCGTAAACAGATTCCAAGTAATAAATTTACTAAAGCATTCGCAATCGTTTTAACTTTCCACGTAGTTTGCTTCAGTTTTCTGATTTTCTCAGGATTTCTAGATAAATTATGGTTCTAATAAGGAGAACAATTATGGACACAAAAGAAGAAAAAATTATCAGTATTTTACAAGATGTAACAGGATTAGATAATGTCGGCAGCAACCCAGATGAAGATCTATTTGCTGATGGGATTTTAGACTCAATGGCAACGGTCGAAGTACTTGTAACATTACAGGATGAATTCGGTATTCAAGTTCCCGTATCAGAGTTTGATCGTTCACAATGGTCAACTGTTAACAAAATTTCTGCACGTGTAGCAGAATTGGAATAAACTATGAAAAAAAAGTTGTGGATGACTTTTGGACCTGTAATAGTTGCAGCTGTCGCCCTGTTATTGCTTTTATGGACACCGATCAAATTTAAGACAATCACACCGACAAAAATCGATCAGGCGTCTACCTCTCTAGATATTAGAGTTTTAAAGGGAGAGGATGTAAAGAATGCGGCTGAAAATGAAAACTACATTCCTATTATTGGATCATCTGAACTTTCCAGAATGGATCCATTCCATCCATCTTCCATGGCACAAAAGTATCACTGGAAAAATAAGCCTTTCTTATTGGGTAATCCTGGAACAGCATCGCTCACACAAGCGTTCAATGTTAATGGAATGACTAATTTGAAAGATAAAAAGGCAGTATTTATAATTTCACCGCAGTGGTTCACCAAAAAGGGAATTAGAAACGATGCTTTTAAATATTTCCTATCACCAATGCAATTAAGTGGATTTATTTTGAATGCTAATCATGGAAATAAAGAAATGAATGAGTATGTTGCCCGTCGTGCAATTGACTTAGGCATTAAAGAAGGACCGATTGAAAATCAAGCCCTTCAAAGAATTGCAAACGGTCAAAAGATAACTAAAGTACAACGATTCTACATCGAACATTTCACTAGAAGTAGTCTCCAAAGCCAAGATAATTTGTTTGGAACGGCCTTCTTAAATGATCATCAAAAGAAAATTAATAATGCAGCCGCAAAATTACCTGATGAATATGATTATAAGAAGTTAAACAAATTAGCGGCTAAAATGGCTAAGAAACATTCACATGAGAATGATTTGCAGATCGGTGATTCATTTTATAAGAGACAATTGATGAAGCGGATGTACACATTTAAGGATTCACATACTCATGCTGATTATCTGCATTCTCCGGAATATAATGACTTTCAGGCTCTGTTGTATATGTTCAAACAAAACCATGTTCAGGTAATGTTTGTCATTCAACCAGTTAACCCAAAGTGGGTCAAATATACTGGAATGCCAAAAAGTGCTTTGATCAACTTTGATAAGAAGATAACTTATCAATTGAAATCACAAGGATTCAAAGACATCGTTGATTTAACTGATGTTAAAAATCAAAACTACATTGCTGAAGATACTATTCATATGGGATGGCGTGGTTGGCTAATGCTGGATAAACATTTGAAGAACTTCTATAAAGATAAAAATGCTGATCCAAGTCAGACAAACTATCAAATGAATAATTATTTCTTGACGGATACATGGGCCAATAATACGAAGTTTTAAACTTCCCAAACCTGGCAGGTGAGGGAAGTAAAGCCCGCAATAACTGGATACTGTGTTTCCCCTCAAGCAATGTATCCGAGACCTCCAAAAAATTTTGGAGGCCTTTTTAGTGTTCTCTGCGATATATTTTAAGAATATAGAATAATATATTATTTTTATTTACTTTTGATAATATATGTTATATGATGAACTCCATAAAGTGGAATTCAGAAACCATTAAGGAAAACAAATATTTTTTTACCTATATATGTGAAAAAATTAACAAAAAGGAGAGTTACTATGGACCAAAAAACAATCAGCCAGGAAATTTTGCTAAGAATGGTTAAATCATTCGTAAAAAATGAAGTGGCTCCATATGATATGGAAATAGATCACACACGTTCTTACGTGAATGACCTATTAGCAAAAGTTAGACAAAATGATTTTTTGAGTCTGATGTTGCCCAAAGAATATGGTGGTGCCGGTTTTGATGGACGTACAACTGCTAAAGTAATTAATGAGATCGCTAAAGGTAACGCTAGTTTGGCCGTTACTTTAGAGGGCCATTTTAAGTCGATCGACCAGATTGTGAAATATGGTAATGATGAGTTAAAAAATGAATACTTGCCACAGGCTAAAAATCGTATCGTAGCCTTTTCGATGACAGAACCAAGTGGTGGATCCAATCCGATGGGAATTAATTCACATGCTGAAAAGCACGGAGATAAATGGATCATCAATGGTGATAAAATTATGATCACTAACGGTGGTTTGGCTGAAATTTATTGTGTACTAGTCAAAACAGCCCCAACTGAATTGTCAATTTTTGTAGTTGATAATGAAATGGAAGGCTTTGAATATGGTAAACAAGAGAATTTCCTAGGACTGACGGGTGTTCCAGTTGGCGAAATCGTTATGAATAATATCGAAGTTGACGATTCCCACTTACTCGGAAAAGTTGGTATGGGAAAAGAGATTGGTGATAGTGCTCATGATGACGCTCGTGTATTAATGGGAGCCGTTTTAACTGGGATAATGGAACATGAACTTGACCTAGTTACTGATTATGCCACTCATCGAAAGGCTATCGATACACCAATTATTCAAATGCAGGGTATTCAAAGAAAAGTTGCTGACATCGCCATCTCAAAAGAAACAACGAAATTACTTTATCAAAAAGCCGCTTGGATGAAAGATCATGGTCAAGATTATGAAGAGGAAGCTGCAATGGCTAAGGCGTATGGATCAAGAAGTGCCGTTAAGGCTGGAGATGATTCATTACAGATTCTTGGAGGATATGGATACAGCTTGGATTATCCAATTGAACATTTGATCAGAGATGCTCGTGCAATGGAGATTGCTGAAGGAACTGTTGAGAAAATGAGAACCGCAATTGCACTAAAAGAAGCAGAAAGTCGCGCTTAGGAGGATATTATGAAAATAGTCGTAGGAATCAAACAAGTACCAGAAACAACTAACGTTAAAATAAATGAGAAGACTAAAAATATTGACCGTCGCGGCATTAATGGTGTGATCAATCAATATGACCGTCACGCTTTGGAAGCTGCTTTTGAAATAAAGGCTAAAACTAATGCAGAAGTTATTGTCATGACTATGGGTCCAGATGACTTTGTAGTTTCATTGCAAGAAGCTCTAGCACTAGGTGCAGATTCAGCTGTACTTTTATCTGATCGTGCTTTTGCGGGTGCTGACACTTTGGCAACTGGCTATGTTTTGAGTAAAGCCATTCAAAAAATAAATGACGTAGATCTAGTTATTCTGGGACAACAATCGGTTGATGCTGACACTGGTCAAATGGGTCCAATTGTTGCAGAGTTTTTAGATATTTCACAAGTTACCTATGCTAGTAAGATAGATATTGCCGACGGAGCTCTTCATATTAAACGCTATCTTGAAACGGTCGAGCAAGATATTACCGCTAAATTACCATTATTGTTGACTGTTACAGACCAAGCTAATGATCCCAAATACGTAAATGTAGTAGAAATTACTAAGAGTTTTGAAAAGCCAGTTATAACATGGCATGCTACTGACTTGAATCTTGATGACGACCGTGTCGGTCAAGCCGGATCTCCTTCAATTGTTAGGAGTATCTCTTCCCCTAAGGCCGTCGCAAAAGATAATCATAAGTTGGCTGACAATCCTCAGGATGCTGCCGATGAATTAGTTAAGATCTTAAAAGAGAAAAATATCTTAATGGAGGACAAATAAATGGAATTGTTAAAAGAAAATTGGATTTTTGCTGAAGTAGATTTAAATAAAGTTAATCCGATAACTTACCAATTAATTACTAAAATGAATCAAATTAGTAATTTACCTGTTACGGTGGTCCTCATTGAGAGTACTTCTGAAAATTTAGAAGATGAAATTAAAGAATATGGCCCTGACAAGATCATTATCATTAAAAATGATCAACTTGCTCAAGGTAATGATTTAGAGATGACGAATGCTTTAGATACTTTAATAGAAAAAACTGGTCGTCCTAATAGTTTCGTTTTTGCTGCAACAGTAGTTGGTCGTTCACTTGCACCCAGACTACAAGCCAGATTGAGAACAGGTTTGACAGCTGATTGTTTAGATCTCCATTTTGAAGATGATAATACGTTGATACAAACAAAACCTTCATACGGTGACAATATTATGTGTGAAATTGTAGTACCTAACCATCGTCCACAAATGGCAACGGTTCGTTCAAATGTTTTTGAAGCTAAAAAATTAAATAATCCAATGCTTAAGGTAATTAATATTACTAATTTAAAAGTTATTTCTGATCGGCAACTGACGATCTCAAGTAAGACTTTGCCACAGGAGAACGCAGAAAGTATTAATGATGCAAAACGTATCGTTGCTGTAGGTCGTGGTGACAAAACCGAAGAAAACTTAACAAATGCGAAGAGATTAGCTGATAAATTACATGCGGTGATCGGAGTTACTCGCCCATTGACTGATCTTGAAGAGTTCAATATTAATGATCAGATAGGTCAGAGTGGTCAGAGTGTTTCACCAGATATTTTGATAAATCTAGGAATTTCCGGAGCGGTTCAATATACAGCTGGCATTTCTAATGCCAAAACTATTGTATCCGCCAATACTGATAAAGATGCTCCAATTTTTGAGTATTCTGATTATTACTTTGTCGGAAATGCTGAAGAATTTTCTAAGGCATTAGAAAAGGTACTCCAATAATAAATAAAGCGGTTTTCATCATTTGATGGGAATCGCTTTATTTAGTTTATATAATATCTAATATTTGCAAAAGAAATTCATATTTGTTATCGTGATATTGTGCTGCTATTATTTATAACTTATAGATAATAGCAATTTTATTACATAGAATAATAACTTATGAAACTTGTTTTGAGTTTTAAATGAACAAGATTATGACCAAATAGCTCTCATTATTGAGGGCTAATTTTATTCATAACGGTATATAACAGAATAGGGAAGAAGGATTTAATGAGTAAGAAAGTTGAAGTTAAGAATTTAACTAAGATTTTTGGTAAGCATGTTGGTCGTGCCAAGGAGCTTATCAAGCAAGGTAAATCTAAATCGGAAATTCTGAAAGAAACTGGAGCCACCGTGGGAGTGGATCAAGCCAACTTTGAAATTGAAGATGGTGAAATTTTCGTTATCATGGGACTTTCAGGTAGTGGTAAATCTACATTAGTTCGTATGATCAACCGTTTGATCGAACCAACTGATGGTGAAGTATTAATTGATGGTGAGAATCTAATGGGGATGGATAAGAAGACCCTTCGAGAAGTTCGCCGTAAGAAAATGAGTATGGTTTTTCAAAATTTTGGATTATTACCTAATAGGACCATTATGGAAAATGCTGAATATGGGTTAGAGATTCAAGGTGTTGATAAAGAGGAACGTCGTAAAAGAGCACAGAAGGCTTTGGAACAAGTCGGTATAACTGGTTATAACGATGAATATCCAGATCAACTATCTGGTGGAATGCAGCAACGTGTTGGTCTTGCCCGTGCCTTAGCTAATGATCCACAGATACTTTTGATGGACGAAGCATTCTCAGCGCTTGATCCATTGAACAGAACAGATATGCAGGATCAGTTATTGGATATTCAAGAAGGCTTGAAGAAAACAATCATCTTTATTAGTCATGATTTGAACGAGGCATTAAAGCTTGGTGATCACATTATGATAATGCGTGATGGGGAGGTTATCCAAACCGGGACACCAGAAGATATATTGACACATCCTGCCAATGATTACGTGGAAGAGTTTATTGAGAATGTTGACCGTAGCAAGGTCCTAACCGCTGGTAACGTTATGATCCGTCCTGTAACGATCAATATTGACAAGGCCGGTCCTAGACTTACCTTGAAACGTATGAAGAATAATGAAGTTTCAACCGCTTATGTTGTCGATAACAAACGTAAACTGGTCGGTATTGTTGATGCCAATGATGTTATTGATTTGGTTAGACATGATAGTAGTGATCTTCGTTCGGTAGTTAAGACCGATGTTCCTACTACTAATGAAGAAACTCCTATTTCTGGTTTGATGGATGATATTTCACAGACAGGTATTCCATTTGCCGTAACTAATGACAAAGGACAACTCAAAGGAATTATTGTTCGTGGTGCCGTACTTGGTGCTCTTGCAGGAAATGAGGTGAGTGAATTTGAGTAGTATTCCACAATTACCATTAGCTGATTGGATCGATAGTTTCGTCAATTGGTTGGTACAATTTACAGGATTTTTCAATGCTATAACCAATTTTATTGGTGGAATAAATAATGCCTTTCAATGGATTTTTGATCTAATACCAATTTGGCTCTTCATTATTTTAATCTTAGCTTTAACATTTTATGTTAATCGAAAAGATCAGCGTTGGAGTTTACTGATTTTTGAATTATTAGGTTTATTGTTGATTTGGAATTTGGATTTCTGGCGTGATATGACACAAACTTTGACATTAGTTTTGACTTCTAGTTTGATCGCATTAGTTATCGGTATTCCTTTGGGAATTTTGATGGCTAAGAGTCACATTGCTGAAATTATTTTGAAACCTGTTCTTGATTTCATGCAGACAATGCCAGCTTTTGTTTATCTGATACCGGCGGTTGCACTGTTTGGTATTGGGATGGTACCTGGTATTGTAGCCTCAGTTATTTTTGCAATGCCTCCAACAGTTAGAATGACAAACATGGGTATTCGTGAAGTTCCAGAAGAATTGATCGAGGCCGCTGATTCTTTTGGATCAACTGAATGGCAGAAGCTATTTAAGGTTGAACTTCCAATTGCCAAAACAAGTTTGATGGCTGGAGTTAACCAAAGTATGATGCTATCACTATCGATGGTTGTTATTGCTTCTATGATCGGTGCGATGGGACTTGGAACTAAAGTTTATTTTGCCGTTGGTAGAAATGATGCTGGTGGTGGCTTTGCTGCTGGATTAGCTATAGTTATCTTGGCAATTATCCTAGATAGATTGACACAATCATTAACTAGAGATCATAGAGGATAGGAGGGATCGTTTGAAGAAAAAATTAAAATTTTTAAGTCTTTTCTTTGTAACATTACTGATTATTCCAGTGATCACGGCCTGTAGTTCTCAGACTAAACCATACAATAGTAAGGAAAAACTAGGTGCGCAAATAAATTATACGGTCACAGGGATCGATGCTGGAGCTGGTATCATGTCTTCAACACAAAAGGCTTTGAAAGCGTATGGATTAGAGGATAAAAACTGGCAATTGCAAACTAGTTCCACTGCTGCTATGACTAGTACTTTGGATAAAGCTATTAAAGATAAACGTCCCATTGTTGTTACTGGTTGGCAACCACATTGGATGTTTACTAAGTATCCTATAAAATTCTTAAAAGATCCTAAAAATGTGTTTGGTAAATCTGAAAGTATTCATACGATCGTTCGTAAAGGTCTAAAATCAGATAAGCCAGAAGCATATACGATCTTAGATCGTTTCCATTGGAAACCAGCTCAAATGTCAGAAGTTATGCTGAAAGTAAATAATGGGATGGATCCTCAAAAGGCTGCTAAAGAGTGGATCAAGGCCAATCCAGAATCAGTCAATGAATGGACTAAGGGTGTTAAAAAAGTTCATGGGAAATCTTTAAAAATGACTTACGTTGCTTGGGATTCTGAAATTGCTTCAACCAATGTGATCGCACAAGTATTACGTGATCAAGGGTATAAGGTAACTATTCAAGCCATGGAGCAACAGCCAACTTGGGCTGCAATTGCTACAAAGGCGGCTGATGCACAAGTTAGCGCTTGGTTGCCCAAAACATCCGGTCTTTACTATAAAGACTATAAGGGTCGATTTGATGATTTAGGACCAAATTTGAAGGGTGCTAAAGTAGGTTTGGCCGTACCAAAATATATGAAGAATATTAATTCAATCGAAGATTTAAAAAATAAATAGTAAAATATGATCAACTTTCGAGCATTAAGACAAAAGCTATGTTTTGTCGTATGTTTAATAATTGTATCATGACCTTTTTACATATATATGGAATATTAAATATGACTGTATGATATATAAAATGTATATTTAAAAAATTACTCAAATGAATATGGTAAGCGATTACCGATGAGTATATAATTCTAGATATGAGGATATTATAATTTTATATAGAGGTGTTCGCCGAATGAACATACAGTATTTTGTAGATAGAAGAAAAAAATTAGGACTATCGCAAAGAAACCTTAGTGACGGTGTTTGTACCCAAGCAACTTTGAGTAAGTTTGAAAACAACGGACAGATACCATCATTAAGAATTTTGATTCAGCTATGCAATCGTTTGGATATTTCTTTAGATGATATCATGGGGATCAGCGACAGTGCTTCTAAAAAATTGGTTACTTCGATGAATGAAGTTGAATTCAATTTGATTATAAGTGAGTTCACTAAGTCTTGGGAGATCATGAAAAGGATTGATGCTCAGCTTTTAAAGGATGATAAGGACGCTTTAATGCAATACTACTACTTGAAAGGGTTTTTAAATATCCTTGATAAAAACGGTGATCTCTTTGAGGCTGTCTTTGATTTTAACCAGATCTTGACCGACCTCGACCCTGATGGCAAGACGATCTTTACTTTTTTAGCGTATACCGGAATGGGAATGGTTTATGCTAGACAAAAGGATTCCGACAAAAGTGAATATTATTTTAGCAAGGTCTTTAATGATATTTATGGGATGCCGATCGATGATGTTAGTAAAATTTGGCGCTATATCAGTATAATATTCTATTGCGGGGTTTATTACTCTAATCAAAAAGATTACGAGACGGCAAATACATTGTTGAACTACGGTGTAAAAGTTTGTGCGGATAACCATGTCACTTACTACATTGCTAGATTGTATCTGCAATTGGCAGTTAATGTCTGCGATACGAATGGTAAAAATGAAGAGTTACGTGGGTTATTAAATCGCGCCAAGGTTTTCTCGGAGTTTAATCGCAATCATAATGAATTAATTGAGATCGATAGGATGATAAAGGAATGTAATTAGTACTATCTTATAGATTCAATGAAGTAAATTTTTGAGTATCCAATTTTGGATACTCTTTTTTTATTCTAAATATAGTCAATCAATTCTTCAATTACTCGAAATATTAACCACGGTATGATACGATTAATATCCTTTTGAACAAAATTAAAATTATTGGGGGTTTGACATGACAGACACGCAATTTATCGAGATAGTGAATGACCGAGAGAATAATCTAAAAAATATTAGTTTAAAGATTCCAAAGAATAAACTGACTGTTTTTACTGGTGTTTCGGGATCAGGTAAATCATCGATCGTTTTTGATACGATTGCTCAAGAAGCCGGACGTCAACTTAACAGTACCTATAATAGTTTTACAAGATTGTATCTCCCCAAATATAAACGACCAGATGTTGATGAGATCCATAATTTATCAACGGCGATTATTATTGACCAAAAGCCACTGGGTGGGAATGCTCGCTCTACCTTGGGTACGATCAGTGATATCAGCCCCTTATTTAGAATTTTATTTTCTAGATTTGGTCGACCTAAATATGGTAATGCCAGCAATTCTTTTTCTTTCAATGATCCAGAAGGTATGTGTCCGCAATGTGAGGGCATTGGTAGAAGTTATGTTGTCAAACTAGACGCGGCATTAGATTATGAAAAATCTATAAAAGATGGAGCAGTTTTATTGCCAGGCTATTCAAATAATTCTTTTTACTTAAATACCTTATTGAAGTTTGGATCGTTTGATAATGATAAACCAGTAAAAGATTTCACTGATGATGAGATGGAGAGTCTCTTGTATGGTGAAGGTAAGATAACCGTTGATTATAAGGGCAGTTCGATGCAGACAAATTATGAAGGTATCATCAAGAAATTTTATCGCACTAACATTCAAGAGAACAAAACTATGAGTGACGGTGCTCGTAAAAAAATTGAGAAGTTTGCAAAAATGTCAACTTGCACAATGTGTCGCGGAACGCGTTTTAATTCCAATGTCTTAGAATCTAGGATCAACGGCTATAATATTTTTGATTTAACTAATATGCAGTTAGATGTTTTACTGAAAACACTAGATGAATTTACTGACGAGCGAATGAGTTCTTTGATAAGCAATTTGAAAGAACGAATCGATAGTCTGATAAATATTGGATTAGATTATCTTAGTTTGACTAGAGAAACTTCGACCCTTTCCGGTGGTGAGAGTCAACGTGTCAAAACTGTTAAATATCTTTCAAATAGTTTGACAGATCTGATTTATATTTTGGATGAGCCTAGTACTGGACTTCATCCAAGGGATGTTCATCGTCTAAATGAATTATTATTAAAGTTACGTAATAATGGTAATACGGTTTTAGTGGTTGAACATGATCCAGATGTTATAAAGATTGCTGATTTCATCGTTGATGTTGGTCCAAGGGCAGGTATTCATGGTGGACAAATTCAATTTACTGGAAACTATGAAGATCTGCTCAAATCAAAGACTTTAACTGGTGAATGCTTATTAAATGAGTTACCAATGAACAAGAAACCTAGAGCAGCCGACAAATTTATAAGCAGTTCGAAGAGTTCTTTACATAATTTAAAAAATATTCAGCTCAATATTCCAACAGGATTATTTACCGTTATAACGGGTGTAGCCGGATCGGGTAAGAGTACGCTAGTCGAGCAGGTTTTTGCGAAAGAAAATCCCGATGCAATAGTGATCGATCAAAGTCCCTTGCACGCTAATAGTCGCTCTAATTCAGCAACTTATACTGGAGCAATGAATGACATTAGAAAATTATTCGCTCTAGAAAATAATGTTGAAGATAGTTTGTTCAGCTATAATTCTAAAGGTGCTTGCCCCAACTGTAATGGTAAAGGTGTGATTGAACTCAATATGTCATTCATGGATAATTCCGAGATAGAATGTCCGGTTTGTCTTGGAGGTCGCTTTGATCCGGAAGTATTGCAATTTAAATATAAAAATAAAAATATCGTTGAAGTTATGGACCTGACAATAGAGGAGGCCGTTGAATTTTTCGATGATGTAAAAATTAAATCTAAATTAAAGAAAATTCAAAATGTTGGTTTAGATTATTTAACACTTGGTCAGTCTTTGAGTACGATCTCCGGTGGTGAAAGTCAACGTCTGAAGATTGCTAAAGAATTAAGTAAAAAGGGAAATATTTTCATATTAGACGAGCCAACGACTGGTTTACATGTTTCAGATACAGAAAATATGATCAGGATCATTAATGATTTAGTTACTAAAGGTAACACAGTTGTTGTGATCGAGCACAATGTTGATGTTATGCGCAGTGCTGACTGGATTATCGATATTGGTCCTGATGGAGGCTCTCGTGGTGGTGAAATTATTTATCAGGGCCCAGTTAATGGCCTGATTACTAATAAGAGATCTGTAACCGCTAAGTATATTTAAGACCTTTTAGACCAGTATTTTACTTTTAAAATATAGAAGGATTTGATCTCAGAATAATTCTGAGGTCAAATCCTTTTTTGTGAATAAGTATATAAAATGGGATCAGTTTGCATAACAGATGGAATTAGTCAAATTTACAAGTACAATAACCCAATCAACTTCAGTAAAAAAATATTTCAGAATATGAGGGGCATCGATAAATAAATTTATGTAAGCTATTACTACAAGGAACCTTTCAGCAAATTACAATTGTTTTTTCGAACAATTGTCTAAGTTATATAAACACACGAGGTGAAGAATATGAATAGAGTACGTAATTTTTTATACCCATTTATATTTTCATTAATGAGCATCATGAGTTTATTAATGTTAAGTAGTTTACATGTTAAAGCCGACACTAATAGTGAAGCGTCCGTCAGTGTAGAAACACCAGTTTTGGAAGCCAAGACTAATGCCTATGTTGTCGACCAAACCTTGAAATCAAAAATCAGTACTGATAATACGATCATGGACAGTCAATCTCAATCCTATGTTGATACTGATTCGGTCAATCCTGGTGATGATTTAGAATTCAATTATTTAATGATATTTGATAATGGTGAAGCCATCTCAAATATGCTTGCAACTATCAAATTACCGGATAATGTCACTTTTACCACGGGTGCGTTGGGTCAAATTGTTTATTTATCTAGTGATGGAACAAGCTCGACCAGTGTGGACATTTCTTCTGACGATATAAATGCTGATGGAAAGACTTTGACTATCTCGATAGATGATATTGGTACGGGTAAAGACTATGCTTCTGCTCGGATCGTTTTGAGCGCTAAAGCTGGTGTGGTAGGAAAAACGGTTGATAAATCTCATATTGATTATGAGGCCGATAACTATGATGACGCTTCGGACACACCTGAATTCTCAATTAAAGATTCAGCTAATAGTATCGTAGCCGCAACGACTAATAATTCTGTTCAAGCATTTGAAGGTGATACTTTTAATTTGATTGGAACAATGGATTATAAGAATAATGATGGTGTAGTTTTTAAAAATGAAAATATGTATATCTACTATACGATCGATGGTGTGATACAACTACCAGTTCAAGATACGGCCAGTAATGATAAAAATTTTTCACTTATAATGCAGCCTTTAACGCTCGGTAGTCATACGATCACGGTTCAAGTAGTTCAAAATAATTACAATGATACTAATGAAACAGTGGTTTCAAATGTTTTGACCTATGATATTAATGTTTCCAAAAATTCATTGATCATAACTAAAGACAAGTCCTTTGCTGGAAACGGTTTGACGGTCAATGATAATAATCCAGTTGATATCAAGGGTACGTATGAACATGCCGATGGAAGTCCTGCTCATGGTACGAAAAAAGCATTAACGATAACAGCCCAGGTCACATCTAAGGCCGATACAGATGATCCTAATGTCCAAGATGAATACAAAGTTTATGCAGCCGGGCCTAATGAAACTCAATATGATGATGACGGAACATTTAACTTTCAAGTGGTACCGGTTGCCTACAAGATGGGAAACCATGGGATGTTAATTGATCAATCGTTAAGTTACGAAGATTATATTGAAAAGTATGGGTACGTTGGTTTGGAAGTTGGGAAAAATATTGTAACTATCAAATTAAATGATGCTAAAGAACACGAATCAGATGAAACACAGTTTGTCATTAATGTACCTGATGTACAACCTGAATTGAGCTTGGATTCGACGGAGTTGTTTTCAAATAGTCCCTCCGCTGGACTAGGAGCTAATTATTATATTCCTATTAATGTATTGTACGTTGGTAAAGAATATCAATTTTCTATGTCGACTATCTATACCATGAATACTTTGAATGACGTAACAGTTAGAACTTCAGTTTCTTCAGATGATAGTCTCCAAACTGAAAAAAGTATCAGCAGTGGTGTATTGATGATAAACCTTGTTAGTAAAGAATCGTACTACGGATTTTCGACTGATGATCCATTAATATCTGATAAACCTTATCCAGCTTCTTATTACTATCGTGATGCGTATGGCAGAAAATCTAACACTGTTGATTACACGATTACCTTCCGCTCGAAATATGTAAATATCAAAACTGATGATAGTTATAAATTCAAAAATTTCAAAAACTTTGAACTTACTGGTGGTAACAACAAACGTGACGGTGATTGGGGAGTCACGGTTGAAAGTTTCAAGTCTAGTTGGACTTTGAAAGCTACATCTACACCGTTTTACCAATATCCCGATGGGAAGGATCCAATCAAATTAAATAGTCAGATGGTATTTGTCACTCCTGATGATTCGAGTGGATCAACTTCTTCGATGGAAGGTCAACCAGTAGTAGTTGATACATATACTAATTCTGGCGGGTCTGATAATGTCATTACGACTGATGTTGCATCTAAGTGGGCTGACGATACCGGGATATTGTTGACCAGGCCTGGAGGTCTTTCTAGCTATATTGGAACTTATACATCAACGATAACTTGGGAAGCTGCAGATAGTGTCTAAACATTTTGTTCTCTATTCAGAAGATTGATCTGTGGCTCGTGTCTAGTTTGTATTTCAAATAATTTATATAGCAAAAAAAGTTGTATCACACTTGAATAATCAGGTGAAATACAGCTTTTTTGATTGAATATTAGAAAGTTAACCATTATTTTTCAAGTTTTTGTATTTTTACTTTGTCTATGCCAATTTTAGCAAGAAATTCTTAACTAATATGAAGCACAAAAGTAGCTAAATTACTGTAATATGATAGTATAAAATACTTTATAAATTGAATTTAAATAATAAATGTTAGAGTTTTTTGTTACAGGTGGGGTGAAAAATATGAAGGACAAGGGAAAATTCATCTATTCTCTTATGTTTTCTTTAGTTGGATTAGTCTTTTTTTTATTGTCAAGTGGTTCTCAGGTTAAGGCTGCAGATAGTGAGATGTCTGTTAGTGTACAAGATGCTGTTTTAAAAGCTGATACTAACGCATATGTTGTCGATCAGACAACCAAATCAAAAATAAGTACTAATAAAGATGTTTTAGATAGTCAAGCGGCATCATATGTTGATACAACATCAGTTAATCCGGGTGACAGTTTGGAATTCAATTATCTGATGAATTTTGTCAGTGGTGAAGCAACGGCCAACATGACAGCAACAATCGAACTGCCAGATAACGTAACATTTGCGACCGGGACAATTGGTAAGGTGGTTTATTTGTCGACTGATGGCAAAACTACTACTAGTGTCGATATCCCTGATACAGATCTTGATAATAAGACTCTAACAGTTCCGATCGATGATATTGGTACCGGTAAAGATTATGCATCTGCACGCATTGTATTAAGTGCTAAAGCGGGTGACTCCGGGAAAACTGTCGATCAATCACATATTGACTATGAAGCTGACAACTTTGATGACGTTGCCGACACACCTTCATTCGATATAAAGGATGCCAGTAACTCTATTGTAGCAACCGCTGACAATACTTCAGTGAACGCTTATGATGGGGACACATTTAATTTAACTGGTACTATGGATTACAAAAAAGACGATGGCGTAACATTCAAAAATGAAAATATGTATATCTATACAACCATTGATGGTGTGGCCCAATTGCCATTTCAAGACACGGCTAGTGCCGATAAACAATTCAAACTTATCATGAATGCATTAGCAATCGGGGACCATAAAATAACCGTTCAAGTTATTCAACCAAATTATAATGGCGGTGGTGAAACGATTGTTTCAAATGTTTTAAATTATGACGTCAATATCTCTGCCAACTCATTGATCATTACTAAGGATAAGTCATTTGATGGTGGATATACGGTCAATAATAATAACCCTGTTGATATTAAGGGTACTTATGAGCATGCTGATGGTAGTCCGGCTCATGGTACGAAAAAAGGGTTAACGATAATGGCCCAGGTCACATCTAAGGCAGATACGGATAAGCCTAATGTTCAAGATGAATACCAAGTTTATGCACCCGGGGCTACTGGAACTAAATATAATGATGATGGTACATTTAACTTTTCAGTTGATCCGGTTGTTTATAAGATGGGGAATGGTGGACCGGTTTCGGATCAAAGCCTAACTTATGATCAGTATATTGCAAAACATGGTTTTCAAGGATTAGAAGTTGGTAAGAATATTGTTACAGTTACTTTAAAGGATGCCCAAGGTCATGAATCAGATCCAACACAGTTTGTAATTAATGTACCAGACATTAAGTTTAATTTATCCATAGGTTCCCAAAATATTTTTAGTTTTAATTCTCCTAATCTATTAGGAGGTCAATATAGTATTCCAGTTAGTTTATCTTATTCTAAATCAGACTATCAATTTAGTTTAAACGGGGTTTTTTCACAAAATACATTAAATAACAAAGAGTCCAGAACTGTAATTTCAGGTGTAAATGATTTGGTAACTGAGTATAATGGCAGTACAGATGTTCCTATGTATGATTTTGTACCGAAATCCTATTATGGATTCAGTAATCCAGATGATCCAGTTATTCCCGATCAACCATATCCAGGTTTATTACGCTATTATGATGCCTATGGTAGAGAATCCAATACAGTCGATTATAATGTAACTTTTCGTTCGCACTATGTTGATATTAAGACGGATGACAACTATAAGTTTAAAAGTTATAAAAACTATGATAATCAGCATAACATTGATAGAGATGGAAAATGGGGGGTAAAGGTTGAGAGTTATAGATCCAGTTGGACACTAAGAGCTTCAGCAACACCTTTTTATCAGACATTTAGTGATGGTAGAGCAGCAGTTAAGTTAAATGGATATATGGTATATATCAAACCTACGGATGGAGGGACGACGGACTCTACGAGTATGGAGAATCAACAGGTAACTTTAGCTAGTTATGAAGGATCACTTACTAATGGGAATATTATAACTACGGACATAGCTTCACAATGGACTGAAGATACGGGAATAAAATTAGTTCCATACGGTAGTGGTGTCGGTAGTTATCTTGGAACGTATAAATCTACAATAGCTTGGGAAGCCACCGATAGTGTCTAATTTATTTAATAAAATTTAATTTTAGTGAAATCCTTGCTGCAGTAAGTGGCAAGGATTCTTTTTTACATTTTTATGTGAAAAAATCTAAATTAATGTTGAAACTTCTAATTTTTAGCGTTAATATACAAACATTCAAAACAAAAGGAGGCTATTGCATATGTTTAACAATAAATCGCAAGTGAAAATTAACACGGCTGTAGCCTCTTTATTAGTCTTATTACTCTGACGCAGGACTCTGACAATTTATGTCGAGCCCTATTTGCGTTATTGGATGGGGCTGGACGTGTAACTAACACCCCATCTAATCGATGAGGTGTTTTTTTGTAGTTAAAATATTGGAGGTTGTATCGAATGGGAAAATATCAAATTGCTGTGTTATCTGGAGATTATATTGGTCCAGAAATTATGAAAGCCGGATTAAAGGTTTTGAAGATTGTTAGTGAAAATAAAAATTTTAATTACGATATAAAGAAATTACCGTTTGGTGGTGACGCAATTGACAAGATTGGTGAGCCGCTACCGCAGGAAACATTAGATGTTTGTAAAAACAGTGACGCAATTTTATTGGCGGCCATTGGCGGACCTAAATGGGATCATGCACCTGTGAGACCAGAGACAGGGTTACTAACAATCAGAAAATCATTGGGATTGTTTGCCAATGTTCGTCCAACTAATATTAGTTCAGTCATGGCAGCTTACTCACCAATTAAAATTAATGATCCAATCGACTTTGTTATCGTTAGAGAACTTACCAGTGGGATTTATTTTGGGCATCCGAGATCTCAGACAGACTATGAAGCGATTGACACTATGCGTTATAACGCCGATGAGATTAGGAGAGTCGCAAAAATCGCCTTTGAAATGGCAATGGAACGAAAGAAACACGTTACTTTAGTTGATAAGGCCAATGTTCTAGCCACAAGTAAGTTATGGCGCCAGATAGTAGGTAAGATGGCTAAAGATTATCCAGAAATAAAATATGATACTAGTTATGTTGATGCGGCCGCTATGAAGATCATCCACGATCCATCACAATTCGATGTAATTTTAACAGAAAACCTCTTTGGCGATATTTTGAGTGATGAAGCGGCCCAAATCACTGGTTCTCTAGGTACTATTCCTTCAATGAGCAAAGGACAGATGGGTCCGGCACTATACGAACCGATTCATGGGTCAGCACCAGATATAGCCGGACTTGGAATCACTGATCCAATTTCAATGATCAAATCGGTCGCTATGATGTTAGAGAATTCCTTTAATAGAAGCGATTTAGCACAGGAAATTTATCTTGCTATTGATCGATCGATAAACGAAGAAATTACTACACCAGATCTTGGTGGCACTAGTAAAACGGAACAAGTCACCGCTGAAATCGTTAGAGCAATTAAAGAAAGCAGGAAATAATATGTCACAAACAATGTTCGATAAGATTTGGGATAAACATGTAATTACTGGAAAAGTTGGTGATCCACAGCTTATATACGTTGATCTGCAATTATTACACGAGGTCACTTCACCACAAGCCTTTGAAGGATTAAGAGAAAATAGCCGAAAAGTCAGATGTCCTGAGAGAAATTTTGCCACGATGGATCACAATGTTCCAACCGTTGATATCTTTAATATAAAAGATGAAATTTCTCGCAAACAGATCGAAACGTTAGATAAAAATACCAAAGAATTTGGTGTCAGATTGGCTGGTATGGGTAGTGATGATCAAGGGATCGTCCATGTTATTGGACCGCAATTAGGATTGACCCAGCCTGGGATGATCATCGTATGTGGTGATTCACATACTGCAACTCATGGGGCTTTTGGATCAATTGCCTTTGGAATTGGAACAAGTGAGGTCGAACATGTTTTAGCTACACAGACTATTTGGCAGACTAAGCCAAAGACAATGGGGATTCATATTCATGGCAAACTTCCCAAAGGTATTTTTGCCAAAGATATCATCATGGGGATCATTGCTCATGAAGGAGTCGCCTTTGGAACCGGATACGCAGTTGAATACTATGGCGATACTATTTCCAACATGAGTATGGAAGAACGAATGACGATTTGTAACATGTCGATCGAAGGTGGCGCCAAGATGGGAAGTATTCAACCGGATCAGACGACTTTTGACTACGTTAAAGGACGTAAATATGCTCCTAAAAAAATCGACGAAGCAATTGAATATTGGAAACAATTTAAAACAGACGATGAGTCAGCCTTTGACAAGGTTATCGACTTTGATGTTAATAACCTAGCCCCATTTGTTTCATGGGGAACTAATCCGGGGATGTCAGTTCCAGTAGATAAACCGTTCCCAGAAATCAGGAATGCCGATGATAAAAAGGCTTATGACTATATCGGTTTACAGCCAGGTCAGACGGCAAAACAAATACCGATTGGTTATGTCTTTTTTGGATCATGCACTAACGGTCGTTTATCAGATTTAAAAATTGCAGCTCAAATTTTGAAAGGTCACCACATAGCAAAGGGTGTCACAGCGTTAGTGGTTCCGGGATCTCGAGAGGTTAGAATTCAAGCAGAGAAGTTGGGTATCGATCAAATATTTAAATCTGCAGGATGTGATTGGCGAGAACCAGGATGTTCAGCATGTTTAGGCATGAATCCTGATCAGGTTCCAGCAGGAGTTCACTGTGCGTCGACATCAAATCGCAATTTTGAAGGACGTCAGGGGGCTAACGCTAGGACCCACTTAGCTAGTCCAGCTATGGTCGTAGCGGCGGCCATTTACGGTCATTTTGTTGATATCAGAAAGGAAGTTATTTAAATGAAACCTATTACGACTATCACTAATACAACGATCCCTTTAATGAAAGACAATATCGATACTGATCAATTAATACCAAAACAATTTTTGAAAAATATTTTAAAAACTGGTTATGGAAGGAATCTATTTTATGATTGGCGTTACTTAGGTAATGGAAGATTAAATACGGATTTCATTTTAAATGATCCCAAATATAAAAATGCCAGTATTTTAATTACAGGAGATAATTTTGGTTGTGGATCATCTAGAGAGCATGCTGTTTGGGCTTTGAAGGATTATGGATTTGAAGTGATCATTGCAGGGAGCTATAGTGATATTTTTTATATGAATAGCACCAAAAACGGTTTATTAGCTATCACTTTACCAAAGTCACAGCGAGAAATTTTAGCTCGTATATCGTCAGACGAGAATATTACTGTCGATTTACCTAATCAAGAAGTTAGATGTATAAATTACAAATTTAATTTTGAAATTGATCCATTGTGGAAACACAAATTTGTGAACGGTTTAGATGACATCGCTATAACGATGGAATATGACAAAGAGATCAGTCAATACGAAGTTACGATACCAAATTTTAATTAGGATTGAAGGGATGTTTTGTGGAAATTCAGGGAAAGTTACAATTGCAGAGACGACTTGATAGAACACAGGAGTCGCCACTATTTTATAAGGTTTTTGCACTAGTGTCAGGGGGGATGATTCTTGATGCAGCGGATGTCTATATGGCTAGCGCTGTTGCTAGTACAACATTGAAAGATAACTGGTCAACGATCCAACAGAATTCATATTTCTTGTCGAGTGGATTCTTGGGATTATTTATTGGTTCATTGATTGCTGGATTTATTGGTGATTTAAAAGGTAGGAGAGTTGCTTATCAGATAAATTTGATATTATTCGGGGCCTTTACATTTTTAGGATCTTTCGCACCAAGGATGAATTTTTTAATATTTTGTCGATTGATGTCCAGTATAGGGTTGGGCTCGGAAATTGTAACAGGTTATTCAATGGTAAATGAATTTTCACCAGTTCATAGTCGTGGTAAATGGTGTGCAACGACGTCACTAGTTGCCAACTGTGGAGCACCGATCACGATGTTGTTATGTACATTGATCATTCCTAGATTTGGTTGGAGACCAATGTTTGCTGTGATTGGAATCATTGCGGCGATTCTTTGGTATTTGCGTCGTGATATTCCTGAATCCCCACGTTGGTTAATTGCCCACGGACGTGAGTCTGAGGCTCAGGAAATAATTGAGCGTTTGGAAGTCAACGGTAGTAATGTCGAAGTGATCAATGTTAAACCACATGACCAAGTTCATCACTCATTTATTGTTAGTTTGTTTGTTGCTACAGTTGCCGTTTCGGCCACTATTATTTGTCAATATACCTTCACGTCTTGGGTACCAACACTACTTGTTCAAAGAAATATAAATATTGGAAATTCTTTGGGATTATCTACCTTGATGATGCTTGGCGCACCAGTTGGATGTGCTATCGGTGCTTATTTTGTGGATAGGATCGGTCGAAAGATGACGATTGTACCAGCATTTTTTTTCACAGCCATTTTTGGAATAATTTATGCACAGCAATCCCAAGTAGTCGCCGTTGTAATAATAGGATTCTTGTTAACTACTTGCTTCTACATTTTGATGGCCAGTGTTGTGGCCGTATACGTAGCCGAACTGTTTCCAACTAAGTTTAGATTTAGAGGCTCCGGCATTGCTAATGGAATTGCCAAACTATTTACTGTTGCCATGCCTATCGTAGTAGCCTGGCTATTGTCCTTCACTAATGCTAACGTGATTTTTTGGATCATTAGCCTAATTGCTGTTTTTGCTGGAGCCGTTGTTTGGTTTTTAGGCGACGAAACTAATCAGAAGGATATCAGTTAACATATCTTGCCTTTTACCGTCAATCAGCTAGACTAGTTATAGTAGAAAATTTGAGGTAATTATATGTTGGATAAAGATATTAATATAACTGATGCTGAATGGCGAATAATGCGAGTTATTTGGACGTTAGATTCGGCCACATCTAGAGAATTGATCGATATTTTAGGAAAATCCATGGATTGGAAACCCGCCACTATTAAAACCTTGTTAAGACGTCTGTCTGATAAGGGTATCGTGGAAACTATAAAGGATGGCAATAAATTTATTTATACCGCCACAATGGATGAAGGCGATACAATTGATTTGGCTTCTAAGAAGTTCTTTAACCAAGTTTGTGCAAAAAAAGTTGGATCAGCAATTGCTTATTTGATCGATAATTCTGAATTAACACAGACGGATGTGGATAAAATTCAAGAATCTCTAAATGCCAAAGAACCGGTCAAAGAAGTGGAATGTAATTGTATTCCTGGTGACTGTGATTGTTAAATAAAATCATTGAATATTAATGATTTTATTTTTTCACTTGATAATAACTAACTATTCAGTTATTATTGATTCATGCGAAAAAAAGATATGAACAAAGTAAATTCTATTAAACAAGCGGTCCTAGATTTAAACCAAAGTGAAGGACTGACCAATCTAACAACGGCCAAAGTGGCTAAATTAGCAGGAGTAAGCCCAGCAACAATTTATCTTAATTATCAAGACAAGACTGATATGCTGAGTCGATTATACGAGGAGGTAAAAACAGAGCTGCACGATGGTTTGGCCAATGCAATTGGTAACGACAGTGTCAGCGTCGATATTCAAATAAGTCGAATGTTAAAATTTTCAGTGGAACAATTTAGAAATAATCCTAAAGAGGCTTTGTTTGTAGATAGTCTATGGGGTAATCAGGAACTATTAGATGCCACCGCAATTGATTTTGGCAATAAAACTGAGAGTCCACTCAAGTCTTTATATAAGAGAATTGAAGAATCAGAAGAATATGTCGATGGTCCTTCCGATGCAATAGGATTGTTTTTGAGCGTACCATCGTTGTTGTTGACTAGAGATTCAGAGCTCAGTGGAGATAAATTGAATAAAGTAATTGAAATGACCATAAAGGCTATAAAAAAATAGTCTTTATTTTTTGAATCAATCATAACTAACTAATCAGTTATTAAAGGAGAAAAATATGAAAAAAATAGTTGTAATTACAGGAGCATCAAGTGGTATGGGTAGGGCAGCAGTTAATTTATTTGCCAGTAGAGGTTGGGAAGTATTCGGTGGAGCACGTCACGTAGAGAGAATCCCATCAGGGGAGAAGATTCATGCTTTGAAATTGGATTTAACGGATTCAGAATCGATCAAGCACTTTGTAAACGATGTATTAAAAAAGCAAGAATATATCAGCGTTTTGATCAATGCTGCAGGTTATGGTGAATATGGTGCAGTTGAGGAGGTTTCAATTGAGAATGTTAAGAGACAATTCTCTACAAACTTTTTTGGAGTTGTTGAATTAACGCAATTGATCTTGCCTATCATGAGGAAACAAAATTTGGGTCGAATAGTTAATGTTTCATCAGCAATGGGAGATTCATTTTTACCCACAGGTGGATATTACAGTGCTGTCAAATCGGCATTACAAAAATGGAGCGATACCTTAAATGCAGAAGTAAGTCATTTTGGGATCAATGTAGTTGTCGTACAACCGGGTGCTACTAAATCTGGATTTGGCGAATCTTTGAAAAGATCGATTGAAAATAACTCTAAAGAAAATTCTCCATACAATAAAATGATAGCCAATGTAGAAAAGATGTCTATGAATTATAACTTCAATGCTACATCTGAAGATCTAGCTGAAGTATTCTATAAAGCCTCCACGGATATTCATCCAAATATGCGTTATTATAATACTTTGATGGATCATTTGACGGTTTACTTTACTAGAAATCATCCACAAATTATGAAGCTTGTGGTTAATAGAATGGCAGAAAATTTCTATAAATAAAGATTTGAGTTTTTATATACAAGTGCGTAACAAAATACAATTGATTTCTGTTCAGAAGTTAAATGTGCTTTGTTACGCTATTTTTTATTCTTCTCCATAAATTTTGAGAACTTATATTGTCAATACGAACATATGTTTGTATAATGAGTATAGATATAATTTTGGGGGGTGAGCAGAGTATGTATGACTATAGTTACGAGCCCAGACATGTGATTTTTATGATAGATAACAAATCTTTTTATGCTTCAGTAGAATCCGTTGAACGTGGGCTAAACCCATTAGAATCAGTTTTAGTTGTCATGTCGCAGGCTGATAATGCTGGTGACGGATTGGTGTTGGCTTCTTCGCCAATGGCAAAAAAGCTTTTTAATATTTCTAATGTCACACGTTGTAGCGAGGTTCCAATTGATGATCCACGCTTGGTCATTGCAGCTCCAAGAATGAATCTTTATATTAAACGTAATTTGCAAATTAATGAGATTTTTCAAACTTTTACAGCTGAAGAAGATATTCAGCCTTATTCAATCGATGAATCTTTGTTGGATATGACACACAGCTGGCAATTATTTGGCAATAGTCCCTTTGAAGTAGCGCGTAAAATTCAAGTTGAGATTAAAAAAGAACTAGGATTGTACGTTACTGTGGGTATTGGAGATAATCCTTTGTTGGCAAAATTTGCCTTGGATATTGAGGCCAAGCATGATTATAGTTTGATCGGTGAATGGCATTATGAAGATGTTCCCGACAAATTATGGCCAATCAAAAATTTGAATGAATTGTGGTCGATCGGCAAGCGTACGGCCCTGAAACTTGAACAAATTAACATTTATTCGGTCTATGATTTAGCACACCATAATCCATATGTCTTAAAACAAAGATTTGGCATCATGGGTAGTCAATTATTTGCCCTATCTTGGGGAATTGATCGATCGATTATCAAAAAAAAATATCATATTAAAGAAAAATCATGTGGTAATTCGCAAGTTTTGCCGAATAATTATGAAAAACAGTCGGAAATAGAAGTAGTTATAAGAGAGTTGGCCGAGCAAGTAGCATCTAGATTACGTGCTCAACATAAGCTAAGTGCTTGTATCAATCTAGGTGTGGGTTTTTCATATAATGCTAAGCGACTAACAAACAGTAGTGGGTTTGCACACTCAATGAAGATAGAGCCAACCAATTTGAATAAAGAACTAGCTGATTTAGCAATTCAAATGTTTCGTAAATATTGGCAGGGACAACCGATTAGGCATTTATATTTCTCTGGTGATAAATTATCAAATGATGACGTCTTGCAGTTGGATTTATTGAATGAAGGGAAAAATAGAGTAAAGGAAAAAAAGGTCGATGAAACAATTGATTCGATCAGAAGAAGATTTGGATTTAAATCGATCGTCAAAACTTCTAGCTTATGTAAAGGTGCTACCGCTATTAACCGTTCTAAATTAGTTGGCGGTCACAATGGAGGTAATGCTTATGACTGAGTATGATCCGGATTTAGTGACGAGATTTTTACATGAATATCAGGATCGGGGAATGATGAAGTGGAATGGATTTTATTTGAGTGATCATACTTCGAAATTCAATAAAATGGCTAAAAGTGATCAAGTAAAACGTGAACGCAAACATTCTGAACAGATGTCTAATTATGAAATAGACAAAATTATTAACCAGGCCGTGATTAAGAAACAAACTATCATAGTTGAATTGAACATTCGAAATTTAAATGATGATATACCTGAATTCATTGAAGGCAAAATAATTGGTTTTATAGATAATAAATTATTTGTTGGAAATTCTGAAGTTGTTCTAACGGAAATTTATTCGATCAAAATAAAAAAGCAATGAAGAGGGGGATTTTCTTCACTGCTTGATTCATAGGGGATGTCCTTATTATAGAAGGGATATTTATAAATAAAGATGATTTCAATCAAGTTTAGGCATTTTGATAATTTTTAGCTTTTAAGTTACTAATGGTCAACATGAAGATAAGACTGATGACATAGAGAGTAGAGATAAATGTCATAACGGCCATAATATTGTAATTGTCCAAAATCCATCCGATGGCTAAACTTGAGAAACCACCTATACAGCGACCGGTATTCATAATGACATTGTTTGCCGTGGCACGGATCTCCGTTGGATAAAGGCGACTAACTACTGCTCCGTATCCTGCAAACATTCCATTTGAGAAGTATCCGACGATAGCACCAACAATTATCAATGAGATCATATTAGTTGGTAAAGTTAGAATGAAGACGCCGATAGCTGAAGCTGTTAAGAACAATCCAAATGCTAGGCGAGGTCCTAAGTTATCTAAAATCCATCCGAAGGTCAGCATTCCGGCACACATACCGAGGATAGTGGCAATCATCCAAGTTGAACTAGCAACGGTTAGGTTGAGTTGTTTTTGCATGATTGTTGGTAACCAGTTCATAAGTCCAAAGTAACCGGCAATTTGTACGATGGCCATGATCATTAAGGCAACAGTCTGATAGGCAATTTTTGGTGTAGCAAATAATTCCTTAACACTACCATGGTTCTTCTTGGAGGATTTAATGAAAGTGTCACTTTCGCGTAAGTGATGTCTGATAAAGAATGTAATGATAACTGGAATGATACCGAATAAGAAGAGTGCATTCCAGCCTAAGGTTGGGATAACTAATGTTGCTAGTAGAGCAGCAAAGATGGCACCAACTTGACCAGCCATACCGACCCAAGATGATATTCGTCCAAGTTTTTTCTTGGAGAAACTTTCAGCAAGAACCGTCATACCGATTCCATATTCACCACCGCCACCAATTCCGGCTAGAAATCTGCAGATATAGATAGTCGTAAGGTCGTGGGCAAAGAACATTGCTCCAGTGGCAATTGCAAAGATGAAAATTGTGTAGGTGAAGGTTTTGATCCTGCCGAATTTATCGGCTAAAATTCCAAAAAAAATACCACCCAATAACATACCAACATTAGTGATCGTGGAAATTAATCCCGCTTGGGTTCCGCTCAAATGCAATTCGGCAATGATAGAAGATAGGGCGAACGATAAAAACATTACGTCCATGTTCTCCAATCCGAAACCTGCAGTTGTGGAAGCGACCACTTTTGCTTGGTAGTTATCTGGATGGTTTGACTGTGTAGATACTATTTTCATTCTATTTTCCTCCAAAATTGACGCTCACGGGCGTCTTTTATTTTGCTTGGAAACATAGTAGCATGCGAAAATAATATGCACAAGTGTGTATGACTTTCAAAATTTGACCAATCACAGTTGTGACAAGGCTTGAAAAAATTAATATTTATTCTTTGATGAGGTGTGCACGATAAATTATCACACCGGTAATTGATAATAAAGCAGCAAATACTGCTACTACGATCATGATATAAGAACTTTGTTTGAAGATACCAAAGACAACTGGGCCAAAGGCAGCTAGTAGATAACCAGCTGATTGTGCCATACCAGAAACTTCGGCGGTTTGATATGGATTAGTTGTTTTATTAGTGAAGAAAAAAATGGCCGTGTTAAATGCGATCCCTTGTGCAATTCCGGCAATGATTGCCCAGATAATAAGATAGATACCGGAAGTCGTGTTTACTAAAAATGCTAATGGGGCTACAAAATAACCTAGGACTACACAACATGTTAAAAATCCCATACCGACTTTTTTTGGTGCCAACATTGGAACGATAAATGACAATGGTAATCCAGCAATTTGTAAGACGGTCAATAAATTACTGGAGAAGATGGTTGTAACGCCATGATCAGCTAGAACCGTTGGTAACCAGGTTAATAGTGAGTAGTAGATCAGTGATTGAAAGCCGAAGTATAACGTTATTAGCCAACCTAAGGATTGGTGCCAGACACTTTGATAATTAGGGATTTCATCTTCTTTTTCAGCAGTATCTTTTTGATTATTTCTAACATTTGGAATCCAAAAAATAAAGGCAATTATACCCATAGTTGATAAAATGGCGAGTGTTTTTCCAAGAGTGATTCTAGTTATCAAATAACCAGAAAATGCTGTTCCAATAGCACCGATCAGCAACATAGATAGCGTATATAATGCTGTCCCTAAAGGTATCTTTTGAGGCATATGGTCCTTGATGATGGCTGGGACTAGGACGTTACCACTATCAATTCCGATCCCAACGAGAGCCGTTCCCAAGAACAGTGCCCAAACAGTGGGTATGACACGTAGATAACTGCCTGCTAATAATAGAATAAAAAATAGAAAGATTGTTAATTCATTCCCCTTACTTTTGGCGATCTTAACAATAATTGGTGAGAATATGGCAAAAGCGATCAAAGGAATAGAGGTCAATAATCCCGCCATAGAACTGGGAATATTGAGATCACGTTCGATGCTTTTGAGTAATGGCGGCATGATGGTGATCGGTAAACGCAGATTGGCCGCAATCAACATCATACTGAATAGAAAATAGTTGTTTGATGTTTTGGGTGTATTTGTTTCGGATGATGAATTCAAAATTAAGCCCCCTCAATATTAGTTACCTAACTATTCTAGGACATAAGAGAGGTTTGAACAAATCAGATTATCTAATTAACAGTTTTGTTTCGTTCTTTAAGTTAATCAATAAAGTTATTCGGATAAACAGAGGTCGTTCGTTTAACGATATTTTTAACTATCAGCATTCGTGCTACGTATACTAGCATAATTAACTAGTAATTTTCAATTATCCCATTTGGCCTTATAGTAACTTTAGCAAACAAAAGGTGGTAAAAAATAATGAGTAATATTCCTACAATTAAATTAAACGATGGAAACGAAATACCAACTATTGGGTTTGGAACTTTTCAAATTCCTAATGATGGTTCCACATATAAGGCGGTTAAACAGGCATTAGAGTTTGGCTATCGTCATATTGATACAGCAGTTGCCTACTTTAATGAAGCTGAAGTAGGTAATGCTGTTAATGATAGCGGAATTTCCCGCGACCAAATATGGATAACAAGTAAGCTTTGGTTACAAGATTTTGGCTATGACTCTGCAAAAAAGGCCATTGATGTGTCATTGAAGAAACTAAACTTGGATTATATTGATTTATACTTAATACATCAACCATATGGTGATGTTCCTGGTGCTTGGCGTGCTATGGAGGAAGCCAAAAAGGAAGGTAAAATCCGGTCAATTGGTGTATCAAATATGACTCCTAAAATTTGGGATAATTTTGTGCCACAATTCTCAACTATGCCTTCTGTAAATCAGGTTGAGTTTAATCCTTATTTCCAACAAAGAACATTACGAGAAATATTAGATAAAAATAACGTTAAGATGGAGGCCTGGGCACCACTAGGCCAAGGGGATCAAAAATTATTAAATGATCCGGTAATTACTAAATTGTCTGAAAAGTATAACAAAGATGTTGGGCAAATCATCCTGCGCTTTGAAAATCAAGATGGTGTTATTGTCTTTCCCAAGTCAGTTCATTCCAGTCGAATCAAGAGCAATTTGGATATTTTTGACTTCGAATTAACCAATGATGAAATGTCACAAATCAAATCACTAGATAAGAATAAAGGAATGCATGATCCGGATGCTTCAGGTGTTCAAGAAATGCTATTATCATCATTTGATGTTCATGCGCTAGATGGCGTTAGACGGAATAAGTGATGAAAAATTTATTGTAGTTAAAACTTAAAAAGATTATGTGTATAAAAAATAGGGATGTGCAATTTGCACATCCCTATTTAACTACCATTTATTTGGTAGATTTTTCTTTCTTATCAGCACGTTTTCTGAACAAGTAGATAATGGCAGGTAAGACTGTCAAAGCACTGATCAGTGAATAACCGGTATCAAGTACGGTAATTAGACCAAATGATCTAAGAACTGGGAAACTTGAGAACATGATGGCTGAGAAACCACCCATAACAGTTAGTCCTGAAACAGTGATAGCTTGTCCAACATGGGAAACAGCATCAATAATAGCCTGTCTGCGCGTGACCTTATTGAGTCGCTCCTCACGATATCTCTCTAGGATAAGGATCGTAAATTCGGTACCAATACCTAGAACTAATGAACTAAGCGCAATTGTAACTGGGTTATATGTTGTATGCATTAACCATAGAGTTAGTGGTGAAAGTCCAAGTACTACCAAGATAGGAAGCACTGGATAAACAGCCAATCTGAACTCATGGTAAACCAATAGTAAGACGATGAAGATAATGATCAAACCAGCAAACATGATCAAATTATGGTTTGAAGTTACATTACTTACACCGATCAACATCATAACTTGTGGACCAGCAGGAGAAATCTTCAGGCCATTGTGATTACCACCAATGTCTTTAGTAATTTTATCCATTAAGTTTTGTTGATCTTTAGATGAAAGATGTTGATTGACCTTAAATTGAATTGTTGCATATTGTTCATTATTGCTAATAACCGTCTTTTTGAGTGAATCAGGGATATTTTTGATCCCAGTGTTCATAGTTGATTGACTAGAATCTAGAGAACCACCTAATTGTTTATAAGTTGAAGAAAGACTGGTTACACCAGTAATATCCTTATACTTATTATTTTCTTTCTTACCCATCTTGTCGATACGTTTCATAGTAGATTTATCACGAACGTCATCGCCTTTGACTAGGTAGTTGATATAAACAGTTGAACCAACTTGTTTTTGTAGATATTTTGTATTTTGTAATTCTGACATGTCTTGAGGGATCATCTTCAAAATATCTGTTTCAGTACCGATATTTCTTTCAACGAAGAATCCGAAGCCACCAAGAACTAGGGCAATGATAAATACCCATGCAGCATGTTTAGTAACAAATTTGGCATAGTTAGCCAACCAGCCGGATAAACGAGTTGTGCCGTTTTTGTGTTTTTCTTTTCTTATCTTATTCTTAGCCACAAATTTAGCATGAGCTTTTTCTGAACCATCTAAGAGTGTGAAAGTACTAAACATCATGAAGAACTCAACGATGTAGACACATAGAACACCAAGTGCCAAGGTTACACCGAATTGTTTCATCATTGGAGCTTTAGAGAAGAACATAGTTAGAAAACTAAACATCATAACTACTAAGGCAATTCCGACGGCAGGTCCCATCTTAGTAATGGAAAGTTTGATTGAACCTTCTGAATCTTCAGAACTGCGATACTCGTCTTCATAACGATTTTGGAACTGAACCCCAAAGTCAGTACCAAGTCCAATAATAATTGGTAGAGTGGCCATTGTAGCAAGTGTGATAGGAAGATTGAACCAACCCATCAAGCCAAATGTCCAGATCAAACCAATTAGAACAAATAGCAATGGTGATAATCTTCTTCTAACAGGGAAGATCAAGGCCAAGATGATCAACATGATAATTACGGCAATAACAACCATAACGGCCATGTTTTGGATAACAACATTCTTAACTTGTCCGATAACTACAGGAGTACCTGCTGTTCTGACTTTAACGTTGCCTTTAAAGTTAGTATCTTTAACAGCCTTATGAACGTCTTTCATTAATTTAACGTTAGCGTCCATGTCAGTTGTGTTCTTAGTGTTAACCATTAATACAGTATGTTTAGCGTTCTTAGGTAATAATTGCGAAATGGCAGATGGAACTTTACCGTTATCACTAAGAAGAATGTCTCTTAAGAGTGCATTAGACATGTTTTGCACCTTAGGGATCATTGGTAAGATACTTTGTTCAAGCGCTTGTTTTTGTTGATCATTTAAGATCGTCATTGTATAAGCTTGAACTTGTTTAGTCTGAGTAGCTGTCAACATTCCCATAAGTTGAGTTTGTGCAGATGCTTGAACTTGTGCAGCAGCAGCTTGTTGTTGTGCTGCGGGTAATTGAGCAATTTTAGCAGTAGCTTGTTGCTGTGCAGCAGCGACTTGAGCTTTTTGAGTATCTGTTAAAATTGTTGGTACAAATTGTGTAACCTGAGCTGTTTGCTCGGTTGTTAATGAACCTTGAATCTTAGTCATCAAAGCAGCTTTTTGCTTATCAGATAATGAGTTCATAACATCCTTTTGAATCTTAGGAGTTAAAGTAAGATTTAATCCCTTCATATTAGAAGCTTGAGTTGGATTATCAGCTAATTGTGATAATTCATCATTCATTAAAGCTACTACATTAGTAGTTCCACGAACGTTATCCAACTTGCTGATCTTCTTGTCCAGCGTATTTAGCTTCTTCATATTTTTTTGTGATAGTATCTGATCCTGCTTGCCACTTACCATGACATAAACAGCATCACCACCGAAGTTCTTTTGATAAGTTTGCGTATCTTTATAAGGTTTAGAATTGGAATTAACGAAAACGTCATTACTGAATTTCATTTCAATTCTAGGCAAACCTATGGCAAGAATTACGGTAATAGCTGCAACAATAGTGATCCACATTTTGGCGTGCTTGTGAACACTATTGCTGAGTGTATTGAAAAATTTCTCCATAATAATCTCATCCCTTTCAGAGTTTTCCTCATAATGACGATTATAGCTATTCGGAGAAAAAAATTAAGAAACAAAAAAAGCCACTAGTCTCAAAATGAGACAAAGTGACGATTCTGTACCAAAAAAATTTCTATAATTTAGCCAATTTTCTAAAGAAGCTCTCGGCAAAGACGGTGAACTCTTTCATGGGGACCTGAAAATCATGATCTTCAAGGTATTCAACAAGTCCAACTAGTCCACCAACAATGAAACTGATCATTAACTCGGGTGTATCTGAATGAACTATTGTCTGAATAAGAGGATCATCTTGACTCTCAGGTTCTTTGTATTTATTTTCAACCAAATCTTTTAGAATACTGCGAAACTCTGGATAGAGATTGGCCTTAGTTTGATATTGCGGTGATATATGGCGCATGAAGTTATTATTGGTTTCAATGAAGTCGGCAATTTGGGCAACGATCGTTTCAGCATTACCAGTGTTGCTTATCAAATCATCTAATAGGTAGGCAAAGACGGATCGCAATAAAACGAATTTGTCAGTGAAGTAACGGTAGAAGGTACTGTGATTGATCATGGCCTCCGTACAAATATCGGCGACAGTGATCTTTTCAAAAGATTTTTTCTCTAATAAAGAGATCATAGCATCGATAATGTTTTTCTTTGTTCGTTGTGTTACCTGTGACATACTTTTCCCCCTAAAATACTTTTACATCTTCATAACGAGTCATTAATTGATTAAAATCATAATCTTTTAATTTTTGTACACTATCTGAGCCGTTAAAGAAGGCTGTTAAACTTCCAGCTAACATAAGGTTTAACGGTAGGTCGGAAACATTTCTAACGGCGACGACAGGAATATTATTCGCAAAGGCATAACCACATTCCCAGACCGTTCCTGAATCAGGTTCTGGTTCATTTCCTTCTATCTTATAGTCTAACATTGCCACTACAACATCGGAAACGTTGATATTGTTGATGTCATGTTTGAAAACAGCTGATTGCCATTCAAAGGAGCCAACTTTTGCATCAGTGTATTCAGCACTAGCGGGGCGGAATATATCACCGATAGTTTCATTTTGCTCTAACAGTGCTTGAATTTCATCGAGTCGTTTTACCTGTTGTTCATCGAAAAAAGGTCCGGCTAAATAGATACGATTTTTTTTGTTCATAGAACTCTCCTTTTTGATATGTATTTATTATACTGGAAGAGTTTAAAAAATCCTTCTAATTTCCTTTAAACAGCTGCTATTTTCTCAATATTATAAATATTTTTAAACCTGATATTATTTTTTCTTGTAATAGGTTGAAAATTCTTTAAAAGTTCAAATTTAGATGGTATAAAGAACATAGCACGGAGGATGACGAGCATGGAAAGTAGAAAAGATCTTAAAAAAAATAGACGCAATGTAAGTTACTTAGCATTATTTGGAATCATAATGGCCTTCATTCTATTAATATTTTAGAATATCTTTTTAAAATTATAAATAAAACTAGTGGAGAAGTTATCTCTACTAGTTTTTTATTTTATAGAATTATTTGTGTAATAAGGATAAAATCTCCGAATTATTCTGCTATACTGAATTCATTATAATGATAAAATAGGGGGAAATAAAAATTATGAAACTAGGTAAAATTGGATTAACGGCTTTATTATTGTTCTTTTCTGTGGCTCCATTTGTAACTAATGCGACAACAGTTAATGCAGATGTAAGTAAGCTGAATACTATTCCTGGTATAGTGACTGGAACAATGGGAGTATACAATGAGCAGGGTTCATATGTACCAATGGTTTGGTTCGATGAAAATGATGTGGCACAACCAGTAACAAACAGGGCTTTACAAAATGATACTCCTTGGCAAGTAGACAAAATGGTATTTTATGGAAATGATACATATTACCGTGTGTCGACAAATGAATGGGTAGCATATAGATATGTTAACGACGACAAAATACTTTTTCTTGATAATTAATAATTCTTTGATCTGAACTTACTAATTATGATTTGACATATTGTAACTATAAAAGGGTTAGAAGATTAAAATTACGAGATTAGGGGAAATATGAAATGAAATTTAGAAAAATGATTCTATCAGTATTATTATTAGTATCTTTAGGTACTCCAGCAGTAATGAGTTCTGCTACCACTGTTAACGCTGACTATGAGGAACCAGGTTCAACGGTATACGTATTGGGCGTTGTTCATGTTGCTGATATTGTTACTCAAGGAAACTTTGTACCAATGGTTTCATTTAATGCAGATAATAGTGTTTCGCCGGTAACAAATCGAGCTTTACAGAATGATACTCCTTGGAGATCTGATATACAGAAAAGAGCCACAGATGGTGGATGGTATTATCGAGTATCAACAAATGAATGGGTAAATTCTGAATACGTACCAAGTTACGAACTAATAAATGCTTAAATTCAAAGAACTCTCAACTTGCCCAAAAGCAAATCGAGAGTTCTTTTTTTACAATTATTTTTTAAAACGATTGCGATACTTCAAAGCAACGTTTACCAAACTAAGTAATACTGGAACTTCAACCAGAGGTCCAATAACAGCAGTGAAAGCTTCACCAGAACTGATACCAAAGACGCTGACAGCTACGGCAATTGCTAACTCAAAGTTGTTACTTGCTGCAGTTAATGAAAGGGATGCAGCAATTGGATAACTGGTACCACGATGATGAGCCATGCCAAATGAAATAAAGAACATGATCAAGAAATATAATAGTAGAGGAACAGCAATTCTGACAACATCTAAAGGTAACTCAACGACTTTTTCACCTTTAACAGAGAACATAACGATGATAGTAAAAATCAGAGCCCAGAAGGTTATTCGACTGATTTTTGGAACGTAGACATTCTCAAACCAATTCTTACCCTTAAAATGGATCAATAAATAATGAGAACCGATACCTGCTAAGAAAGGTATTCCTAGATAAATAGCTACACTTTTGGCAATTGATGCCATAGGAACACTGACAGTGTGTGTCTGTAATCCAAGCCAGCCAGGAATTATTGTAATAAACAGGTAGGCAAAGAAAGAATAGAAAATAATTTGAAAAATAGCGTTAAAAGCAACTAATCCAGCAGTATATTCACCATCTGCTTGAGCGAGTTCACTCCAGACGATAACCATGGCAATACATCTTGCTAGGCCAATCATAATAAGTCCAGTCATGTAGGCTGGATAATTGTGTAAAAAGATAACCGCTAAAGCAAACATGACAATTGGACCAACGACCCAGTTTTGGAATAATGAAATTAGAAGTGTTTTCCAATCCTTGAAGACATGTCCCATCTCTTCATATTTAACTTTAGTTAGTGGTGGATACATCATCAAGATCAATCCAATCGCGATCGGAATTGAAGTCGTACCAACTGACATGCTGTTAATAACGTTAGCTGTATTAGGCCAGAAGAAGCCGACAGCAACACCAATTATCATTGCTAAAATAATCCACCAAGTCATATAACGATCAAAAATAGATAGTTTCTGACTAGTTTTTTCCAAAATAAATCCCCCCAATCCATATACATAGATAAATATCTATGTAACCATTTTCATGATAACTTAAATGAATTGTGAAATCAAAAACTCTTTTGGGGGTGGTGAGAGATTATCGCCCACGGTAGTGAGTGTGGCTGGTCTGTTGTGCGACCGTTCTCCGCCAAGGTCGGAGAACTCGATTTTGAGCTTTGCTGACGCAAATCTCGAAATCGTCGATTCCGTAACGACGGAAAGCCGCCGACGTAACGGAATTTTCACTGCTGACCACCACCCTCACTATCGTGGGCTTAATTGGATTAGTGATGTATATAGTGGATTCAAATTTTTTAGATTACGGAACAAAATAAAAAGAGAAAATCCAAGTAATTTAGTTTCCTCTTTTATTTACTATTATATATATATCAATTCGATAAAATCTGGAGATTTTGAGTAATGTAACCAGTTGCGCAAGTGGAGTAGAACGGTGGTTTTCCGTTCGTACTTCACCGACGATTCTGAGATTTGCAAAGCAAAGCTCAAAATCGAGATGAGAGACCTTGCCTCGAATCGGTCGCGTAACAGGTGGAATTACTCAAAGTCTAAAGCGACACCTAACGTTCTATTTTTCAGGCTTAACTAACGAATTGTCATTAGTACCAAACCACTTCTCGTTTATTTTTTGCAGTTGACCATCATTAGCCAACTTCTGAAAAGCAGTGTCAATTTTTCTCTTCATAGTTTTGTCACCTTTTCTCATACCCACGGCAAAGTCTTCACCATCGAAGCCACCAGTTGTCATTTGATATGAATCAGGATCTTTTTCGTGCTTGATATAATATCCAGCATAAACACTATCGATCAAGAGACCTTGAATTCTGTTAGCGTCTAGATCCATCAAAGCATTGTTGAAAGAATCATACATAACAGGTGATTGATTTTTGATGTAATCTTTTAGCATCTTAGGGTGTTCATCCAACAAACTGGCACCAGATGAACTGGTTTGGACTCCTAAAGTTTTATTTTTCATACCGGCAAAACTATTGATGTTTTGGTCCTTTTTTGTGACTAAGATTTGACGATTAGCCATATAGGGACGTGAGAAGGCTAATTGTTTTTGACGTGCAGGTGTGATCGTATAACCGTTCCAGATGAGGTCGATTGTACGATTACGTAATTCTGTTTCTTTCATATTCCAATCGATCGGTTGAAAGTCGGCCTTGATACCGTATTGTTTGAAAACTGCTTTAGCAAGGTCGATATCATAACCGACCAAGTTACCATTCTTTTGGCGGAACCCCATTGGAACAAAGGTATCATCTAAACCAATGATTACGCGGCCACGTTTTTTGATAGTTGACCATGTGTCAACGGTGTTGGCTTGTTGGGCAACTGATTTTGAACTAGTGCTGCTTTGACAACCGCTCAAAATGGTTACGAAGCAAGCCAAGAGGGCAATCATTGCAAATATTTTCTTTTTCATAATTTAATCCCCCTGATAGTTATTTGTTAATAGGTTTAACTTCGAGTAATTGGTCGGCAATCTTTTTAGCGAATTCAGGATCATGGGTAACAACTATTTGCGTTATTCCGGTTTTCTTTAAATCAAGGATCAACTGGGCTACCGCATCACGCAAACTTGGATCAAGTGCTGATGTAGGTTCGTCATAACAGAGAATTTTTGGTTGCATTGCTAAAGCACGGGCAATAGCAACACGCTGTTTTTGACCGCCGGATAACTCAAAAGGATATTGGTCAGCGTGACTAGATAACTCCAATTGGGCTAGTAGATCTTTAGCTGCTTTTATGGAAGTTTTTTTATCTTTTTTTAGAACCATTTCTGGTGCTAAAGCGACATTTTGAAGAACTGTCAGATGAGGGAAAAGATTAAAATCTTGGAAGACTACGCCGACAATACGTTCTTTGGCAGATTCATCAGTTGGGTCAAATGATTCTCCATTAAGCATGAATTTACCTGAATCAACTTTTTCAAGCCCGGCAATGCAACGAAGTAAGGTAGTTTTACCAGCACCTGAAGGTCCGACGACACTAAGAATTGCATTGTCCTTAACTTCAAGATTTAAGTTATTTAAAATAGTGGTTCCTTCAAAACCTTTTGTAATATTTTCTAGCTTTAGCATAAAAATTCCTCCCAAATCCTAACGATAGTAGCTGAAGTGTTTCTCTAAAATACGTAAAACCCAAGTACAGACGAGCGTTAATAATAGATAGATAACGCCGACTAATAGCAATGGAACAAGTGTAACGTCACGAGAACTGGCAATATTCCCAGCTCGAAGAAGATCACCTAATCCAATTACGTATACTAATGATGAATCCTTAACCAAGTTGATAACTTCGTTACCAATTGATGGTAGGACGATTTTTAAAACTTGCGGTACGATGATCCTTCTGATAGTTTGCCAGTAATTTAAACCAAGAACTTTAGCTCCCTCAAATTGTCCTTTACTAATAGCACCAAATCCACCACGAAAAATTTCGGCGAAGTAAGCTGTGTAATTTAATATGAAGGCAAATAATGCGGCGTCATATCTTTCAAATACGATATGGAAGAAGGGCATGTTTGGTAAGCCATAAAATACGAAGATCAATTGTAGTAATAATGGTGTTCCACGCATGACCCAGATATAAAATGAAACCAACCAACTCAATGGTTTAAACCTTGAACTTCGTCCTAATGATACTAAGACACCCAATGGTAATGAACAAACCAAAGTCCAAAAGAAAATTTTTAATGTCATAACCGTACCACTTAGTAGTGATGGTAGTATTTCTAAAATATAGTGCATGTTTTTTCCCCCTGACTGTACAAAAAAAGTCCTCCAGCAAAATGCTAGAGGACGTCGCGACGTGGTTCCACCTCAATTTGTTAGTGCTTCACAGCATTAACCTCAGGAAGTTATTGTAAACAAAAAGCCCTCTTAGTCGTATGACTAAGAGGGCGATTTAACGCGGTACCACCTCTGGCTTCTTAATATCTCACGATATCAAGCTCACGAAGTTACAATAACTTCAGCGATAACGGCGCTACCGAAATAACCTACTAGGGTTCAGTCATTTAACTTACAGATGTGTTTCATCACTTACCGGATCGACTCCCACCACCGTCGACTCTCTGGACCAAATAAAGCAATTACTCTTCTGTCATCGTTTTTGTACTGTTTAAATGTTGAAACTATCGTACGTCCTTCTAAATCGAAAGTCAAGAATATTATTATATATTCGATTGACAGTATTATAAGAATATACTATATTAGTAACTAATCAATATTATACGACGTATAGTATTATAGAAAGGTGAGATAATATGGCAATTCAAGCCTCGACCGAGATTCTGGAGGGAAGTGTCTTAGCTTTGCTCACAAGAGAGGACTACTACGGTTATATGATAACCAAAGAAGTTCAAAAGGTATTTCCAATTTCAGAATCAACAATGTATCCGATCCTTCGCCGTCTAAAAAAAGAAGGCTGGTTAGAAACCTATGATCAGGCCTATGAGGGCAGAAATCGTCGATACTATAAAATAACCGCATTAGGTGAATCACAATTAGCTTCGATCAAAAATGATTGGTCAGATTTAAAGGAAGCTACGGACAAAATTTTGGAGGATAAAGATGGAGAATAAAGCTGTAAATGAATATATTGATGAATTAAAAGTTTATTTACATCCACTAAGCGAATCAGAACGAAACGATGTTTTGGAATTTTATCGTGAGTATTTAATTGATGCAAATTTGGTCACAACTGATGCAATTATAAATGAACTTGGTTTACCGAAGAAATTAGCTAGAAAAGTACTAGCTGATTATTCAATCAAGATGTCTGAAGATAATTATCAACATGTGGATAACGGACGTATTAGTGACAACGAACGTTTTAAAAAAAATCTTGGTATGATCGGTTTGATTATTTTGGCTTTAATGGCCTCACCGATTGCCATTCCTGCCGCAATTGTCTTGGTACTTGGATTAGTTTTATTCTTTAGTTTAGGAATATTCTTTGTACTTTTATTCTTGTTCTTATTGGCGTTGTCCGTGCTCATTGGAATTGGAGCCATTTTTATTGGTATATCAGTGATCTTTGAATCAATTGCGACCTCGGTCTTTTATATCGGAGCCGGATTGATGATCCTGGGGATCAATTTCTTCATTATTCCAATCGTTATAGCGGTTGTCCGTTGGATCTTTGATCTTGTAGTTATCTTCTTTAGATGGTTAGGGAAGAAATTACTTTATGGACGCAATACACCAATGAAGGGGGAAAATAAATAATGCGTAAGTATTTTGTAACTGGTTTCTATCTATTAGTTTTAGGAGCCATCCTCTGTGTCGGCGGATTTTTGGGCGGCGGTATGAAAATGGTCGCCTGGGATCATGGATTTAAGATTTCTGAAAAAGTTAACGAAACCACTAGTTTAAAGAAATTTTCTAAAGTTAAAGTAAAAGGTAAAAATGTTGAAGTCAGAGTTCAAAAAGGTAGCAACTATTCAATTCATGTAGTGGGTGATAAATTACAAGCACCAACATATGAAGTTAAAAATGATACTTTAGTTGTGACAGGTCATAAGAGAAGAGCGGCCGTTGATTGGAACGGAAGAGGCGAAAACGTCGTTATAACGGTTCCTAAAAAGGCAAGTCTGAAGAAAATGCATTTCGACTTGGCCGATGGTAATGTCAGGTTAAGGAACTTAAAAATCGATAAGTTAACTAAGTCTGATAAGCATTGGAATAGCGATGCTGCAATTTATCTCGATAATGTGACGGTTACTGAAAAAAATGATAGCAAGTTCTTCCTTGATTATGGATACATTCAAATTAAGGACTCGACTATTAATAATTTAAATTTTGTCGCCGATAATGATACGATCGTTGATATCAAAAATTCTACTTTAAATAATTATAAATTTAATATGAGTGACTCTAAATTAAAAGTCGCTAACTCAACGTTAAATGGTGGATCAGTTCATATGGATGACGGACATGTTCATCTTCATTACGATGATATCAAGGGAACAAATGACTATACATTGACTGATGAGAGTACTTTGAAGACTGAATCAGGTAAGATGGATGGTGTCGATTTGAATGCTAAAGTTATTGATTACTTCGGTGAAAGAAAAGACGGAACTTATCAATCCAACCCAAATTCTGAGAATTTATTAAAAGTCAACGCCACTGATGGTACGATCCATGTTCAGTAAATTAGTGTCATAAGATAAGTTTTGATATAATGGCGTTATTGTGAGGGATATTAATGAATAACACCAATTATAGGAAAGTTTCACTTTTAGAAGTTAGAAAACAAGCAAGACAAACGTTTCGTAAGGATATTAAAGAAAATATTGCTTTGAATATTTTCCCAATTATCATGCGCTTTATTGGGATGTATTTTATGGTTAAAATTTATACACAATGGTTTTCAAACCTAGGTATAAATATCAGTAATACTCAACAGGCCACTGAACAATTGACCAAAATAATGCAAAAAATGTCTTCCAGCCCAGAAGCCGCGTCCAAATACGTCCTGACATTGACGCCAGCGACAAGCTTAGCAATTTATGCGTTTACACTGTTTTTTTTAATGATCTGTATTGGGGTTTCATATGCATTAGTTGACTATATGAGAAACCCGGATCTACAGATCAATGCCTTGAAGGGAAGCTTGCAAGTATTCAGTTCTCAATACTTCTTCCCCGTAGTAATGCTATTAGTTATTTTAGGATTTTTCGTTGAAGCGGGATTAGCGATCTACATTATTCCAGGAATTTGGTTTATGTTGATGTTTTCTCAAATTTTTTTAGTCTTTAAGGATAATCTTAATACCACCGATAAGTGGTCACTTCGTTCTGCCTTTAGTAGTTTTAATGGCAGTTCTCGATTGATGAGAGGCTATAAATTCTCGCTGTTGTTGTTAGGTATTGAGTTTTTCTTATGGGAAATTTTGAACCTTATGACTTCCGAGCTATTATCGATCTGGTTGCATCCGTATGAACAACTTACATTGGCTGCATTTTATCAGAAGATAACTGAGAGTAAGGAATAATATTCAGTCAACTAGTTATGTAAGTAATCATAAAAAAAATAATATCCCGTAAGTATACATAGTGTATATTTGCGGGGTATTTTGGTGTGTAATTTGTTGAATTTCCGTCAGCTAGTTAAAATAATTCCATCTGTTGTGCGACCGATTCGAGCCAAGGTCTCTCATCTCGATTTTGAGCTTTGCTACGCAAATTTCAAAATCGTTAGTGGAGTAGAACTCCACTTTCACAACGGATTCCATTATTTTAACTATCTGGCTAAGTTATGTAAGTGATAATAAAAAAAATCCCGTAGTATACATAATGACCTATATCCCCGAAGTTAGAACAACTTTGAGGGTATTTTTGTAACTAAAATTACAATCGATAAAAAGATTGAAATAATTGATTCAATATTATAATGAAGAAAGAATACAAAAAAATTAGGCTATCTTTCATCGTTCGAATTCTAACGGCTTCAATAGCCTAAATAAAAGTTTTAACTTTTTGGATACACGGCAATATCGTATATTTGCGAGATATTTATTTGGAATTTATATTGGATTAAAAATTGTATTGTTGTCTAAATGTACTAAACAGATCTAGCCGAAGGTGGAGAGGAAAGTTTGCCAGCGGTGATAATTCCGTTAGGACGATGGTTTATGTCGTTCTTACGGAATGAACGATTTAGAGATTTGCGAAAGCAAAGCTCCAAATCGAGGCATCAGACCTTGGCTGAGGCCGGTTCCACAGCGTGTGGACTTTCCTCTTCACCGTAGGAGGAATATTACATCTTAATAACTTGTGTCCGTGAACGTAACTTTAGTAGAGGGCCGTTAAACTTGTCTAATGCTTGCGTTAATTCCATACCAGTCAATTTGTCGCCGAACTGAACCACCTCGTAAAGAGCATTGGATTTCTTCAACATAAAATTAGATTTTTCGAATTTATGATCCAAATAGAATTGACGATATTGTGACTGTTTTTCTTTTAAAGGTCCCACCATCAAACAAATATGCTTCTTGTGGAAGGTTCTAGTTAGCTGCTCTAGAGCCTTTCCGCCGAATCCTTGTCCTTGAAATTTTTGATCAATGGCCAAGTAACGAACTAGAGCGGTATCTTTGTTTCTGATAACATATGTGAAGCCAATCCATTGTGATTCATTGTATATACTGAACAATCTGACAAATTCTTTTTTTGATCTGGATTTAAAAAGCCAGAGGGGAATACGTTCATCTTGGGAAAAATTCTCCTTATAAACACGTTCAATTTGTTTCATATCAGCTTTTGTTTTATTTTCATCTAAAATTAACATGATCTATCTCCAATAAAAGTTTCTCTTACTTCTAGTATAACTGACAAGTTATATTTTTCACGTTTTTGTTTTCTTAATTTGAAAGCGGTAACATATATTTGAAATTTAAAACTACTTGGAGGCAAGGGGAATGGCAAAGTATCAAGATCGTTTGGATTCAATCAAGAAGAACTATGGAACTTTGACTAAAGCATCCGGTGAAGTCGGCAAGGATTTTTTAGCTATGCACTCCGCTGCTTTGGAAGATGGTGCAATTTCACATAAAAACAAGGAATTGATGTGCCTATGTGTGGCAATTTCGATTCGTTGTGAGGGCTGTATTTTAGATCATTTGAACAACGCTATTGAAGCTGGTGCAACAAGAGAAGAAATTGTTGAAGCCGTCAATACTGCGATCCTTATGAGCGGTGGTCCAGCCTATGTTTATGGTGGAACGGCACTTGAAGCTATGGACGAACTTCTTAAATAGACTCCAAATAAATAAGCAAAGGGAACGAGGAAGCTCTTGAAACTTATTTAAAGTAATTTTAAAACAAAAACACATCCATTAATTTGCTGTCGTTGGCAGATGAATGGATGTGCTTTTTTGTTTATTTTCTTTCTTCAACAAAAATGTAGTCGATTGCTTTAGCACCAATAGTCAACATGGTACCGTCGTCTTTTTCGACAACTAAAGAATCGTCAAATTTTTCATGTTTAATAATTCTGATCGTATCGTCAATTTCTAAACTTAGACTACCAAAATATTGTAGAAAGTCATAATTATCAGAAATACGAACGATTTGGACATGGACGCCATCTTTAACCATGCTCAATAGTTTATCGTCAGCGTCAGTTTCCCCTTGACCATTACCCGGGATAATACCACCGTGAGGGCAACGTTGAGGGTGACCAAGAAAGTCGTTCAACTGTGTCATTAAATCATCATCTGATGAGTGCTCCAAGGCGTCAGCGTGATTATGAACGTTATCAACTGGGTATTTTAGGCAGTCGTGTAAAAATACTTCCCATAAACGATGAGTTTTGACCAATTTTTCTGAGACTTTATTTCCCTTAGGCGTCAAAGTGATCTTATTATATGGTGAGTGTGTCAAATAACCCTCGCTAGCTAATGAATTGAGCATTTCCGTAACTGAAGGTGCAGAGACATTCATAATTTCTGAGATACGCTTGTTGGTAATTTTTGTAAAATCAAAATTCAACTCGTAAATAGTTTTAAGATAATTCTCTTTGTTAGGTGACAATTTTTTTACCTTTCGTGTGAACTAAATTCTATATTAGTTAATTAATTATAACGCAGATTGAAATTTTTGGTCGATCAATAATGTTAAAATAATTGATATAGGAAGGGGGAGGATCAATGAACATACCAAAACGTAAAATAGATTGGTTGGGGCTTATATTTGGATTCTTGTCACTGTATGTTGGTTATTTAGTAACTTGGTATCCATTGAATAGTCTTTCAACAATTGCTTATATCATTGGCTTTGCGGCCGTTTTGAGAGGTGTTTATCAACTTTGGTTCGGTTCACAGATGGGCCGCTATTTAGGATCAGATAGTGGTTGGACTGTTCTCTCGGCGATTGCTAATATTATTATTGGTATTATCTTTATTGCCCATATTAACGTGGGTGTGGTGATAACGGTATACATGTTTGCTATTTGGTTCTTACTAGACGCAGGGTTTCAATTATTTACCGCTAAATTTTATCATTTCTTCGGGAAAAAATATTATTGGTTAATTGTTATCGTGGGTACTTTGAACCTTATTTTTGCCATAGTGTTATTGTTTAATCCGGTTCTAGCTGGAGGAGTTATTGTCTTTATGTTGGCATTCTTTTTCTTTGCTACTGGTATTGCTGAAATTATTGAGGCATTTTAGTAAAAAGTATTTTGCAAAAATATCTTATCTGATAAAATAAGAGGTAGATATGCCGTCTTAGCTCAGATAGGTAGAGCATCACCATGGTAAGGTGGGGGTCGTCGGTTCAAATCCGATAGACGGCTTTTGCGGTTCGATTACTCAAATGTTCCAACTGGAATATGTTTAGTATATTAAATACTCCTTAATTTTATGCATTTTAATAATGTGTAAATTAAGGAGTATTTTTTAGTTGTAATATTTACTTAGTTAATAACGATAAGAACGGTCTAACCGCGGACCAAGTTTGAAACAATACACAGTAATAAAAACCATTAACCCAAAGTTCCACCGATCAAATAAGTTATTAACATTGTTAAACTACCCGTAATAACATTTCGGATAATAAATTTTAAGGAATTATTATGACCTAATTTAGAACTAATATAGCCAGTTCCCATCAATGCTAAGATCATAGCAAACATGGTTCCAACTATTTTATAAGGGTCAGGGATAAGCGTTATTGAAATCAGTGGCAAAACGGCTCCGCAGATAAATGAAAAGAAAGAGCAGATCGCGGCATGCCAAGGATTAAAGTAGTGGTGCAATTCAATATTATATTTGCTACGCAATGTTGTTTCTAATCCATGAGATCTCATCAATTCTTTAGAGCATTGTGAGGCTAATTCTGGGGAAAGCCCTTCGTTGATATATTTTTGTGTTAAAAGGTCAGTTTCCTCATCACGATGCTCATTTAATGTCATTTCTTGTAATTTAGTCATTGTTTTTTGGGTATCCCGTTGAGTACTAACTGAAACGTATTCACCACCAGCCATTGAAAAGGCTCCAGCAAACATACCTGACAGTCCGGCAATAAGTAAAGCCATCTGTCCTTGGTTAGCTCCAGCAACACCGAGTACGATTCCGGCAACTGAGATGATACCATCATTTGCTCCCAAAACACCGGCTCTAATAATATTCAATTTTTCCGATAGCCGATAATTACTGGTCAATTTTTGCATTTTTAATGTGCCCAAGGATATTCCATTTTTCATAACCCAATCTCCTAAAAACTATTAATTACTCTCATTATAGAGTCTTTAGAAGCGTTTTCAAATAGTATTGGAATAATTACTATATAAAGTAGTTGAATAAATTTGTATTCCATTCATTAATTCTAAAAATTAATTATCAAAAATGCCGGTTTGACAGTCATTGCTTGTAGAGTGATAATTTATTCGATTATTAAATTTTATAAATGTTTTTTTGTCTAGGGGGGCAAATCCAATGACTAAAAAAGGAAGTAAATGGGCACTATCGTGTGTGGCAACAAGTGCTGCGGTTCTTTCGTTTATTACAGTTTCTAATAATACTTATGCTGATGTTAATTCAACACAGCCAGCTGCAAATGTAACTGTTTCTACCAATAATGCTGATCAAAGTAATACGGATAATGGTGCTAATGCTGGTTCTCAAAATCAACCGGTTCAAACACAACAGTCACAAATCAAACCAGCACAACCTACTAATAATCAAAACGTTCAATTGAGAAATTATAGAACAAAAACTCAAGCTATTGCACAAGCACCAACCAATAGTAGTACAACACCTGCACCGGCAACGCAATCAACCCAAGCACCAGTAACCTATGCTTCTAATGATGCAGTACAAAACGGTGGAAATGTTGAAGACGATCATCCAACTGTTAATAATTTGCTAGATTATGCAGCTTATTTCCATATTTTTGCTAATGAGGCAACCCTAAATGCCCATACTAACGGTAATATTGCGGTTGGAACTTTAAACGGTAATGTTAACTTCGGTACTAATATTAAAGAAGAACTTTTGGATAAAGATATTTCATATATTCAAAATATTAATAAAATAGCCAATAGTTCATTTGTTTCTGGTGGAGATACCAGAACTAATAAGGTTGTCTTTGGTGACAATGTTGAAGTAGATGTTTCTAACGCTAATCGTACCAATGTTGACGGGACTGATATTGATCATCTAACCGATGCAGAGAAATATGAAGATAAAGATGGTAATACATATATCGATTTTGCTAAAATATTTGCTAATTTGGATATAAAATCAGAACAATATGCCTTGATGGATCCTAATGTTGAGGTTAAAGCATCTGATTTTCCTGATCAAAATAATCGTGTGATCAATTTACGAGAAATGCAACCTAATAGTCAAAATCAAATTGTTATCAATTTATCGAAAGATGTTTTAACTTCAGGAACACCTTTGACAATTGTTGGATTGTCACATGAAGAAACCGGTACAACAATTATCATCAATGTTGATACTGAAGGTGATGACGATTTTGATATAAGTTCACAGATCAAAGTCATTTATAATAATAATACTGATCGTCCTGATCCAAGTGATGATTCAGATGAAGAGCGTCCTAACCAAGAGACTGAATATTTTGGTGATAATCATTTGTTGTGGAATTTCTATAACAGTGAAGCCAGTAACAAAATTTATGGTGGAACGATTAATGTAGATCGCCCATTTCAAGGTAGTATTTTAGCTCCGGAAGCAACGATCAATGCTAATCAAAATCTTGATGGTAATATAGTTGCTGATAAAGTTAATGTTAATGCCGAAACGCACAGATGGGATCTTCAAGATAACTCTGATGAAGAAACCGAATATGAAACACCAGTGACTTTACCTGGTGAATGGGATATAGATTTACCTGGTATTGGTGTTGATCCAACAGATCCCGAAGAACCAACAGACCCCGAGAAACCAACAAACCCTGAAGAGCCAACAGATCCCGAGGAACCAACGGATCCTGAAGAGCCAACAGACCCTGAGGAACCAACAGACCCTGAGGAACCAACAGATCCAGGTGAGAATGATGGAGATAAAGATGAAGAGGCCAATGAAGAAGATTCAAACGGCTTACTTCCAGGTGGTTCAATCACAAATGAATCATCTGAAAATAATCAGAATTTGATAACTGGTAAAACTAATGCGGCCACTTCAAATTCAAATAAGACAACTGGTCCTACGTTCCCACAAACCGGGATGAAGTCAACTGGGTTAATCAGTATTCTAGGAATTGCTCTGGCAGCAATTGTCGGAATGTTTGGATATAAGAAACGTAAAGGTAACTAAGCTATGAAAAGTTGATAATTAAATTTATCAACTTTTTTTGTTAAATCTTAAGCTCTAACTGATAGCCAATCGGCGTGTGATATAATTACTAAGAAAATTCATTGATTGGAAGATATATTATGCGCGTAGGAGAATCTCGAAGTACCGACTTTATCAGATATTTGATCTGGATCGTTTTTGCTGTCGGAACACTTGCCTTAAAGAATATTGTTGCAACTGAAAAAGGGTTGAATAATACTCTTGCTGCTGTTTTTTTTATTGTTGGATTATTTTTAACTTTTTTGATGGTGCGGAGATATCTGCGAGAGAGAAGATCATTTGTCGATAATCCCGATGGATTCGTGGAGTCATTAACTGCTAATATCGGATTTGTTGCCTTAATGGTTATTCTAGTTTGTGCAATGAGACTAGCAGTTAGTTACTTGCAAGTCACTGGTAAATTACCACAGTTTGTTAATGACGATGTTGCAAGCTCTGATCAGAAAGTATTCTTATTCAATTTGGTAGCAAATGTGCTGATCATTACTGTCCAGCAACAGATGGTTCAAACAGGATTCTTTTTTAACTACTTCTTTAGAAATAGTACATCAGGGAATGCCGTTGCCGGTATCGTCCTTAGTGGTGTGATCGCGGGAGCAATTACTTTACCTGGTTCAGTGACTCAATTCTTCATGAATATGGCTTTGGGTTGGTGTATGGCGCTGACATATCTGTACACAAAGGATGAAAAAATGGCTATGTTAGTTGCTATTATCAGTGCTATTGTCGGTACAATTTTAATTTAGGACTTGCTATACTAAAAATTTACATTCACCTGTTAGTCTGTACTCAAAAGCTAATGAGGTGATAGAATGATTATCAGATCAATCGTTTCAAGTTATAATACGACATTATTACCTGAGTACCTTGTTGGTATGATTCAACAAAAAAGACCACCTTTATTTTTATAAAGATGGTCAAATAGAAAAAACTTCTGAGAAAAATTCTCAGGAGTTTTTTTTAGTTAGTTTTTGTTTTTAAATATAAAGAATTTTGATAGAACATAATTACCGATAATTGCTAACAACTGACCGACAATTTTGGCACCAGTACCATTTGCACTAAGAAGAGAAATTCCGATCCAAAGGGTTGCTGATTCAATCAAGAAAGTTAAAACTCTAGTTCCATAAAAAGCCAACATTTCTCTAAAAGCAGTATTTGATTTGTGACGGAAAACAATGATACGATCAACCCAGAAACCGGATTGAACCCCTAAAAACCAGGCAATAACATTAGCAAACTGATAATTAAGATGTACTACTCGATAGAAAATGAAGAATGCTCCGAAGTTTACAATAACTGAAAGTAATCCCCAAAGTAGATATCTAACGGCTTCTTTACCGGTGCTTTCTTCAATAACTGGTGTTTCTTCCGAATTAAAAACAGTTCCAGCATCGTTAAGACCTTCTGAAATGTCATCAATAACTTTTGTTAGTGAACTTTCTTCAAGATCTGTTTTTTTATTCATGATATTCATCTCTCCTAAGTTTAGAGCCTATACATTATATTAAACCTTTTTATCGAGTTTAGTATAAATTTTAGTTGTCTGAAACGGATTAATTAGTTACTTTTGCTTTACCCAATAGTGGAGATAAATCTTTTTCTGCACATAATGTCAAGCTGTGCATCGCTCTAGTACAAATTGTATAAAGAGTATCACGACTTCTAGCATCAGGATAATTTTGGCCGGAGATATTGTGACCAATGACGGCATCAAACTCTAATCCTTTAGCGAGATAGATCGGTAATACAAGAATCCCCTTAGGAATAGAACGGAAGTCAGCGGTAACTAGAGTGATCAATGATTCGTCACTAAAGTGGGCGTAGACTTGTTCGGCCTGGGCTTGATTTCTAGTTAATATCGCAACTGTTCCGTATTTTTGGTTGAGTTTACGAGCGGCCTGTTTCAGACCTTCATAATAACTATTTTCATTATCGAAGACTTTCACAACTGGATCTTCACCTTTTCTAGAGAATGATTTAACTTCGTCACCATTAGGTAAAAGAGTTTTAGCAAAATTAGTTATTTCAGCTGTTGAACGATAACTTTGATTCAAGGTTATCGTTGTAACTTTTTTATCCTCAAATAATTCATGGATACCAGTTATCAAATCCTTATTACGATATGAACTTGTCAAAATGTCCTGTGCTTTATCACCTAAAAGGGTCAATTTAGCGTTAGGGAATGATTTGGAAATATACTTTAGTTGGGCCATTGTGTAATCTTGGATCTCATCAATAAAGATATGTTGAATATTACGATTAATGCCGCTTTCGGTAATAAAATTACGCAGATAAAGAACTGCTACGGCATCACTTAATCCTAGTTTATGTACTTCGACACTGTGATCAATTGCCTCAACCATAGTGTTCCAGACACTATCCGAAACTAGATCTTGTTTCAGATTATTTAGAATGAAGACATATTCTTTATAGGGATCAAAGAAATAATTATTGATCAAAGCATTATAAATCGGAGCGTAACGGTCACGTAAGAATTCTTCAGCGATGATAGAACGTTGATTAGTTGATTCTTCAATATTATTATCAGTAATGATCTGTTGGAAATCTTCATCCGAAAGATTATCAATTTCATCTTGAACCCAATCCTCATCACGATCCTCATGAATTCGTTCCTTTAACCGTTTTATCAAAGTGTTTTTAGTTTTGAGAAAACGGTCGGGGATACTGTAGGCTTTGTTTTTAGAGTTATAGATGTCAGCAATTTCTTCTTTAGTAAAAAAAGGTTTTCCTTCAAATATGACATCTTCAAAATACAAAGTATGATCTTCATTAGACTGTTCGATCTGTTCCAGTTTATCTAAGAATTCGGAACTTTCTTTGAATAAGCGGATCTTGATAGTGGTTTCAGGTAGATTGTGTTCATCTTTTTCATAACGTTCGAACAGTGTTTCCACTTGAATACCAGTTAGTCGCAAGGCAATAAATTCATTGAGAGTGACCTGACGCATATTGCGTTCACCTAAACTTGGCAAAACTTCAGATATGTAGCTGCTGAAGAGTCTGTTAGGTGAGAATAAAATTATTTTATCAGCGTCTAAAGTTGAACGACTGTGATAAAGTAGATAAGCAACACGCTGCAAAATAGCAGATGTTTTACCACTTCCAGCAACTCCTTGAACTAAGAGAACATCTGATTTGGTATCTCTAATGATAGTATTTTGTTCACGTTGGATCGTTGCTACAATGCTTTGAAGATATTCGTCGTTGTATTCACTAAGGACAGATTGTAGAATTTCGTCGCCAACTGTTTCATTGGTATCGAACATATTTCTGATTTTATTATGAACGATTTGGAATTGACGTTTCTTTTTAAGGTCAACTTGAGCTGTTCCAGTTGGCGTAGGGTAACTGACATTTCCAAGTGTACCGTTATAATATATTCCTGATACTGGTGCACGCCAATCGTAAATCAGAAATTCCCCATCGTCGTCTTGCAAGGTTGAAGTACCAATGTAGAGTGTATCTTTTTCACCATCCTCAACGATATCGATTCGTCCAAAGTATGGTGAACCTTGTAGGTTTTCTAATTTTAATTTGTTTGATTCGAGAATATTTTCATTTTCAACTGCTAGAGAGACCAACTGCTTTTGCTGTTGAACAGAAGCATTGGTTTCCATTTGGTCATCGACTTCAAAAGTATTGACCTTAGTATTTTCGCCATAGTTACGCTCGATCTTACTAGTTTCTGTATGAGCCTTCGCTAGACCTTCGGTGGCGCGTTCAATTTTATCAGCGATTTTATCAGCGATTTGATAAACTCGTTGTTGTTCTTCTTCTTTTGTTTCATTAACTGTCATTAACGTCCCTCACATTGACAATTTGTCTGTTTTTCACTATGCTATAAGCAATTAGAGTATACTAAAGCATAAGCATTTTTAAGTACTATTTCAAGTAAGTTGAATCAGAGAATGACTTCTAGTCTGCAAGAGTCATCGACCTTGAATTAGGAAATGGAATGGGTGGTCACCTTACAGCCGTAGAGTGGTAGAGATAATTCTACAAAACAGGTGGCACCACGTGCAAGCGTCCTATTGATAATTTCAATAGAGCGCTTTTTTTATGCTAATTTTAGGAGGAAATTATGAAAACAAATACAATTCTAACTGGGGATCGTCCCACAGGAAAACTTCACATCGGACACTACCTAGGTTCATTGAAGAACCGTGTTAAATTACAAAACGAAGGTAAATACAAAATGTTTATCATGATTGCTGATATGCAAGCATTCACTGATAATGCTAGAAATCCTGAAAAAGTTCGTAACAGTTTGATTCAAGTTGCACTTGACTACTTATCGGTTGGGATCGATCCTGCCAAAACAAATATTTTAGTACAATCACAAATTTCAGCTTTAAACGAATTGACAATGTATTATTTGGATCTTGTTTCAGTTTCACGTTTGGAAAGAAATCCAACTGTTAAATCAGAAATAAAACAAAAGAATTTTGGACAGAGCATCCCTGCAGGATTCCTAACGTATCCTGTCAGTCAAGCTGCTGATATCACTGCTTTTAAGGCTGATACTGTACCAGTTGGTGATGATCAAGAACCAATGTTGGAACAAACTAGAGAAATTGTTCGTACTTTTAACAGTACTTACAAAAAAGATGTTCTTGTTGAACCAGATGGTGTCTTTCCACCTAAGGGACAAGGGAGATTACCTGGTATCGATGGTAATGCCAAAATGAGTAAATCATTGGGTAATTGTATCTATTTGTCAGATTCCGCTGACGAGGTAACTAAGAAAGTTATGTCAATGTATACTGATCCAGAACATATTCATGTTGAAGATCCCGGCAAAATTGAAGGAAACACAGTCTTCACGTATCTAGATGCCTTTGCCACTGATCAAGCTAAAGTTGCTGAATTGAAGGAACAATATCAAGCTGGTGGTTTGGGAGATGTTAAAGTAAAACGTTACCTAAATGATGTCTTGCAAGAATTGCTAGAGCCAATTCGTCAACGTCGTGCTGAATACGAAAAGGATTTACCAGCAGTTTATGATATCCTTAAAAAGGGTAGTGAAAGAGCTAACGAAGTGGCTAACCAAACCCTTTCAGAAGTTAGAAGTGCTATCGGAGTCGATTATTTTAAATAAGCAAAATCTATCAAAAAACATCCTTATTCAAATTGAGTAATAGGGATGTTTTTTTAAAAGATGTGTTTTAAATTTGAGGAGAAAAAATGAAGCCCACAATTAATGACGTCGCTTTTGAAGCAGGAGTATCAAAGAGTACCGTCTCGCAATTTTTGAATAAACGCTATCAATATATGAGCACTACCACGCGTCAAAGAATAGCCGAAGCAATTGAAAAGTTAGAATACCACCCTAACCAAATTGCTAAAAGTTTGAAGCAAAAAAATACTAATGTAGTTGCCTTTATTTGTGCCAATTTATCATCCAGATTTTCACTAGAATTGCTTGCTACCATTGAAAACTATTTTCAAAAAGTGGGATATTCGGTTATTATTGCAAAAACCGATGATGATCCTAAAAAAGAACGAGAATTGATCGAATCCTTTATTGCTCGTCAAATCGATGGAATAATTGTCTTTCCAACATACGAAAATAAAGATTTCTATGAAGCTCTTCATAAACAAAAAATTCCGATAGTATTTGTTGACCGTTTGCTAAAGGGTGTTGATATACCAAGTGTTTTGCTTGATAATAAGGCGGCCGGATATGATGCGACTAAAATTATGCTTGATAAAGATCATAAGAAAATTGCTATATTAACTTTTCCATTAGGCGATGACATTACTACTCGTGTTGAACGTTTGGAGGGTTATAGTCAGGCTTTGAAAGAAAATGATATTACTGAAAATCCAAAATATATCATCAATTGTCAATTGGAAGAAGTCAATGAAAGACTGAACGAATTAATGAACCTTGGCAATCGACCAACGGCACTGGTTATCACTAATGATATTCTTTTGGAGACTGTTTTGATGTGGGTCAAGGAACATAATATATCTGTTCCTGATGAGTTGTCTTTAGTCGGTATTGATAATGTTAGTTTTGCTCGCTTATTTGATCCAGAGATCACTACACTGGCTCAACCAATTACAGATATTGGAGAAAAGGCTTCGAAATTATTACTAGAAATTATCAAAGATAAATATGACCCTAAGAGTGAAATAAAGGTTACTAGATATCGCCCAGAGATACATTTACGTTCCTCAGTTAAAGAAAATAATTAGAAAATAAAAAAGAAAACGCTTGCAAAGATATTCACAAGTGTTATATTAAATTCAGATAAACCGATTTAGTGAATTTTGATTAGCAATATAAATTCATGTAATCGAGTGAGGCTGAATTTTTTTTTGGAGATTTACTAAACCGGTTTATTTAAAAATGGATTTCTTTGCGCAGAGGACCATAAATAAGTCTTAATGGGGGTATTCTGATGGGTATTTTTATTGAAATCATTAAAAAGCCGGCCATAATCATTGCTTTGGTTACGTTGATCGGTTTGATTGCAATGAAGAATAAACCTTCAAAAGTTATTACGGGAACCATTATCTCTTTTGTAGGTTTTTCAATGATCAAAATGGGTAGCAGTATTTTGGCCGATGTATTGACTGCATTTAGTAAACTTTTCAACAGTGCATTCAATGTCGAAGGTATTGTACCTAGTAACGAAGCTATGATGGCTATGACAATGAAGGATTTGGGAAGTATTGCTTCATTGATCTTGGTTGTAGGTTTGGTAACAAATATTTTGGTAGCAAGATTCACCCGTTTTAAAGCTGTTTATTTATCACTACACTTGGCATTATTCAGTTCTTTTGCCATTGCTGCCGTTTTTGAAATGATTGGTTTAAGTAATGTTTTGGCAATCGTATTTGGTGGTATTGGTTTAGGATTTTATATGGCAATTTCCCCTAGTTTATTGGGGCATTATACAAAGGATGTTGTGGATTCAGAGGAATACACGATTGCACATTCTGGAACATTGGCTTACTTATTGGGTTCATTTGTTGCCAAGAGATTTGGTAATAAAGAACACGATGCAGAAAAAGTAAAGATGAATGATAAAGTTATGTTCTTGAAAGACCCAATCGTTGCCACAACATTGACGATGTTTATTCTATTCATTGTTACTTGTATCTTTGCGCAACAGGCCGTTTTAAGTAAAGTTACTCTTGGTGAAAATTCATTTATCTTTTCACTTGAAAACGCCGCAACTTTTGCTGCTGGTCTTTACATTGTTAAAGCCGGTATCAAGATGTTTATCGACGAGATCGTACCTGCATTTAAAGGATTTGCTAAGATCTTTGCTCCTGGTTCAATTCCTGGTGTCGATGTCTTGGTCTTATTCGATAAATCACCAAACACTGCTTTGATCGGATTCTTAGTTTCGTTTCTAGTAGGTGTAGTTATGATCGTTATCTTGCCATTACTTGGAATGCCAGTAATCGTACCTGGCCTGATGGCTTGCTTCATTACTGGTGGTGCTTCAGCAATCTTGGGTAATGCTGAAGGTGGTATCAGAGGTGCTGTTATATCTAGTGCAATTGATGGTTTATTACTTTCCATTATGCCAGCCGTATCATTGGCTTTATTCAGTACACTTGGTGTTCACGGAACAACTTTCGCTGATCCTGATATGATCGGTTTGGCAGGGTTATTCTGGTTAATATTCCGTTGGTTTTAATTGATTCATAGAGATTTTTAAAATAGAAGGGAAGAATGGATTATGTTTTTTTATGATAAAGATATTGAATTAGGTAGAGTGGACGACAATACATTGAGAAAGGTACTTTCATATGGCGAAGGCCTAATGAATACTTTGGTAATTTTTGAAAAGGGATTAGCACCAGATGCAGTTATCCCTTATCACAAACATGTACATGTACAAACTACATATGTATTGAAGGGTTCATTCAAATTTTCGATAAAATACCCTGATCACACAGATACACAAGAAGTTCATGTTGGGGATACAATTTATTTCCCAAGTAATTTAGAACATGGATGCATTCCTTTAGAAGATGATTCAAGACTTATCGACTCATTTACACCAATTCGTGAGGACTTTTTATAAGATTGGTTTAAAAAATTAAAAACGTTTTCTTAAAATATGCGATATTTAACTCTTGATTTTGTCAAGAGTTGGGTATAGCATATTTTTTGTCGTTGTTTACAATTTTTATTTTATCGAGGTAAAAAATGGATGATTATAATTTAATGGGTTTTGCGTTCCGGTTCTTTATGCAAAAGAAAAGGATCGTTCGTGAATATTTGAAAGGTACAGATCTGACGATGATTGACAGCATGATTATGATGTCTGTTAACCAACATCCTGATTGTAATCAAGAAGAAATTGGAGATATAACTTTGTTCGATGGCGCAATTATCGCTCGTTCTTTAAAAAAGTTAGAGTTGATGGATTTTGTTATTCGACAAGTTGATCCTGATAATCGTCGTAAGAAAATTGTTCGAATTACTACAACGGGTACGGCATTCATCAAAAAGCTTAAAGTGGACTTTAAAGACTCTAATGAAGAGATTTATTCAAACTTAACGGATGAAGAAAAAAATCAATTGGAGCACATTTTAACTAAAGTTTATGCAAATATCGATGGAGTCAAAACTCTTAATAAGTAATTTAAAACAATATTTATAGGAAGAAGGAAACGCCTTATGAGTTCAAGTAATGAACACTTGGATATAAATGGAAAGCCATTTAATCGTAATCTATTGGTTTTGGTTCTTTTGGTCGGTACATTCTGTACCGTTTTAAACGGTACAATTTTAACTACTGCTTTTCCAACATTGATGAAGGAATTTAACGTAACCACATCAGCTGTGCAATGGTTAACAACTGGATTTTTGATGGTTAATGGTATTATGATTCCCGTCACTGCTTGGTTAAGTAATAACTTTAGTACAAAAGTACTTTATATTATTGCTATGTCTACATTCTTAATTGGAACGATTATGTGTTTTACTGCTCCAAACTTTGGTACCATCCTAGCTGGTCGTTTGGTTCAGGCCGTCGGAGTTGGTATTACTATGCCACTTATGCAAGTTGTTATGTTGTCAATTTTCCCATCTAATCAACGTGGGACCGCCATGGGGCTTGCTGGTTTAGTTATCGGACTTGCTCCAGCTATTGGACCTACTTTATCAGGTTGGATCATCGATAATTTCACATGGAGAGATCTTTTCGGAATGATCATTCCCATTGTCGTAGTCGTTCTTATTTTGGCTTTTATCTTCATGCGTCCAGTTATTCAAACAAAACGTACAAAATTAGATGTATTGTCACTTGTTTTATCAACCTTAGGATTTGGTTCTGTTCTTTACGGATTCAGTTCCGTTGGTGATGATGGTTGGGGTTCACCAATTGTGCTTTCAACTATTATCGGTGGAGTCATTGTTATTCTATTGTTTGGTTATCGTCAATTGAAGATGGATACACCATTCTTGGAATTACGTGTCTTTAAAGTTAAGAAATTCTCAGTTGCTGCTGCTTTGTCATCTGTAACTAACATGGCCATGGTCGGTGTTGAAATGATCTTGCCATTGTATCTTCAAATCGTTAAAGGTATGAGTGCTTTCCATTCAGGATTAACATTACTACCTGGTGCTCTTTTGATTGGTGTCATGAGTCCGATCACTGGTCGTGCTTTTGATAGATTCGGCCCTAAGGACTTAGCTCGTATGGGTATGTTCTTATTGACAGCTGGAACAATTCCTTTCTTATTCTTAACAAAGACAACACCAGTACTTGATATCGTTGTCTTATACATGATTCGTATGTTTGGTATTTCAATGGTCTTGATGCCTGTTACAACAGATGGTATGAACTCTCTACCATTTGATTTGATGAGTCACGGTACTGCTGTTAATAACACCGTTCGTCAGGTATTCAGTTCAATGGGTACAGCTATTTTGGTCAGTGTTTTGACTAATGTTACAAACAACGCTAAACCGGGACATTCATTATTAGTAAAGGCTCCATTACAATATAAAAACAACTTCTTTGATGCTACTTTAAGTGGTTATCATGCTGCCTTTATGGTTGCCATTTTATTCTGTTTGATTGCCTTGGCTATTACATTCATGGTTAAAAACAGTTCCAAATCAAAAGAACTTAATATAAACAATATTGATGAAGTGGCAGGTGATAAGTAATGATAATTGTCTCAATAATTATTTGTGCAGCATTGGCTTATTATTTTGCAGTTTTTATCCCAAATAAAAAAGTTGGTTATTCTATATCATTTACCTTTATCGCATTATTTTTGATCAGTATTGTTTTATTGGTACTTAATGAAAGTAATCATTTTGGTATGGAGAAAGTTGACTCGTCAAAAACTGAACAAATTCAAACTGTTAATAAAGGTTCTAAGTTATTACTTTATAAGAAACTTGGAACTCAAGGCAAAGAAGATGTGTATATTTATCGCACACCTGAAACTGCTAAGTCTAAGAATCCTCAAACAACTAAAGTTGATCTACATGTTACAAATAAGGTGAAAAAAGGAAATTACGATGCCGCAACTTTAACTAAGAGAACAACTCGTTGGGAATATAAAAATGATTTCTACTCATTCTTGTTTGGAATTTCAGATAATAACAAAGAATTCATCAAGCAAACAAATACTTTCAAAGTAGGTAAAGATTGGTTAGTTCTAACAACTGATCAAGCTAAAGAATTGAGTAAGAAAGCACAAAGTAAATCGTTTAAAAATCAAATGAAGTCAGAAGGAGCAACTTACGTTAAGGCTGCAATGATGAAGGCCATGCAAGAGAATCCAACTATGACTTCAGCTCAACAAAAGAAAGTACAAGAGCAGGCTACTAAAGCATTTAAAGCTCAAGCTATGGAAAAATTAGTTGAGGAGATTACTGAAAAGTAATTAATTAACATTTTCCCAAATTATATATAATAGAAGAAACACAAAAAAAGCAGTTATTCGCCGAGATTACGAATAGCTGCTTTTTTTCTGATCTAATAAGGAGTTGTTTTTTGCGCGCCCAGAATAGGTGTATGCAGGAGAGTTGATCTGGGCGCACGGATCTATTTGACATCTAATGAAACGACACCTAATCCGTTATCGAACTTAGCTTGCCAGTTTCCTTTAGTAAGTGAGGGTGGTAGAACGAATGTACCTGATGATACACGTTGATCTTTCTTAAGTGTTTTACCTTGTGTAGCCAATTTGTCTACCAACCATTTAAGAGATTTCAAAGGATTTCCTAATACTTCTGAAGACTTGCCTGATTTTAGTTCTTTACCGTTGTGAGATAAAGTGCAATTGACATTTTCTAGTGCTGAAACATCTTTGAAAAGTTTAGTATCAAATTCTTCTCCATATACGACAACTCCACCAACTGCAGCATCAGACATGACCATATATTTTGAAAGGCTAGGGAACCAGTTCTGGAATCTAGAGTCGGGAACTTCTAGTGCTGGAGCAACGGTAGTCTTATTTAACAAATCTTCTAAAGAGTCATCGGCACTAAGATCTTCTTTAGCTCTAAATGCCAATTCAACTTCGACTAAGGGTTCCATTAAATTATTTAAATTAAGACTTGTGGGTGCTTTTAGAAAGTGATCCGCCAACTGTGCGCCGTATAATGGTTCATCGGAATCAAACATATCTTGAGTTTGTTTGCTGGTAAGTGAGACTTTGTATCCGCCAACTGGACCATTCTTTAGTTTAGTCAATTGGGCTTGAACACGGTAAGCAGAATTTTCATCTGGCACGCTATCGGACCAATCTGATTCAGTTAAAGGTTTCTGAGATTCCCAGGCATCAAATAGTGCTTTTGCAAATTTTGTTTCTGTTTCCGATAAAGTATTTTCTTTAACTGCTGAATTTTCTGACATAAGTGGAGCCTCCATAAAATTTATTTAAATTTCTAATCTGAATTTTAATCTGATCTTTACTAATATTGGATTCCATAGAGACTCACCTCACTTAAATTTTTATTGAATAAAAAACGTCCCATGACGACTGAATATCATCAAAGGACGTTTAAAACGCGTTACCACCTTTATTCACAACACTATTACTAATGCTGTCTTAAACAAACTATAATAAATTTGTCGGCACGATAATGAGTGCAACCAGTGCCATCTACTGTGGTTTCCCATTTTGAAGCACAACTGTCAGGTGATATTGAAGATACATATATTATTGCCTCGCATCGGCCGGCAACTTTCTGAAGTAGTCTGTATTTCAAGTTCCTGATGAACGTTTTTTTTATTCGTTTGATTGATATTAATTTAGTTCTTTTATTACAGAATGTCAATCAAATATTAAAAATAAATTAGCTATATTTTAATTTAAAAAGAATTAAACTCAGAAAAAGGTCTTAAGATTACAATTTATTCTTCAAAAAATTATCTTTAAAACTTTATTTTAAATACAAAAATATTTGTTGAATAGGATATACATCAGAGTGATAATAAATTTATTGGAGAGGGGGATTTTATGGGAATTAAAGGAAAACTTATTTTAGCTGTGGCGGCCAGTTCGATGTTATTTATGACACCGAAAATTGTCCAAGCAGATGCAGTCGATCAGGCACAGACTGTTACACCTAATGATAATTCGGTAAGCAGTACAACAAATGCTGAGCAATCAAATAATTCAGTAACACAACCAGTGTTTACGACTCCTAGCTCAACAGGTAATACGACAGCTACGGATACAACAACGACAACAAGTGATCAAAACCAATATAGTGATGAGGCAACTGACGGTATTTTTCATGTCAACGGATCAACTGCTTTCTTGTATCAGGGAGATGGTACAAGAGTTGATAATCGGGCTTTAGGTGCCAACACACCTTGGTATACAGATACTAAGAGAACTTGGGGTGACGGTTCAGTTTATTATCGTGTTTCTACTAATGAGTATGTGAATCAAACATCAGGTAATTTTCAAAATAATGTTGAGGATTATAGCGGAACCGCCAGTGTAACTTATGATAGTGACGTTAAATTATATCAAGATTATGGGAAAAATGCCTTAGATACAGGTAATACGGTATCTCAAAAATCCGATTGGAAAGTAGATAAACGTGTCTCAAATGGAGGCCAGTATTGGTATGAAGTTGGAAGTAACGTTTGGCTACCACAATCATCTGTTGTCATTAATGACGGCACATATCCAGAAGCCGACTGGGTAGCGGGTGTGCCGATGATCGCGCAAAATCCAGAATTACCTAATGGCTGTGAGATCACTGCTGTAACAATGATGCTGCAATACGCTGGAGCAAATGTTAACAAGATGCAATTAGCATATGAAATGCCAAGAAGTTCTGATCCTAATTATGGTTATATGGGTCAGCCTTGGGATAGTACGGGTGTCACAATTTTTCCATCAGCTTTGATGCGCTTGGTAGAAAAATATGCTGGTTCAGCAAAGAATTTAAGTGGACAAGGTCTGGATGCTATCAAATATCAAATCAGTATTGGTCATCCGGTAGTAACTTGGAATACATTACATGGATTCTTATATCATGCCTTGGTGGTAACTGGTTATGATAGTAATTATATTTATTACAACGATTGCTGGCTAGATGAACCAATGCAGATGCCTATTGACCAATTTATTAATAATTGGAATACACAGAATCGTATGGCGATTAGTTATTAGTTAATTATTTTGGTAAAAAAGATATATATAAGGGGAAAATAATGAAAAAGAATCAAGTATTTTTGTGGAGTAGTTTTGTTTTACTGCTGACATTAGGGGCAAACCAAGAAACGGCAAAGGCTGATACAACAAATACAGCCACAGCATCAGTTCAAGTACAAGGACAAGCTGCAAAAGCGCAACAGCCTATTGATCAAGCTGTTGCCGATTCACCTCAAACAGATGTAACCGGTACAACAATTCAAGCCAATCCCCAACAAACCACAACGACTCAAACAAATTCAACTCCAGGTACTTCGACACAAGGTACTTCAGCTCAAAATGCAACAACCCAAGCTGATGTTACAACAAATGAAGACGCCACAAAAAGTAATACCAACCAAGGTGTTATTACACCTGTTAATGGTGGTGTTGTAACTACTTTTGATAAAATCACACGTTTATATCGTGAAGATGGAACTATGATCGATAATTTTGGATTATCAGCTAATTCACCTTGGAGAACAGATAAGAAGTTAGCTTTAAATGCACAAAATTATTATCGTGTAAGTACTGATGCATATGCCAATTCTAACGACATTACTTTGACATTCGGTGCTGATGCTGACGGGATCGTCCAAGTTAAAGGCAATGGTGCAGTTCCTTATTCTCGTGAGGATCAAGGATTCACCAAAAATGATCAAAATAGTAATTTTGCAGCTGGATCATTGTGGAAATATAATAAAACAGACGATTTAGACGGATTAACATATTATCAAATTGGAAGTAACGTTTGGATAAATGCTTATGATGCTACTCCTTATGTTGCTTATCAGAATCCAGACGGCTGGTTACAAATTGAGAATGCTCAACTTCAACCAGAAGGTCCTGTTGGTTATGAATTATATAATGACGTTGAGGGTGTCAAAGTTTGGTTAGTAAGAAGATACTTCGGTCAATCAAATGCGCACACTATCTACGATGCAAATACTGCATACTATGTCAGAAACTTCCAATCGAATCATGGTTTGCCAGTGACTGGAATTGTAAATTTGGCAACATGGACAACTATGGGATTCTCAGAAGATTCATGGTATGGTATTGATTCATATGTTGCACCACTTCAAACAAACACGTTGAGTGCACGTTCAGATCATATTGAAGCGATGATCAATCAAGCTTACAAATACGTTGGACAGCCTTGGATCTCAGGTGCTGCAAGTTCACCAGAATATGGTGTTGATTGCTCTGGATTAGTTGTTCAAGCTTTGTATGCTTCAGGTGTTAATCCATCACCTGTAACATCAATTCAACATGCACAACCTGGTAACGAATGGAATTCACGTATGTTAGCTGCAGACAATAGAATCCACGCTGTTAACTTCAATGACCGACAAAGAGGAGATTTGATTTTCTTCGCAAATCCTTCAACAGGTATTGTATGGCACGTAGGTATTTTGTTAGATGCTAATACGATGATTGATTCATGGGGTCCTTACGTTGGTACTTCAGGTATTTACAGTGGTAAAGGTACAATTGTTAGTGTCAAACGAGTATTTTCATAATTTTTTGATTGTTTAAGAGTAGATGAAGATCTGCTCTTTTTTGTTGACTTCATTAGTGGCTTTCGGGCAGACTTTTATATGCAAATATTTTAGTTAAAACTAAGTTAATGTCATAATTAGAAAAGCAAATGTAAGGGGTGACATAAGTGGGGAACATTTTAGAGATTAAGAACCTTTCTTATAAAGTAGAGGATAAAGAGATTCTCAAACATATTAATTTGCAAGTTGAATCTGGAGAGTATCTTACCTTTGTGGGACCATCTGGTAGTGGTAAAAGTACCTTGATGCGAATTGTAGCTTCAATGCTGACGGCCACTTCAGGGGATGTGATTTTTGATGGTATGTCGATTAAAGATTACGAACCTATAAAGTATCGACAACGTGTTTCGTATGCTTTCCAGCAACCAACATTGTTTGGAAAAACGGTAAAAGACAACTTGGAATTTCCGTTCTTAGTTCGTAATCAAGAATATGATCAAAAAAAGGCCATCTCGGCATTAGAGATGGTCAACTTGGACGAAAGCTATATTAATAAAAGTGTTAATGATATTTCCGGTGGGGAAAAACAACGGATCGCATTGTTGCGTAATCTATTATTCAGACCAGAAATTTTGATTACTGACGAAGTTACGACAGGACTTGATACGGAGAACAAAGAAATCGTTCATCAAATGTTGGAGCGATTTAATAAAGAAGATAAAATGACAATTTTACGTGTAACACATGACGAATCAGAAATTGAACGCGCGGCTAAAAAGATTACTATCAAGGATGGTGAAATAATCTAATGTCTAATAATTTAACAGTTTCAAATACTACTTTAGTATGGGGATTTGGTCTTGTTCTGGTAGCATTGTTTATTGGTTATCGTGAGAAATTAGGAATCAATAAAGATGTCTTAGTCGGGGTTGTTCGTGCCATCATTCAATTGTCAATTGTTGGGTATATATTAAAATTTGTTATCAAAACAGATGATAACTGGCTGACGATGGCCTGTTTTGTTATCATTGTTATCAATGCTTCTTGGAATGCTGGAAAACGCGGGAATGGAATCCCAAAAGCCTTTCAGAATTCTCTCTTAGCAATCAGTGTTGGTACAGTAGTCACTTTAGGAACTTTAGTTTTAACAGGTTCAATTAAATTTGTTCCAGAACAGATCGTCCCGGTAACAGGGATGATTGCCAGTAATATCATGGTCGCTATTGGTCTGTGTTACCGCAATATGCTGCAGACTTTTACCGATCGTGAACAGCAAGTTTTAGAGAAATTAGCTTTAGGCGCCGATATTAAATTGGCTTCGATCGATATTTTGCGTGACAGTATTAAAAGCGGTATGCAACCAACGATTGATTCAATCAAGACATTAGGGTTAGTAAGCTTGCCAGGTATGATGTCAGGACTTATCTTTGCTGGAGTAGATCCAGTTAAGGCTATTAAATATCAGATCATGGTTACCTTTATGCTGTTGGCTTCAACTGGACTTGGTTCAATTATTTCCTGTTACTTAGGATATCGTGAATTTTATAATCAACAAAAGCAATTGAATTCAAAATTATTGCAATAATTTGTTTATTACAGTTGCTTTACAGTTGCTGGCAAATCTAAAGTTTTCCTTAAGAATATGTTATATTTACACTGTTGAAAAAATCAATGGTTTGAAAAAGACCAAATTAAATTAGAATTATTACAAATTTTCGGGGGATTTCCTTATGTTAAAAAAATCACTACTTACTAGTGCAATCGTTTTAGGAACACTTGCTTCTGCAGTCGCACCTACTTCAGTTTTGGCTGCTGACGCTTCAAATTCAGATACAAATACTGAACAAACTAGTTCAGATAATTCAAAGAAAACAACAGATACAAATGTTATCTCTGGTTCACCTGTAAAAGAGGCTGACCCAGATATTGCTCATATTGAAACAGTACAACCTTCAGCCGCAAAGACTAAGGCTCAAGGTGCTTTAGTACAAGCAGCTTCAGGCACTACTTCATCACAACAACAAGCATTCTTAGACATGGCCGTTCCAATGGCTCAAAAGGCTGCAAGTGAATATGGTGTTTATGCATCTGTTATGTTGGCACAAGCTATCCTTGAAAGTGGGTGGGGAGCATCAGCATTAGCTACTCAAGGTAATAATCTATTTGGTATTAAAGGTGACTATAATGGTTCATCAGTTACTATGAAGACTTCTGAATGGAGTGCTTCACAGGGATGGTATACTATCTACGCTAGTTTCCGTAAGTATCCTAGTTATTACGAATCATTTGCTGATAATGGTGATAAGCTTCGTAATGGTGTTTCATGGGATTCTTCTTACTATAAGGGTACATGGAAAGAAAATGCATCTTCTTATAAAGACGCTACTGCATGGTTACAAGGTAGATACGCAACAGCCCCAACTTATGCAAGCAGCTTAAATAATGTTATCGAAACATACGGTTTAACTAAGTATGATACTAATTCAGGTGATGACTCATCAACACAAGCACCTGGAGATGTAAATGTTATTAGTGTCAAAAACCCTAATGCAATTTATGTACCAATGGTAACTTTCAATGGTGATACAATGGGTAAAGCTACACGTGGTTTACAAAACAATACTCCATGGCAAACAGACCAAGTTAAAACTTATAATGGACACGTCTATTACAGAGTTTCAACTAACGAATGGGTTGAAGATACATACGTAATTTAGAAAATTAAAACTTTGTGAAGAAAAGACCTACTATGTAGGCCTTTTTTTTTATATAATTGTTTCAATGGGATGTGATGCAATGTGAAGTTAGCAGTAATCGAAATAGGATCTAACTCCATTAGGACATCGGTGTATCGTTCATCAAAGCGTAATCGTTTCAAAACGCTGGATCGTTGGCGTGAACCAGTACGACTAGGTAAATCAATTGCCCAGAGTCGACTATTAACTAATGATCAAATTGAAGAGACCATTGATGTTTTAAAAGAATTTCAAGATAGAATTAGAAGATATGATGTAGATCGGATCAGTCTGATAGCTACAGCTGCTGTCAGATTGGCAAAAAACCAAAATCAGTTGGTCTTTGCTGTACTTAAGGAAACTGGTCTGCAACTAGATATCATCGACGAAAAGGAAGAAGCATTTTATGATTATGTTGCCGTTCGCAACACGATGAGAATCAAAGATGCTTTGATAGTTGACGTTGGTGGCGGAAGTTCAGAGATCAGTTTGGCTAAAAAAGGCCGTCTAAAATATGGTCTAAGTATTCCGATCGGTGCTATTTCTATTTCTGATGTTCATTTAAAGAGTAATCCGATCAAAGAACATGAGTTGGAAACAGCTCGTAAAGATATCAGCAGACGTTTAGAGAGCTTGAGGGGGATGAACACAAGTGCCACATTTGTGGGCTTAGGTGGTACACTAAGAGCGGTTACAAGTATTCTTAATCGTGAAGGTAAACGGAAAAAGAATCTTCACAATTCAGTTATTACTTGTGAGCAATTAGATGATTTGTTTGATAAATTAGCTCATGCGACAGTAGAGGAACGTAGTCATATCAAAGAATTGAGTGATGGACGTTATGAAGTTATCTTAGGTGGTATCTTAATTATTTCTGAGATAATTAAAAAAACCCCCGCTAAGGAAATTCGCTTTTCGAATTTCGGTGTGCGTGAGGGTTATGTATTTGACTATTTCCATAAAATGGATCGTCAAGGTTAGGCACGGCTAGGTAATGTTATTTCAGAACTTTGAATGATGTGATTTTCCATACTATGGAGTAATTCATTCATCCAAAATCCGGTGGAAAGATTTAGTTCAGTATCTAGTGCGTAAACTTTTAAGATGTAATCATGAGTTTTATCAGGTGGAAAGGGTCCATTGTAGCCAACTGCATGCTTGTCAATTCTATCAAGCAGTGGGCTAGCAGAACTGTTTTTACCTTGAATGACTGATTCAGAAGCTGTTTGACTGTAATTTTCAGGAATTGCTTTAACAAGAGGGATGTTTGCTGCCGTCCAGTGAATCCATTCGAAACCACAAACAGGGATCGAATCAGGATCAGTGAAGGTTAGTGCTAAACTCTTTGCATTTTGAGGTATGTCCTCTAAATTAATTGGGAAACTGATTAACGGTTTCCCATTTTTAATAGTTTCTTTTTCGGCATATTTACCGTATTTATCAGGCAATAGACCATCAACTAACGCAACATTTATTTTCATATTATATTCTCCTTAACTTGGGATAAAAGAGGTAATTATTGATGGAAAAGATAGAAAGAAAAAGTATATCTAGTAATATCTTAGAACAAATTGACAGGATTGAACAATCCAGCAACAAAAAAGTTGTTCTAAGTTCTGATTATAAAGACCAAAAAGCTTTGACCTTAGACCAAGCAAGCCATGAGATCAAAGACAAAGAGATCGACGTTGTCGTTACCAACGAGGTCTATCGTGATTTTGTTTTGGCGCATGAGTTATACCATGTTGAAATCGAATTGTCAGATGGTCCTAAAATTTATAATGCTGTTACTAGTGGTCACAATGAGGTTGATGGTCGAATAATTTCGACTGCTAATTCATTACAAGAAACATTAGAGCATGCCTTAATAGTTAAAAAACAAACTGAAGATGGCACTTATACGCATGATGTTAAGATGAAATACTTGGATGGTATTAAAGAAGCACTTGATCCGGGGGTTGAGATCGATCCAGCAAACATGAGATTTTTCAGAACATTATTGATTTTTGATGCAATGGTATTTGGCGAACACACTAAAGATTATTCTTTGAAGGAAGAATATCCAACTTCATTTAAATATGCTAAGAAGTTGTCAGATGTCTTGGATGATAATGATTTAACATCAAACTTCCAGTCTCGTCGAGCTTTGATTCGTTTATTGGAAGATTACAATGATGTGATCATCTCAAATGGTTTTGAAGGAATGCATTATCATGAATTCTTGAATATCACACCAGTGGTTTCAGAACGTCAATTGCGTTTAACTTTAAACCAAGTTTATCAAATCAAGCATTCTAACTTTACTGATCGCAGATATAATGAAAAGGCCTTTGTCTTATTAGGAATTAATGATGGTCAAAGTGTTGCTTCATTAGATATCGATCCTAATAAAGTTGAACCAGAATTTTATCAAAAATATTATCAACAGACAGTTCAAGAAACGTTTGAAAGTAATGGCGTACATTATCTAATTAGATAGGAGGTTTTTTATGTCAGACGAAATTACAGAACTCAAGGATTTGATCGAGAAAGCGAAGTTCGTTACTTTTTTGACTGGAGCAGGTGTATCAGTTCCCTCAGGGATTCCTGATTATCGTTCAAAAGGTGGGATTTATCGTACAGGAAGTTTTGAGACGACTCCAGAATACATGTTGAGTCACGATAATTTGGTCAATCATCCGGATGCTTTCCATGATTTTACTGTGGAAAATCTTTACTATCCTGATGCCAAACCAAATATTATTCATAAGAAGATGGCCGATATAAGCAATCAAAAGGGTATGATTGTAACGCAAAATGTGGATATGCTGCACACTAAGGCTGGAGCTAAAAATGTCATAGAATTTCATGGTAATTTATATGATAATATTCACTGCTTAACTTGTGGTAAAGAGTTTGACTATAAATACTATCTAAAAGACGGCAGACATCATGAGGATAATGGTGTTATTCGTCCAGGTACAACTGTTTTATATGGTGAAAGTGTTAATCCTATCAATTTAATGGGAGCACAAAAAGCAATATCCGATGCTGATCTGATCGTAGTTGTCGGAACCAGTCTAAAGGTATATCCTTTTGCTGGATTATTGCGTTATCGTAAGGAAAATACAAAATTAGTAGTCGTTAACAAATCTGATTTAGATGTTTCAGAAGCCGATCTTTCGATTGCTGACGATGCAGTAAATGTCTTTAAACAGCTTTAAACGAAATTATTAATGATTCTCTGGAGGATTTAAGATACATGACTGATAAGAAAACTTTTTATATTACAACTCCAATCTATTACCCCTCAGGTAAATTAACGATTGGAAATTCCTATACAACTATCGCCGCTGACACTTTGGCACGTTATAAACGTAATGAAGGTTACGACGTTTTCTTCCTAACAGGAACTGATGAACACGGTCTAAAGATCGAACAAAAGGCTGAAGCTAAAAACATGCAACCGCAAGAATATGTTGACATGATGGCTAGTGATATCAAAAAACTTTGGAAATATTTGGAAATCTCAAATGATAAATTTATCAGAACTACTGATGATTATCATGTTAAGGCCGTTCAAAAAATTATTGAACGTTTGATCAAGCAAGGCGATATTTATTTAGGTGAATATACTGGTTGGTACTCAGTTGATGATGAAGAATACTTCACAGAATCACAATTGGCAGAAGTTTACCGTGATGATAACGGCAAAGTTATTGGTGGACTGGCCCCATCAGGTCATGAAGTTCAATTAGTTAAAGAACCTTCATATTTCTTCAAGATGAGTAAATATGCTGATCGTCTATTGAAGTATTACGAAGACAATCCAACATTCATCGAACCAGAGATCCGTAAGAATGAAATGGTCAATAATTTTATCAAACCAGGTTTGGAAGATCTAGCTGTTTCAAGAACTACTTTCAAATGGGGTGTACCAATTCCTAGTGACCCTAAGCATGTTGTTTATGTTTGGGTCGATGCTTTACTTAACTATATTACAGCTCTAGGTTACATGGGCGAAGATGATTCGCTATTCAAGAAGTACTGGCCAGCAAATGTTCAATTTGTTGGTAAGGAAATCGTTCGTTTCCATACTATCTATTGGCCAATTATTTTGATGGCACTAGATATCGACTTGCCAAAACAAGTCTTTGGACATGGCTGGTTATTGATGAAAGACGGTAAGATGTCTAAGTCTAAAGGAAACGTGGTCTATCCAGAAATGCTTGTTTCACGTTATGGATTAGATTCATTGCGTTATTATTTGATGCGTGCAATGCCATTTGGAAATGATGGTGTCTTCACTCCAGAAGATTATGTTGATCGTATCAATTATGATCTAGCCAATGATTTAGGAAATCTTTTGAACAGAACTGTTTCAATGATCAATAAATATGACGGTGGCAAAATTATTTCAATCGATACATTAACTGACTTTGACAAAGACTTAGAAAAGACTGCTAGCGATACTATCAAAGATTACCGTGAGCATATGGATAAGTTTGAATTCCCTGAAGCACTTGCTAGTGTTTGGGCCTTCATCAGTCGGGCTAATAAATATATTGATGAAACAAAACCTTGGGTCTTGGCAAAAGATGATGACAAGAAGGCTGAATTACAATCGGTCCTTGGTCATCTAGCTGAATCACTGCGTTTGATCGCCGTGTTGATCAGTCCAGTTATGACACAATCACCATACAAGATCTTCGCACAACTTGGTTTGAACTTTGAAAATGATGCTGCGGTTGAATTTGGTAAGACTGTCGTTGGTCGTACTGTAACCGATAAACCAGAACCAATTTTCCCACGTCTTGATGTTAAAGAAGAAGTTAAATATATCAAAGACAAGATGGCCGAAGAGCAAGCTAAGAATGGGTCCGGTAAGATGAGTAAATCTGCAGCTGCTAAGAAAAAGGCTCAAGAAGAAAGTAAAGATAACTATCCAAAAGAAATTGAATACGATGACTTTGCTAAAGTTAAGATGGTCGTCTGTGAGATCTTGGATGTTAAACGTGCTGAAAATGCTGATAAGTTATTACAATTCAAGTTGGACGATGGTTCAGGCATTGATCGTCAGATCCTTTCAAGTATCTACGAATTCTATCCAAACTTTAAAGAATTGATCGGTAAGAAGGTTATCGCAGTTGTTAACTTGAAACCAAGAAAGATCCGCGGTGAATGGAGCAATGGTATGCTTCTTTCAACTGAAAAAGGCGACGACGTACAATTAGCAATTGTTGATAATTCACATAAAAATGGAGCTGTTTTAAGCTAATGCAAATTTTTGATTCGCATACACATTTAAATGACGAAGCTTTCGCAGGCAAAACTCAAGAATACATTGATCGTGCCAAGGAGCTTGATGTTGACGAGATGGCCATTATTGGTTCAAATGAAGAATTGAATATTGAAGCCATCCGTTTAGCACAAAATTACAAACCATTGCACGCTGTCATTGGTTGGCATCCGGAATTTGTAAAAGAATATAACGAGTCTCAATTGATCAATCAGTTGAAGTTATCTGAAGTTGTGGCTATTGGTGAAATTGGTTTGGATTATCATTGGCCAGAAAACCCTAGTCACAAAGAGCAGCAAAAAGTATTGATTCAACAATTGGATATAGCACAACAGTATGATATGCCGGTATCTATCCACTGTCGGGATGCTTTTTCTGACATGTACAACATTTTGAAGAATCATGATATGTCGAAATCTGGTATTATCATGCACAGTTTTAATGGTGATCTAAATTGGTTAAATAAATTTTTAGATCTTGGTTTGATGATTTCTTATAGCGGTGTCGTTTCTTTTAAGAATGCACCTGAAGTTCATGAATCTGCTAAACATACACCATTGGATCGTTTACTTGTAGAAACTGATGCACCTTATTTAGCACCCACACCATATCGTGGACATCAAAATGAACCAGGATATACTCGTTTTGTAGTTGATGCTATTGCTAAATATAAAGATATAGGGCCAGATGAAGTTGCTAAGCATACATTTGAGAATGCCAGAAAAGTTTATAGAATAGATTAAATATGAAAAAAATAAAAGAAATTATTGTAGTAGAAGGTAAGTCCGATACTAACCGTCTAAAGGATTGTTTAGGTGAAGTTGATACGATTGAAACACGAGGATCAGCTTTAAATGAAGAAATAATTCAACGAATAAAAAAGGCTCAGATGGATCGTGGCGTCATTATCTTTACTGATCCTGATTTCAATGGAAATCGTTTGAGGACAATCATTCAAAAGGTTGTTCCGAATGCTAAACAAGCCTTTTTGCCTAGAAGTAAAGCGGTTCCTAAGAAAAGCGACGGCAGTTTGGGAATTGAACATGCTCGTGATGAGGATATAAAAAAAGCCCTAGCGAATGTTTATTCCACTAAAGAGCTTAAAGATGAATATACTAATGACGATATGATCGATCTTGGTTTGTCGGGGGATGCCGCTTCGTCCAAACGCCGCGAATTTGTTGGATTAGAATTGAAAATTGGCTACACTAATGCTAAGCAGTTCTTAAATCGTCTGAATATGTTCAATGTTGCTCCAGACGATTTGATGGCGGCAGTTAAAAAATTTGATAAAGGGAGTTCACATGACTCAAAGTAGATTAAGCATTTCTGATCCAATTCGTACTAATGATATTATGCGCAAGTATAAATTGCGGGCTAAGAAGAGCTTAGGTCAGAACTTTTTGACTAACGAGAAAGTCCTTGACGATATCGTTGATGCAAGTGGATTACAATCTGATGAAATAGCAATCGAGATCGGACCTGGTATTGGAGCCTTAACTGAAAAATTAGCTCAAGTTGCCGAACAAGTTTACGCTTTTGAGATCGATGAAACCTTGATACCAATTTTGGAAGATACACTAAGTTACTATGATAATATTGAAGTTTTTAATGAAGATATTTTGAAGGTTGATTTAGATGAATTTGTTAAAGAACATAGTTTGGAAGGTAAAACTATTAAAGTAGTTGCTAATTTGCCTTATTATATAACGACACCTATCATGCTGAACTTGATCAACAGTGACTATCCTTTCCAATCATTAGTTTTGATGATGCAAAAGGAAGTTGCCGAACGTGTGACTGCAGATCCAGGCCATCGTGAATATGGTTCATTAACAATTGCTGTTCAAACTAAAATGACGGCCAGAATTGATCGTATCGTTAGTGCTAAATCATTTATTCCACGTCCAAAGGTTGATTCGGCAGTAGCCGTTTTGGACAGAATTCCAAGTGACAAATATGACATTGAAGATCCTGAATATTTTCATAAGTTGATTCGCTCATCATTTGCTCATAAGCGTAAGAATTTGATGAATAATTTGCTTAACTGGCAAGGCCGAACTGATGAAAATAGATCCAAGATCAAAATTGTTTTTGACAAGTGTAATATTGCTGAAAATGCTCGTGGAGAGCAAGTATCCATTGAACAGTTTAAACAACTATCCGTTGAACTCAAAAAAGTAATGTAATCAAACTTGCTATTATAACTAAGTATTGATTATTATGCAAATACGTGGTAGAATGGCACTCCTAAGGAGTGATTATAATATGCCAACGTCATTGAAGACAATTAAGAGCCGTTTAGATGAACATTTAGGTGAAGGTCTAACGGTTGTAGCACAAGCAGGTCGTAAGAAGGTTGTTCGTCGCAAGGGTACTTTAGCTGAAACTTTCCATTCAGTATTTGTAGTCGACTTAGACCAAAATGAAAACTCGTTTGAGAGAGTTTCATATAGTTATGCCGATTTACTTACTAAGTCTATCGATATTACTTTCGATAGCGATGAAGCTGAAGAAGTAGAGGCTGACGCCGAATAAATCGCTCCTTACAGAGGATCACGAAATGTGATCCTCTTTTTTTTGTCTAATTTTATAAACAATCGTGCTATATAATTCCTTGAGACCGAATATTATAAAATTAAATTACATATTCTGACTATAGATATGTTTAAACATCATGTATAATACAATTTGTTGAATTATAAAAATGATAAATAGGACGTGGAGACATGAAAAAAAGTATAAGTTTGATTGCTACTAGCCTTTCCGTTGGAATGCTTCTGACAAGTTCAATGGTCAATATACCGAGTATTCAAGCCGCTACTGTGGAAAATAGCGCAAGTAAGACATCAAGTGATGATGTTGATGAGAATGGAATTTCGGAAGATCTTAAATCAGCTTTAGTTAAAGGTGAATATTTTGACGATGAGAGTGATATAACACCTACAAGCCTGAGTGAATATGATAACTGGGGAACATATATCGATGGTCAATCCTATGTGGGTTTATCAAGTAGCAAGATAACCAATATCTCAGGTATACAGTATATAAAAAAAGCAGATAGAATTGAGTTAGGAACAAATGATATTAAGGATCTATCCCCACTAAAAGATTCTAATGTAAAAACTTTAAATCTACATGCTAATAAAAGTATTACAAATTGGTCACCATTATCGAATATGAAAAATTTAACTTCGCTTGAAATATCAAATTGTGAAATATCCGATATTTCTCCAATTAGTAAAATGATTAATTTAAAAGAATTAATAATAAAAGATAATCACATTATGGATTTAACGTCTTTAAGAAATTTAAAGGACACAACAATTGATTTAGAAAGTCAACAGTCATTTTTTGAAACACCAATAAATCTAAGTGAGAATAAACTCAGTTTTGACTTGAATAAGTATACAAATCCTGATGGAACAGTATCTGAAGTAGGATTAACATATTCAATCGATGGTAATGGAGATGAAAATGGGGATGTTGCAATAGATAACTCTACGGGAAAAATTGATGTAACCAATATTAGTGGTAGTGGAACATTAGCGTCTGGATTTAATGAAAATTTTGAATTCAATGGGACTAATTACAAACTTAATAAAGTAGTTTTTCAAGATTACACAATCGGTGGTGTTAAAACAAAATCGGTAACTATGAAAGTCGGCGACAAGTGGAATGACGGTCTTGGATTTGTTCAAGCAATTGATACCTCAGGGAATAAATTAGAAGTATCTGATTTTGATGTTGATACAAGTGAACTAGATACTTCCAAAGTAGGAAAGTATGAAGTTACTTATACTGCCAAAGATAATCCGGAAATAACCTCCACTGCAGACGTTACTGTAGAAAATAAATCAGGTGGTGGAAATAATTCGGGATCAAATACTGGAGATGTAACAGAAATTGATGAAATGTTACTAACCAGTAAAAAAACTGATTCAATTACAATTTATGATGAGAATGGAAATAAGATATCTGATAAAACGTTAGATGGTGTAACGGATTTTACGACGACCAAAAAAAGTGATGTTGACGGCGTAACATACTATCAAGTTAGTGACAACGAATGGGTCAAAGAAAGTGATGTTTCAGAATACTTCGAATATTCAGGAACGGTTCAGACAAATTCTGATTCTATCAAGAAACTCTCTAATCTAAATGGTGATAGTTCAAATCGTGGTTTAGCTAAAACATCAGACTGGCAGGCCGATCGCTATAGTTATATTAACGGAAATAAGAGTTATCGAGTTTCGACAAACGAATGGGTAGCGGCTGATCAAACGCTTGAAATAACACCGGTTAGAGGTGTACTGACAATTAATTCAAAGGCACAGCTTTACCGCGACAATGGGCAGAAATCCGATCGTGGATTAGCCGAGAATTCAACATTTGTAACTGATAAAACAGCTATGATCAATGGGGAAACAATGTATCGGGTATCGACTAATGAATGGGTAGCGGCCAGTCAGGTTACCTTAAATTAATATAAGAAAAAGCAGCTCATTTTGAGATGTTTTTTATAGCTAAAATTTCCTTGAGACCGAAATCCGAAAAATATATTTAAATATATTGATAAGTCAAACTGATATTTATCTGTATAATATAATTTATGAAAACGTAATCACGTGAGAAAGTAGGACATATAGACATGAAGAAAAGTATAAACTTGATTGCTGTGGGACTTGCTGCAGGAGCACTTTTAACAAGTTCGATAATCAACGTACCAATTATTCAGGCTGCCACTGTGAGTAGTACAGCTAAAACATCAAGTGATGATGTTGATGCAGATGGTATTTCTGAAAGCCTAAAAACTGCACTGGTTTCAACGGGGTATTTTTCGGATACTAGTGAAGTAACAAAGGAAAGTCTTAGCGAATTATCTGATCCACCTGGTTTAGGATTAGAATTGGTAATGAAGGGAATTACAGACATTTCCGGATTACAATATGCAACAAATATCACAAAATTAGATTTAGGATTCAATAAAATAACCGATTTGACACCATTGAAAGACTTGAATCTGACACGTTTGTCGATAAATAATAATCCAAATTTGACAGATTTAAGTCCTTTGGAAAATATGAATGGTTTAACTTATCTTCATATGCAATCAGATAACATTAGTGATATTTCACCGCTAAAATCATTGACAAATTTATCTGATTTACAAATTGCACAAAATCATATAACTGATTTTAGTACTTTAGATAGTATACCAACTGTTGCAATATTAGTTATGTCACCACAAACAATAACTGAAGATTCGAAAGAATTAAGTAAGAATAATTTTAAGATAGATTTAAACGATTATCTAAGTTCTGGTGGAACGATCTCTGATGCAACGGCAAGTATTAGGGGTAGTAATGCCGAGGTTGGAGTGGATAATGATTCAAATGTTGTTTCAGTTTCAAATATTACAGACAGTGATACTTTAACAATTAATTTCAATGAGACAGTTAACAGTAACGGAAAGGATCAAGTAGTTAAAATGACCGTTACTCAACCATATGTAATTGGTGATGGTAATGTGACGACAAAACTAGTTTCTATGAAGGTTGGCGACACTTGGAATAATGAACTTGGATTTGAAAGTGCAACGGATCCTTTTAATGGCGAATTAACAATTGATGATTTTGATGTTAACACTGATGATCTGGACACAAGTACAGAAGGTTTATATTGGGTAACTTATACATCCAAAGATTATCCAGGGTTAACTGGTACTGCAGAAGTTACAGTAGAAAAAGACAACAACACTGGTGGTAACAATTCAGGCGACAATAATAATGGATCAAACACTGGTGACGTATCAGAAATTGACGAAATGTTACTAACTAGTAAGAAAACCGATTCAATTGCAATTTATGATGCTAATGGTAATAAGACCTCTGACAAAGTTCTCAGTGGTGTGACAGATTTTACTACTACTAAGAAGAGTGTTGTTGATGGTGTGGCATACTATCAAGTAGGCGATGATGAGTGGGTCAAAGAAAGCGATGTTTCAGAATATTTTGAGTATTCAGGAATAATACAAACTAATTCAGACTCAATCAAAACCCTGTCTAATCTGAGTGGTAACAGTTCAAACCGTGGGTTGGCACAAACAACTGACTGGCAATCGGATCGTTATACATATATAAATGGTGTTAAACAGTATCGTGTCTCTACCAATGAATGGGTAGCGGCTGATCAGATCTTAGAAATTACACCCGTTAGTGGTGTACTGACGATTAATTCGGATGCCACACTGTATCGTGATAATGGTAATAAATCGGATCGTGGTTTAGCTGCAAATTCAGCATTTTTAACTGATAAAACAGCAACGATCAATGGAGAGACAATGTATCGGGTTTCGACTAATGAATGGGTACCAGCAAGTCAAGTTACTCTTAATTAAAACTCTATCAAGTCTGTAAAAATTGTAATTTAATTTTTACAGACTTTTTTTATTCGTAAAATTCTCCGAAAGTTCTTGAAAAACTTAATTAATTGATGGAAAATAAGTGAATTAGTGCATTATTTACATTATAATTTTAAATAGAACACGTTTTTGAGGAGAAAAAAGATGAAAACACGAAGAAGCGAACGTTTAATCGACATGACACGCTACTTATTAGAACGCCCACATACGCTTATTTCTTTAGCATTTTTTGCTAAACGCTTTGAATCAGCTAAGTCGTCCATTTCGGAAGATCTGGGGATTTTAAGAAGAACATTTATGATCAGAGGGATCGGAGTTTTGGAAACATTGCCTGGTGCTGGTGGTGGAGTAATATTCACACCTGGTATTTCTAAGCGAGAAGCAACCGAGTTTATTGAAGAAACTTCTAAGCGCCTGGTTGAGCCTAGTCGTATTTTACCAGGGGGTTATCTATACTTAACGGATCTATTAGCGGAACCAAACTTGTTGAGAACGATCGGTCGTATGATTGCTACTCAATATTCGCAAAGTTCTATTGATGTGGTCATGACCGTCGCTACTAAGGGAATTCCAATTGCTCAAAGTGTTGCCAGCTTTTTGAATATTCCGTTTGTTATTGTTAGACGTGATTCTAAAATAACTGAAGGATCGACTATTAGTGTCAACTATGCGTCTGGTTCATCAGATAGAATTGAAAAAATGGAGTTATCTAAACGTAGCTTAGATGAAGGTTCCAGAGTTTTAGTAGTTGATGATTTCATGAAAGGCGGCGGTACGATCAATGGTATGCGCAGTCTGATATCTGAATTCAATGCAATTTTTGTTGGAGCAACTGTTTTTGCGGAAAATATTAAAATGGATCAAGAATTACGAGATAAGAATGTTACTTCAATTTTTAAAGTTGAAAATATCGATACAAATAATAAAATAATTAGGATTGAACCGGGCGACTACTTGACTAAAACCGATTTCAGTTATTTTGAGTAAATCCTAATTGAGCATAATGGAATAAAAATGCTATTATATATAAGGATATTTGAATGACTGAAAAGGAGTTTCCGATGTCAAATCGTTATGTAATAATTCTTGCGGCCGGTAAAGGCACAAGAATGAAGTCTAAGCTTTATAAAGTTTTGCAACCAGTTGCTGGTAAGGCAATGGTTGATCATGTGATGACACAAGTTGAGCAATTAAAACCTGACTTGATTGAAACTGTGATCGGTACTGGTGCTGAAAAAGTTGAAGATCTTTTAAAAGACCGTACAAACTATGTTCTACAAAAGGAACAACTTGGAACAGCTCATGCAGTTTTGCAGACTGAAAAAGATTTGGGTACTAAAAAGGGAATGACGCTTGTTGTTAGTGGCGATACACCATTATTCACAGCCGAAACTTTTGAAAACCTATTTAACTACCACGAAAAAGAACATGCAGCAGCTACAATTTTGACTGCTGCTGCAGATGAACCTTTCAGTTATGGAAGAATCGTTCGTGAAGACGATGGCAGTGTTTCTAAAATCGTCGAAGAAAGAGATGCAACAGAAGCAGAAAAAGAAATACATGAAGTTAACACTGGGATTTATTGCTTTGATAATGAATTGTTATTCAAGAGTTTACATGAAGTAAAGAATAATAATGCTCAAGGTGAATACTATTTACCAGATGTTGCGTCCATCCTCAAAGAACAAGGTAAAAAAGTTGCTGCCTACCAAATGAATGACTTTAGTCAATCAATTGGGGTTAATGATCGGATCGCTTTGTCAGAGGCCGAAAAATTAATGCGTAAGAGAATTAATGAAGTACACATGCGTGATGGTGTGACATTAGTTGATCCTGATAATACTTACATTGATTACGGTGTAAAAATAGGTAACGATACAGTTATTGAACCAAATGTTAAGATCTCTGGTCAGACAAAGATCGGTTCCGATTGTTTGATCGGTTCAGGTTCTAGACTTGAAGATGCTACAATTGAAGATAACGTTAAGATCATTAGTTCCACTGTTGAAAGTGCAATTATGCATAAAGGCAGTGATTTGGGTCCTAATTCTCACTTACGTCCTAAAGCAGAAATTGGACAAGATGTTCATATTGGTAATTTTTGTGAAGTGAAGAATGCTAAAATCGGTGATCGTACTAAAGTAGGACATCTAACTTATGTTGGTGATGCTACATTAGGAACCGATATTAACGTTGGCTGTGGAGTCGTCTTTGTTAATTATGATGGTGTTAAGAAGTGGCACAGTAATATTGGCAACCATTCATTCATCGGCAGCAATTCTAATATTATCGCTCCGGTTGAAATGGCAGACCATTCATTTATTGCTGCTGGTTCAACCATTACTAGTGACATTCCTAAGCATGCCATGGCAATAGCAAGACAGCGTCAAACAAACAAAGAAGATTTTTGGAACAGATTACCACTATCAAATAGTGAAGATTGGAAATAAGGGTGGAAGATTAATGTCATATCAAATGAGTGATAGACCGATTAAAATTTTTGCATTGAATTCGAACAAACCTCTAGCGGAGAAAATTGCTGAGGAAGTTGGACTTCCTTTAGGTAAGTCATCCGTTACACGTTTTAGTGACGGTGAAATTCAAATCAATATTGAAGAAAGTATTCGTGGTGCGGAAGTGTTCCTAGTTCAATCAACTTCAGCTCCAGTTAACGATAACTTGATGGAATTGTTGATCATGATCGACGCCTTAAAGCGTGCTTCAGCTCATGTTATCAATGTTGTTATTCCATACTATGGTTATGCAAGACAAGATAGAAAGTCACGTTCACGTGAACCTATCACTGCTAAATTAGTCGCTAACATGCTACAACGTGCCGGAGCCGACAGAGTTCTTGCGCTTGATCTCCATGCTGCACAAATTCAAGGATTCTTTGATATTCCTGTTGATCATTTGATGGGTGCTCCATTATTGGCCGATTATTTCTTATCAAATCATTTAGAAGAGGGCGCCGTAGTCGTTTCACCCGATCATGGTGGTGTTACACGTGCCAGAAAACTTGCTGAATTTTTGAAGACACCGATTGCTATTATTGATAAGAGAAGACCTCGTGCTAATGTGGCTGAAGTTATGAATATTATTGGTAATGTCAAAGGCAAACGTGCCATCATTATTGATGATATGATCGATACAGCTGGTACAATTTCTTTAGCATCACAAGCATTGATCGATGCTGGTGCTACTGAAGTTTATGCATGTTGTACACATCCGATCCTTTCTGGCCCAGCTATTGAAAGAATTGAAGCTTCACCAATTAAGCAATTGATCGTTACAGATTCAATTAATCTACCAAAAGACAGAATAATCGATAAGATGGTACAAGTTTCAGTTGGACCATTAATCGGTGATGCAATTCGCCGTATTCATGAAAATGAACCAGTTAGTCCATTATTTGATACACGTTTCAAACGTAACTAGATTAAAAGAACGGAATTTTTCCGTTCTTTTTTGCTAACTAAAATGAATAAAGGTAGGGAACATACATGGAAGAAGTCAATACATATCTTGAAGATCTAAAAAATACGATCGAACAAAGAGATCCAAATCAAATTGAATTTAAAGAAGCTGCCTTTGAAGTTTTGGATAATTTAAAACCAGTTTTAGAACGTCATCCAGAATATATTAAACGTAATATTCTTGGATCATTGATCGAACCAGAACGAGTATTTCAATTTAGAATTCCTTGGCAAGCAGATGATGGTTCTTTTAAAGTAAATCGTGGCTTTCGTGTTCAATATAATTCAACTATTGGACCTTACAAGGGTGGATTGAGATTACATCCTAGCGTTAACTTGAGTATCGTTAAATTCTTAGGGTTTGAGCAGATCTTCAAAAATAGTTTAACTGGACTTCCTATAGGTGGAGGTAAAGGTGGTAGTGATTTCAATTCTAAAGGTAAATCAGATTCTGAGATCATGCGTTTTTGTCAAAGCTTTATGACCGAATTGCAAAAGTATATCGGCCCAGATCTTGATGTTCCTGCTGGTGATATTGGTGTTGGTGGACGTGAGATTGGCTTTCTTTATGGACAATACAAACGTCTTAATGGCTCAAAACCAGGTATTTTAACTGGCAAGGGACTAGATTATGGTGGTAGTTTGGCCAGAACTGAGGCGACTGGTTTTGGTTTGATTTATTATCTTAATGCTTTGTTGAATGGACAAAGTGATAAGTTGGCTGGTAAGAAAATTAAAATATCTGGATCAGGTAATGTGGCTATCTATGCTTTGCAAAAAGCTACTGAATTGGGTGCCAAAGTTGTAACCATGTCAGATTCTGATGGTTGTATTTTTGATCCTAACGGAATTGATCTTGATGTTATCAAGCAAATCAAAGAAGTCGAACGTGGACGTATCAGCGAATATGTTAAACGTGTTGAAACTGCTACATATTCATTAGATTCAGTCTGGGATCTGGATATTAATTATGATATTGCTTTACCATGTGCTACACAAAATGAAATCAACGAAAAACAAGCTGGTTTGATGGCAGTTAATGGCGTTAAGTACGTTGCTGAAGGTGCGAATATGCCAAGTACACCTGAAGCAATTACAACTTATAAGAAGCATAAGATCATTTATGCCCCAGGGAAGGCCGCTAACGCTGGTGGTGTTGCTGTATCTGCCTTGGAAATGAGTCAAAACAGTGAAAGATTAGCATGGACTTTTGAAGAGGTAGATAAGTTACTGAAAAATATCATGGAAAGTATCTATGCTAAATCGGCCCAAGCTGCTAAAGAGTATGATCTTGGTGACGACTATCAAGCTGGTGCTAATATTGCCGGATTTGAAAAGGTCGCCCGTGCCATGTATCAACAAGGGTTAGTATAAAAATAGCTTTAACATAATCACAATATTTCTCAAGCTTGTGGCATAAACGTATGTTAAAGCAAAACTTTTTCCGCTTAAAATAAAGAGGCACTGTAATCCAATTTTGGATTACAGTGCCTCTTTTTAATACTTGAAAGTTGAACATGTTTTGTTCCACTATCTTGTTTTGTTCTAATATCTTCTATTATGGTCGTTTCGTTGTTGATATCTTAATAAATCACGGATCTGTTGCAAATATTCTAGTTGTGGATCAGTTTCTTCGACGTTTTCGTCAAATTTACTTCTTGAACCATCACGACGCATTTTGTTCATTAATTTGACGATCATAAAGATCACAAACATAATGATCAAAAAGTTGATGAGGGCATTTATGAAGTCACCAATTAGAAATGTTGCGCCTAAAAATTGAAATTTCATATCTGTTAGGTCAATTTGACCAATAAATAGACCGATCAATGGATTAAGAATATAGGTAGTCAAAGCCGATACTAAACTATTAAAAGCTGCACCGACGATAACACCAACAGCAAGGTCAACAACACTACCACGAGAAATGAATTCTTGAAATTCCTTGAACATGTCGCGCAATCTCCTTCTTCGTTGTTACTTTATTGTTGATTAAAAGTACAACAACAACTTTACTATATTTTTAAGTTTTTAAAAGGGGATGTAATCAGAATTTTATTTAAATTTATTTATTCAGTAATTTTTGCGATATGTTCTTTGTATGCATTTTTAACATCACGTAATTCAGTGAGGTGTAATTTCTTGTTTGCTTCATCAGTCATAGCTTGCTTTGTGTCAACATCCCAATGATAAAAATCGGACATGTAGTCGATAACAGGTGCCTGGATTTCTTTTTCGTGTTCAATATCAAATAACATTTGGCTGCTGCGACGTAAAAGATAGTCGATAGGATGTTCAACCATTTCAAATTGAAGTCCATACTGTAACATTGCCCAATCGATCCTAGGTAAATTATCCTTTGAGGCATCTTTTGATAGAAGTTTATAAACGGTTAAAATATTTGATCCATATCTTTGAACCAGTTGTTCAGCTTCTTCACGTTCGAGATCATAGTTTACGACACCTTCTTGAGCCATTTTATCGTAGAATGATAACCAGCCTGAATCACCGCCAACATCACCACCTGATAGAGTTAAATTCTCTGTCTGAACGGGTTTATATTCATAGTCGCCCTCATCATCTAATTGATGTGCTACGAGATCGACAATTTTTTCAGCCATTTTACGATAACCAGTTAGTTTGCCGCCAGCAATTGAAAGTAGATTGGAATTTGACTGGAATATTTCATCTTTACGAGATATTTCAGAAGGTGACTTACCTTCCTCTTGGATCAAAGGACGAACGCCTGACCAACCAGATTCAACATCTTCTGGTGTCAATGCTTGCGGAAGATCGAACATCTGATTGGCAGCAGCTAGAATATAGGTGACATCTCTAACTGTGATATCTGGTTCTTTAGGATCTTCATTCCAAGTCGTATCAGTTGTTCCAATGTAAGTTTTACCTTCACGAGGGATGGCAAACATCATTCTATTATCGTGGAATGGTGTATCGAAATAAATGGAGTTTGAAATCGGAAATTTCTCGTGATCAATAACTAAATGGATACCTTTTGTTAGATGCAAGTGTTTGCCGACATTTGAACCATCCATTTCTCTGATCTCATCGACCCAAGGTCCGCAGGCATTAACAATTTTTTTGGCGAATATTTCACCAGTAGTACCGGAAATTAAATCTTTGAATATGACCCCACAGACTTTGTTTTGACTGTCGTATAATAATCCAGTTACTTTGGTGTAATTAGCAATCAAGGAACCTTCTTCATTAGCTTTCTTAACCACTTCCAAAGTTAGTCTAGCGTCGTCAGTACGATATTCGACATAGACACCTGAACCTTTGAGATTTTCACCTTTGATATATGGTTCTCTCTCTAAAGTCTTTTTGGGATCAAGCATATATTTACGTTCAGACGACTTTACTTGAGCTAAACGGTCATAAACATCTAAACCGATCGAAGTGGTGAATGGTCCAAATGTTCCACCATAATAAAAGGGGAGCATCATTTTTAAGGGAGTAGTGATCTGTGGAGCATTGTTATAAACAATGGCACGTTCACTCCCAACTTCATGAACTTCATTAATTGCTGCTTGTTTCAAATAACGCAAGCCGCCGTGAACTAATTTAGTTGAACGGCTAGAAGTACCAGAAGCAAAATCACGCATTTCCAAGAGTCCAGTTTTGAGACCACGGGTCTGGGCGTCAAGGGCAATACCACTACCAGTTATTCCGCCACCAATGACCAAAAGATCTAATTCTTGATCTTGCATAGATTTCAAATTATCGATTCGAGTCGTATTTGAAAATTCTTTCATAAATAAGCTCCTCCTTGAAGATTATAATTACATTCTATTAAAATAAGCCAAAAGTTGAAAGCGTTTCAAACTGAAATAAAATTAAACGATCATATCGTTATGGATATGACCTTTAAATGCTCGATAATGGTCACTAAAGATATCGTTTGAATGTTCTACTATCATGGATTTAGGAAAATAGAATCTTTCATCTCCACTGATCTTTCCAGTTAGAGCATTGACTAAACGGCTAATCGTTGAAAGTTCAATCAAGGAACCATCATCTTGCATGATCTCAATTTGAGTTTTACGTTTGTGCTGTCTGGGATTGTAAATATCATATGGCAAATCAAAACTAGTGTTGATGGCTGTGTAATAATCTTTATCAAAACCAGCACTCTCAACTAAATCAGCCAATTCAGGTAATTTTTCTTTGGTATCAGAATTGTATTGGGCCGACTTAAATGGTTTACGACTTAAGAATCGGTATGCAAGATCTTTGAGGATCTCATCCGGATAATTTTGCCAGAGCGTAAAGTAGGTATTTAAAATTCCATCATCAAGTGATAGATAGTCGTTGATACTGACGTTACCAGTAAAGAAGGGAACTAGCAGGCTGGGCATTTCAAAGCCATTCATTTGGTTGTGTTCATATAGATCTTTTGCACGTTGCAATAACTTAGTTAAAACAACTTCCATACCACGTGATACGGGATGAAAATATATTTGTTGGTACATTTGGAAACGACATAGCACATAATCTTCGACCGCGTGCATACCGTCATTGTCAAAGGCAATTCCTTTATTATAAGGACGCATGACACGTAAAATTCTTGTAAGATCAAACATACCGTATTTAGTTCCAGTAAAGTAAGCATCACGTAATAAGTAATCCATGCGATCGGCATCAATTTGACTAGAGATCATTTGTACAACTTGTGGATTAGGATAGGTATGGTCGATAACACTAGCCACTTTTTCAGGGAAATCATCAGAGACTTGTTTTAAGATCTGATTGATCTCCGTTTCTGGTGAAGTGATAATTTTTTGAGTCCACATTTCGTGATCAGTATCAAAGATATGTTCAAAGGTATGGGAGTAGGGACCATGACCTAAATCGTGTAATAAAGCAGCACATAGTGCAACGATTCTCTCATCGTCGTTCCAAAGACCATCGCCGGATTCTTTTGATGGGTAATTTCTTTGAAAGTTGTCACAGATCTGACGAGTAATTTCATAGACACCCATACAGTGTGTGAAACGAGAATGTTCAGCACCTTGAAAAGTAAATGACGATGTACCCAATTGTTTGATACGTCGCAGGCGTTGAAATTCTTTAGTATTGATCAAATCTAAGATAACTTTGTGTTGAACATGGATGTAATTGTGGATCGGGTCACGAAAGACCTTTTCTCTTGGCAACATTTGAATTTTCATTCATTGACCTCCGCTAATTTATTGTTTTTGTAGATCAAGTCTTCCATTGTTTGCTGATAAGCGTCGAGATAAGGAACTGATTTTTGAACGATATTGAATTGCGAACGATCGATCGTATATGTTTGTTCGATCGTATCGAGAATTTTTTTCTTAGCCATGTCGATCGTTAAATCTTGATTCAGTAAACTATCAAGACCTTCCATGCAGTGAATATCTATCTTAGGAAAGCCGATTTTTTCGTTGACGGGATAATCACTTATCTCATAAAAATCTTTCATGAGTTGAGAACGCTTCTTTTGATTACCAGTGATACTGATATAGGCCATGATCGCCACACCATCGCCAGAACGTCGTTGAGAAATACCGGCGATCTTTTTATCATTGATACTTAAATCATAAGTTCCTGGACAATAAGAGCGCTCGATCGTACCAGTAACAATATCTTTTGAAAAAGCATGTTGCATTATTTTGTGCATTTCTTCATATGCTTGGTCAATTGTGATATTGTTTTTATCAGGTAAAAATAACGTGAAATTTAAGATCCCGTCATCTGTTACGACTCCGAGACCACCTGAATTGCGAACATAGTAGATATAATCTTTGTCGGCTAAACTTTTTAGTCCACCTTGAAGATTACTTAAACGTTGGTCTTGCAGTCCTAGAATTACAGTTGGCGGTGTCGTCCAGAAATGGGCCACTGGCATTTTGCTTTCGGAAACAAAACGCAAAATGGCTCCAGTATCTGCAAATGGATTGAGCATTTCTTCATCTTTTTGTATTTGTTGGTCGTATAATAATATTGTATTGTTCATTGACGGGATCACTTCTTCTAAATATAATTGTTATTTTAATTTTATCATGTAGAGGCGCTATATATTGGAAAATAATAGTTTAGATGTAAATGTAGAGTTGAATATGGAGGTTTCTCAAGCAGGGGAATTGACGCATACTAGAATTTCCGAACTTGGTAAATTAACTCGTGTTGGAAGTTCAACTTATTTACGCTTTAACGAAAAACTTGAAAACAACGATCAAGCTAAAATAATGGTAAAGGTCGCTGATAACGGAGAGATTCATTTAAAGCGTGTTGCTGAAGCTACAAACTTGGCTTCATTACTATATTTCACGAATCAAGAACATAATAGCGGACATCTGCAAACAGAGTATGGAATCATGCCATTGCAGACTTTTACAAGAAATTCTCAAGTAGAAATTCTCGATAGACCGCTTTCAGGAAAAATAAACATTGATTATGACTTGATTTACGATAATAATATAGTAGGAAATTATAAGTTTAGATTGATTTTTAAGGCGTAGCTAGATATGATTAGTAGTAAGACGCTGCGAAAGGACGTGTACCGTTTGGAACTTGAAAAATTCAAGAATCAAAATAAAGAGGAGCTTTCTCTAATTGAGGTAGCCTACGAAATCCTTGATAATAATAACAAAGAAGCTATGAACTTCTCTAACATTGTTAATAAAATTCAAGATTATTTAGGTAAGACTGATGATCAGATTAAAGAAGGTCTTCCACAATTTTATACCGATTTGAATAATGACGGCAGTTTTCTCTCGCTTGGAGAAAATGTCTGGGGATTGCGTGAATGGTATCCATTTGATTCTGTTGATGAGGAAGTTAATCATCCTGAGGATAACGGAACTGAAAATACTCACAAGGCAGCTCAAAAGGTTAACGCTTTCTTGAGTGATGATGATGAGGATGACGACGTAATTGACTACGATAGTGATCTAGAAGTAAATGAAATGGATGACGATGACGAGGGTGAAGACACAACAAGTGGTCCTGACTTATCTAAATTCACCAATTCTGATTTAGCTGTTGATGATGACAGTGATGATGAAAAGGATACAGGTCTAGATGATGGTATTGAAGGTCAATTAACTGAATTTGACAGTGACGACGCTGATGCAGACATCGACTTAAACGAAGAAGACGATGATGACGACGACGATGACGATGATGAAAACGATGACATCTAAATTTATAGATTAAAAGTTTGACGATTGAGTTATATAACAGTATTATAATGTTTGGGCTCTATTAGATTGTCTAATTACAAGTTCCCTGTTCAGTGTGAATAGGGGACTTTTTTATTTTTATTTAAGAAATCCCTTTCAAAAATAGCAATAGTATGTGGAGGAAAATATGACTAAATATATTTTTATTACAGGTGGAGTTGTTTCATCTCTTGGCAAGGGTATCGTTGCTGCATCCCTCGGTAGATTATTAAAAAATCGCGGACTTAAGGTAACGATGCAAAAATTTGACCCTTATATCAATGTGGACCCAGGAACTATGAGTCCTTATCAACACGGTGAAGTTTATGTAACAAACGATGGTACAGAAACCGATCTTGACCTTGGGCACTATGAAAGATTTATCGATAATGATCTTAATAAGTATTCCAACGTTACAACCGGAAAGATTTATTCTGAAGTAATTCGTCGTGAACGTCGTGGTGATTATAACGGTGCTACTGTACAGGTTATTCCACATATTACAGATATGATCAAACAAAAAATTATGCGTGCTGCTACTACTACAGACTCAGATGTAATCATTACAGAAGTCGGTGGTACTGTAGGTGATATCGAATCACTTCCATATCTTGAAGCATTGCGTCAAATGAAGTCAGAAGTTGGTTCAGAAAATGTCGTCTACATCCATACTTCTTTAGTTCCATATTTAAGAGCTGCTGGTGAAATGAAGACTAAGCCAACACAACACAGTGTTAAAGAACTACGTGGTATCGGAATCCAACCTAATATTTTGGTTGTTCGTACAGAACAAGAAATGCCACAAAGTATGAAAGACAAGATTGCATCATTCTGTGATGTTGATTCAGAAGCTGTTATTGAATCACGTGATGCTGAATCACTTTACGATATTCCTTTGAACCTTCAAGCACAAGATTTTGATGATATTGTATGTCGTTACTTGCACTTGAATACTAAAGAAGCTGACATGGGCAACTGGAACAAGTTGGTAAATCGTGTCCATAATTTGAAACATACTACAAAGATTACTTTGGTCGGTAAGTACACAAAGTTACAAGATGCTTATATTTCTGTTACAGAAGCACTTCGTTCTGCTGGATATGTATATAATACTGATATAGAATTAAAGAAGATCTCAGCCGACGAAATAACAGAAGATAACGTTGCTGAACTTCTAAAGGATGCTGATGGTCTTCTAGTACCTGGCGGTTTTGGTAGTCGCGGACTAGAAGGAATGATCACAACCATTAAGTATGCCCGTGAAAACGATGTTCCATTCTTTGGAATTTGTTTAGGTATGCAGATGGCAAGTATTGAATTTGCTAGAAACGTTGCCGGTATTTCCGATGCCACAACTGGTGAAGTTGATGCTGACGGTGACAATAAGATCATTGATATCATGGCTGACAAGAAAGATCTTGAAAACCGTGGTGGTACATTACGTTTGGGCGCTTACCCATGTAAATTAAAACCAGGTACAAAGACTGCTGAAGCTTATGGCAATCAATCAGTTATCCAAGAAAGACACAGACACAGATATGAATTTAATAATGATTATCGCAAACAATTTGAAGATCTTGGACTAAGTTTCTCTGGTGTTTCACCTGACAATCGTTTGGTAGAAATTATCGAGATCCCAGAAAACAAGTTTCACATTGCTGTGCAATATCATCCTGAATTCCTATCCAGACCAACAAAGCCAGAGGGATTATTCAAGGCGTTTATCGGCGCTGCATCTGGTCTTGATGAAGAAAATATGTAGTATTAGTCAATAATAGTTAGGGAAAAGCTTATGCAAAAACTTGTAATAAATGGTGGGAAAAAGTTATCAGGTGAAGTTACGATCGGAGGCGCTAAGAATAGCACAGTAGCGCTTATCCCAGCCGCAATTTTGTCAGATACTCCTGTGGTATTAGATTCAGTGCCACAAATTAGAGATGTTAAAAACTTACGTTCAATTTTACAGGATATGAACGTTTCTTCTTCAATGGAAGATGATGTATTAAAGATTGATCCGACACAGATTCATTTTGCGGAATTGCCTAGCGGTAAAGTAAGTAGTTTGCGTGCTTCATACTACTTTATGGGTGCCATGTTAGGCCGTTTTGGCAAAGCAGTGGTAGGTTTCCCCGGTGGGGATGACATTGGACCTCGTCCTATTGATCAACATATCAAAGGCTTTGAAGCACTTGGGGCACATGTTGAAAATAAACATGGACAAATCATTATTACGACTCCAAACGGCGGTTTGAAGGGCGCTAAGATTTTCTTAGACATGGTTTCAGTTGGTGCAACTATCAATGTTATTTTGGCAGCCGTAAAGGCCAAAGGAACAACCGTGATCGAAAATGCAGCAAAAGAACCAGAGATTATTGACTTAGCAACTTTTTTGAACAACATGGGAGCAGTGATCCGTGGTGTAGGTACTGAAACTATCCGAATTGAAGGTGTAGATAGCCTTCGTTCAAATAATGCTCATACAATTATTCCCGATCGCATTGAAGCAGGAACCTATTTGAGCTTAGCTGCAGCCAATGGTGGTGGGATTTTAGTAAAGAATATTATCAGCGAACATTTGGATGCTTTTATCGCTAAGCTTGATGAAATGGGCGTAAACTTAGATATTGGTGAAGACAGTATTTATGTAAAAGAAGCAACTAATCTAAAGTCGGTTAATATTAAAACGATGCCATATCCAGGTTTTGCGACGGATCTGCAACAGCCTATAACGCCGTTATTGATGCAAGCAAGTGGTGAAGCAATGGTGATAGATACCATTTATCCTAAGCGAGTTAAACATATTACGGAATTGAATAAAATGGGTGCTAATATCACTAGTGAAGATGATTTGATCTTGGTTAGGGGTGGAGCACACTTACAAGGTGCCGAGGTATCAGCTGAAGAAATCCGCGCTGGAGCTTGCTTGATGATTGCTGGATTAGTTGCTGATGGTCAAACTGTGATAAACAACGCTGAAAATATTCTTCGTGGATATGATCAGGTTGTTAAAAAATTACGTGCTTTATCAGCAGATGTCGCATTAGTCGGGACAGATGATTTAATTTAATATTGACAAATTAATATTATGTTGGTAAATTTATTTCTAGATTAAAACAAGAAAGGGAGTGCAGCCGTTGAGAAATTAAGTTGAAATTTTAAATTATACAAAATAACTGTGTAATTTGACTTCGACTTTATTTCTACAACTGCGCCTTCCTGTAATATTTAAAACGGAAGAACGCTGTTTATGTAGCGTTCTTTTTTGTTGAAATAAAATTGGTCAAATGCACAAAGGAGTGCATGCTATATGGGAACTATTCAAATAGAAAATATGAGTTATAAATATGATCAAATGGTGGACAACTTGTTTGATTCGCTTAATCTACAAATAGATGAAAGTTGGAAACTAGGTTTGATTGGTCGTAATGGCCGTGGTAAGACAACCTTGATGAAAATTTTATTAGGTAAATTACCATATCAGGGCAAGATTGTTTCCAACTTGAATTTCTATTACTATCCACAAGACGTCACAGATAAAAATCGACCCACAGTAGAAATCGTCAAAGAATTGACTGATTTGGAAGATTACGATCTTTGGAAGATTGAAGTGGAGTTAGATAAACTACAAGCCAAAACGGACATTTTAGAGCAAGACTTTTCGACCCTTAGTCCAGGAGAACAGACCAAAGTTTTGCTGGCGATTCTATTTATTGATGACTATGGCTTTCAATTGATCGACGAACCAACCAACCATTTGGATATTGAGGGACGTAAGGTCGTCGCTGATTATCTAAAGAGTAAACAAGGATTTATCGTTATCAGTCACGATAAAACCTTTTTGAATGAAGTTATTGATCATGTCATTTCGATCAATCGTCAAAATATTGATATCTATAAAGGAAACTTTGATGTTTGGGAACAAGAGAAGAGTCGGCAAGATGCGTCTCAGTTAGAAGAAAAGGAACAATTACAAAAAGATATTTCAAGACTGCATGAGACAGCCGTCAAACGAGAAAATTGGTCCAATCAATCTGAAAAGCAGAAGAATAAAACTGGCTTACAAAAAGTTAACCTCGACAAGGGGTTTATTAGTCACAAAGCTGCCAAGATGATGAAGAAAGCTAAGACAGTTTCTAAACGTGTTGATTCGGAGATCGAAAAGAAACAAGGCTTGCTTAAAAATATCGAGATCGAAGAACCGATCAAACTTAATTATCAAGCAGTATCGCATCCTAAAAACCTTGTAGTTGTCGATAACTTGGAATTAGTCCATGATGAATTAAAGACACCAGTAACTAGTTTCAAAGTGCCGATTAATCAAGTGGTTTCATTAGTCGGACGTAATGGTATCGGTAAGACGACCATCTTCAAACAAATTTTAGGTATTAAGCAACCATTTAAGCAGAATGGTGAACTGAAGATCGCCAATAATATTAAAATATCTTATTTGGCTCAGGAAGATGAGTTAACTGGTGAGATCAGACAACTTGCTGAGGAAAGGAAAATCGATCCAGAAATGATTTTTTCTAATTTGCGTAAGTTAGGATTTGAAAGAAATCTATTTGATCAACCAGTTGAAAGTATGAGCCAAGGTCAGAGACGAAAGGTCGCATTGGCAATCAGTTTATCTCAAGAAGCAAATTTATATTTGTGGGATGAGCCGTTGAATTTTTTAGACGTTATCACTCGTCAGCAAATTGTCGATGCAATAAAAAAACAGCATCCAACGATGCTGCTGATCGACCATGATAAAGACTTGATCGATGAAATATCTGATCAAAAAATAATATTGGAAAACTAGAATTATATTGAATATTATTGCTATCCATGATAACATTAAACACCGTTAGTAAATTTAATCTCTATTTCTGCAAAAGATTTAGGGCAAAGGAGCGACATAGAATGAAAACAGGAATTCATCCAGATTACCATCAAGTCGTATTCATGGACTCATCAACAGGTAAGAAGTTCTTAGCTGGTTCAACAGTTGAATCAAATGAAACAACAGACTTCGAAGGTAACGAATATCCACTAATTCGTGTTGAAATCTCATCAGACTCACATCCTTTCTACACTGGTAAACAAAAGTTTGCTCAAGCAGATGGACGTATCGACCGTTTCAACAAGAAATATGGTTTGCAAAACAAATAAAAAGCCATCCTTTCTCGGGAAGGCTTTTATTTTTTAGTTTTTTTTGACTTCATGTGTGAAAATACCCAACTGAAGTTGATCAAGGCCAAGATACTTGTACTTATGAATACAGCAGAGTAGCTTAGGATACTGGAGATGTAGGAACCTATCAATGGTCCGCAGACATTTCCGGCAGCCTGAAATGAAGCATTGTATCCAAAGATTCGTCCGGTATATTTCGTATCAGAGTTCTTTGCCAGAATAGTCTGAACTTGTGGAAATAGACAGGCATCAGAAACACCGACTAAAAATCTCAACATACCTAGTTGCCAAACATTTGTGACGAAGGCTTGTGGGATATATACGATAACGGCAAATAGCAAACCACCGATCAAAATCTTTTCTGTACCGATTTTATCGCCTAGAGCACCAAACCTTGGCGCAGCGATGACATTGGCAATTCCGGGCATGGCAGCTATCACTCCCGCAATGAGGGTGACTTTGTCTGATCCATGCATCAATTGCTTAACATACAGACTGATGATCGGATTGATTGAATTATTGGACATCTGGATGATCATGGTTGTAACGAACATTGCCAGGATCAAGTTTGGATTTTTAGATTTGTGGAAGATTTCAGATGTACTGGCTTCTTCATCTTTAGTAACAGGTTTAAAGTCTTCCTTTATAAAAATGACTACGAGGATAAAGGCTGTGAATAACAGTGATCCAGTAACCATAAATGGAATTCTAAAACCTAGGTATTGTGCGATCACACCACCCGCAAGTGGTCCTAGTAAGGTACCAGAGATAACACCAGTATTTAAGGTACCGAGTGCTTTGCCGCTTTCGGATCTTGGTGCAGTTGATGCGATCAAGGTACTAGCGTTACTAACGAACCCAGAGAAGACACCTTGAAGTAGTCTTAAAGCGACTAATTGCCAAGGTGCGGTGACGAATGCTTGTAAGAAGATCACAATCGACATTCCTAAGGCGGCACGGATCAGCATTAATTTTCTACCTTTACGATCGGCAATCTTCCCCCAAATTGGAGAGGCAATCGCCATGACTAAGAAGGTCGCTGAGAAGGCCATACCATTCCAGATCACAAGTTGGCTTTTGGTTAAATTGCCTAGTTGATTAATGTATAATGGCATAAAGGGTGTAATCATACTGAAGCCGATTCCGGTCATGAAAGTACTAAACCAGAGAACTTTTAGATTTCTTTTCCAATAGTTGTTACTCTGTGGTTTATCTTTTGTCTGGGAAGTCATAGTACATCAAGTCCTTTCTAAGTATTTTAGTATACTCTTTTTATATGAACAGTATTAAATATTTTTTTAGAATTGGGGAATTCTTTTCATGAAAATGAAGTTAAAAGAAGTTTATTCTGCTTTAAAATTAGATGTTGACGATATTGCTGATATTGACGTTACCGGGGTCTGCTTTGATAGCCGTAAAGCTGAAGCTGGCGACTTGTTCTTTCCATTAAAAGGAGAGCGCGACGGTCATGATTTTATCAACAGTGCAATCGAGAATGGTGTGCATGCTACAATATGGCAAAGTGATCACGAGATTCCCAATCATGATATTCCTTATGTCGTGGTTAAGGATGTTTCTGAAGCTTTTGATACTTTGGCTAAATACTATCTCGCAAAAGTTAATCCTAAGGTTATAGCAGTAACTGGTAGCAATGGTAAGACGACTACAAAAGATATGATTGCTAGTGTCTTAGAAACAAACAACAACGTTGCCAGGACCCAGAAGAGTTTTAACAATGAAATCGGTGTTCCATATACGATTTTGAATATGCCTATCAATACTGAAGTATTAGTAGTAGAGATGGGTATGGATCGTACTGGCCAAATCGAACACCTAAGCAGTTTAGCTAATCCTGATATTTCAGTTATAACGATGATTGGGGAAGCTCATATCGAATTTTTCGGTACTAGAGACAAAATTGCTGATGCCAAGATGGAAATTGTTTCACACTTGCAAGAAGATGGAAGATTCATATATAACGGGGATGAACCCTTACTTAGAGAACGGGCAAAAAATGTTGAGCAACGCAAGTATACTTTCGGACGCAAGAATGATGAGACCCTTTATGCAACTGAAATAAATGCTGGTAAAAATTCTACGAGCTTCAAAACTAATCTTTGGCCAGAGATTGAATTTACAATTCCAATGATGGGCGATTATAACGTGAATAACGCACTTGCAGCATTATTGGTTGGACTAGAATCACATATTAAACCAGAAGCAATGCAGAAGGCTCTAAGGAACCTTTATGTAACAGAAAATAGAACTGAGTGGTTGAAAGCAAGTAACGGTGCTGATATTTTGAGTGACGTTTATAATTCTAATCCAACCGCTGTGATCGAAGTTTTGAGCAACCTCAAGAATATTCCAACAGAAGGAAGAAGAATCCTTGTACTGGGTGATATTTTAGAGTTAGGCGATGCTTCTAGGGAACTACACGAATCATTGGCAAACTATATAAATTCAGACGATTTTGCCAAAGTATATTTGGTCGGCGACTATATGAAATTCTTGGCCGACAAGCTGGCTGTAAAATACAGTTCAGACGATTTGAATTGGTATCAAAAAGATCAGTTAGATAAATTAACTGATGATATAAAGAAAGAATTAAACTCAAGTGACACATTATTATTAAAAGCAAGTCATGGAATCCATTTAGAAAACGTTTTACATGCGTTAATTTAAGTTTGCCATTTGAGAATGATAGAGAAACGTGATAAAGTAAACGTCTGTGATTTTATCGTGTTTTAACTTGGAGGATTTTTGTGAAATTTAACGAATTAAATTTAGATTCAAAACTATTAAGTGCTGTTGATGAAGCCGGGTTCGAAGAAACAACCCCCATCCAAGCACAAACTATTCCACTAGTATTAGCTGGTGATGACGTAATTGGACAAGCCCAAACAGGTACAGGTAAGACAGCTGCCTTTGGACTTCCTATCTTGGATGCAGTAGACACGGCTTCAAGTGACATTCATGCCTTAATTATTTCACCTACAAGAGAGTTAGCTATTCAAACTCAAGAAGAGTTATACAAATTAGGTAGTAAGAAAAAAGTTAGAGTTCAATCAGTATATGGTGGCTCTGACATTAGAAGACAGATTCGTTCTTTAAAGAATCACCCTAACGTTCTTGTTGGTACACCAGGTCGTTTACTTGACCACATTAACCGTCACACGGTTAAGTTAGCAAATGTAAAGACGGTTGTTTTAGATGAAGCCGATGAAATGTTGGACATGGGATTTGTTGAGGATATCGAAAGTATCCTTTCTAATGTTCCTCATGAACATCAAACATTGTTGTTCTCAGCTACAATGCCTAAGCCAATCATGAAGATTGCTGACAAATTTATGACAGATCCAAAAGTTGTTAAGATTAAGTCAAAAGAATTAACAGCTGACAATATCGATCAATACTTTGTTAAGGCTCGTGACTTTGAGAAGTTTGACCTTATGACACGTATCTTCGATGTACAGGCTCCAGAACTTGCATTGATCTTCGGACGTACAAAACGTCGTGTTGACGAATTGACAAGAGGTTTGCAAGCACGTGGATATAATGCAGAAGGTATTCATGGTGACTTGTCACAAGATAAAAGAACTAGCGTTTTGCGTAAGTTCAAATCTGGAAAATTAGACTACTTAGTAGCTACTGATGTGGCTGCCCGTGGACTTGATATTTCTGGTGTATCACATGTTTATAACTATGATATTCCTCAAGATCCTGACAGCTATGTTCATCGTATTGGACGTACAGGTCGTGCCGGACACTCAGGTGTCTCTGTAACATTTGTTACACCAAACGAAATGAGTTACTTACGTACAATCGAAAATCTTACTAAGAAGCGCATGACACCACTTGCTCCACCTTCAGATAATGATGTTCTAAAGGGTCAAATGGAATCTGTTAAAGATGAAATTAAAGATACTTTAACTCATAATAAGATGGATCGTTTCGACGACATCGTTACAGAATTATTAGGTGAGTATTCAGCTGAAGATCTTGTCAAAGTACTCTTGAATGACATGATCAAAGATGCTGAGAGTGTTCCAGTTAAGATTGCGCCTGAGAGACCACTTCCATCAAGGAAAGTTAGTCATAACAAGTCTGGTCATGGAAGACGTCATCGTGGAAACGGCGGCGGTAATTACCGTGGCGGCCGTGACGAACATCGTTCAAGAAGACATGATGATCATCGTGGTGGACACTCAAGCCATGCAAGCAGTGACAAACGTCACGGCAGCAATGGCAACGGTGGCAACAAGAAGAAACAAGGTCAATCAAAGAAGTCATTTAAGATTAGAACAACAATCTAAGCTTGAGAATGTAGAAATACAATAAAATGATTTATAATAAGTATTACGAGGGGACAAGGTAATTAATTTTACTTTGTCTTTTTTTGAGAAAAAATGATGGAGAATGATAGATGATAAAAGGATTGGGAGTAGACATTGCCGAAATTGAGCGAGTAAGGAACATCTACAAACGTTTACCAAAGTTTGCAGATAAGATTCTTACGTCTGAAGAATTTGAAATATTTAATACCAAAAAAACTGAGAAGGCCAAAATGACCTATTTAACAGGTCGCTTTTCTGCTAAAGAAGCTTTTACTAAAGCTATGGGTACAGGTCTGGGCAAGATTGGTTTTCACGATTTAAGTATCCTTAATCACGAATCAGGTCAGCCTTACATCAAAACAGATGTTTTTTATGGTAGAATATTCATTTCCATTTCAGATACGGATGAATTAGTGATCACGGAAGTAATTCTAGAGGAGGATAATTAATGTTACCATCAACACATAGACCTGCCTACGTTGAAGTGAGCCTAGATAATTTAAAACATAATTTACAAAGTGAGATCAATAACGTTCCTAAGGGAACGGCAGTATTTGCCGTTGTAAAGGCGAATGCTTATGGTCATGGACTTGTTAGAGTAGCACATGCAGAAGTTGAATATGGAGCCTCTGGACTCTGTGTGACAACATTAGATGAAGCCCTAGAGATACGTAATTCAGGGATTAAAGTTCCTATCCTAGTTTTGAGTATTACTCCAGTACAACATGCAATTTTAGCAGCTAACAATGATATTTCTTTGACGATCGGTTCATTAGATTGGTTAGAGCAAGCAGCTAACGAAAATGTTTCTAATTTGAAGATCCATATTGGTGTCGACAGTGGTATGGGTCGAATCGGCTTCCGTAATAAGGATGATTTGATTGAGGCCTGCAACTATATCAAAGACAATCCTGATAAATTTGTACCAGAAGGACTGTTTACACACTTTGCTACGGCTGATAATCCTGACAAAACGTATTTCTTGAAACAGGTTGCACGTTTTAAGGAATTGAAGTCAGACCTACCACTAGATTTCAAATATGTTCATTGTGCTAATACTGCCACTGCCTTGTGGCATCAAGATTTGGCTATTAACATGGTGCGTTTTGGTATTGGTCTATACGGATTGAATCCATCAGGAACTGATATTCCTGAAGTTCCTTTTGAGTTAAGGCCTGCATTGAGTCTTCATTCAGAGCTAGTCTTTGTTAAAGAAATCGCAAAGGGTGAAAAAGTTGGTTATGGAGCTACCTATACTAGTGACAAACCAGAATGGATAGGTACGGTACCAATTGGATATGCTGACGGCTGGTTGAGAAGGATGCAAGGATACGATATTTTGATCAATGGCGAGAGATGCCAAATCGTTGGACGTATCTGTATGGATCAGTTTATGGTCCGTTTGCCTAAGAAATTACCAGTTGGAACTAAAGTTACTTTGATCGGTAAGGATGGTAATGAACAGATAACCGCTACTGATGCGGCCAAATACGCTGATACCATTAACTATGAGATTCTCTGCTGTTTGACAGATCGGCTACCTCGGATTTATAAATAATCCGAAAATCAAAAAAGGATGATGCCTAAGCATCATCCTTTTTTGCTGTAGGAATATTCCTACAGTACATTTTTAGTTTGAATTGTGAACAATTCAATTTATATTCTCTGGCGGGAATGTGTGGGAATCGAACCCACCCAAGAAGCTACTAACCCCTCATACTAGTTTTGAAGACTAGAAGGAACACCAGAACCTATCCACTCCCAGAAACAATGATATCATAAAAAATTCAATATTCAATGTGGCATTTAAAAAAATCCTGTGCGGGATTAATGGATATTCCATTTGTATATAATTTCGTCACATTGTGATTGATTGTGTTAACAGATGTAATCGGACAGTATACTACAAAGAAAGGTATATTGGTAGTGTGTCAAGTGATTTTTTATTTTAAATAAATATCGAAATTGCTATTAAAATTATGAATATTTTGTGATACTATGAACTTGCGAATGAAAACGTCAACAATATTTCGCTATCATATTTGGAGGGAGGTGAAATGATGGAAAAAGTCACATATTTACTAAAGCAACACGTTGGTGCACCCGATAAGCCAATTGTCGAAGTAGGCCAACATGTTTTGCGAGGGGAACTTATTGCAGAACCTAATGGATTAGGTGCTAATATTCATAGTAGTCTAACAGGAACAGTCACAGCCGTTGAGGATGACAGAATCATTTTGGATCCCGACGAGGAACAAGACATGGAAGACTATGTCAAACTTCCTGAAACTGATGATTATCTAAAGGCAATTGAAAATGCCGGTGTCGTAGGTGCTGGTGGTGCTGGATTCCCAACAGCAGTTAAACTTTCAAATAAGATTCCCGGCGGTTATTTAATCGTTAATGCCGCTGAATGTGAACCTCTATTTTGTCATAATACTGAGGTTGAAGAACGTTATCCAGAAGAAATTGTCCGTGGAGTTAAATACTTACTAGAAATTACAGGAGCTAAGGTTGGTTACATTGCAATCAAGAAGATTCACCATGCTGCAGTACTTGCACTTGGTAAAGCTTGCAAGAATGAACCAAATATTCAAGTTAAATTCTTGACTAATATGTACCCAGCTGGTGATGAAAGAGTAATTGTCAGACAATTACTCGACATAGTTCTTAAACCAGGCGAATTACCTATCAAGGCAAATGCAATTATTCAAAACGTTGAGACAGTTAAAAGAATTGTTGAGGCTATTGAATTGAGAAAACCTGTTATTGATAAAGATATTACCGTTGACGGAAGAGTTAAGGAACAATCGACTGTATACGAGAATATTCCGATCGGATTGTCAGCTAAACACTTTATCGATGCATCTGGTGGTTACGTTAATCCACATGGTGATATCACAGTTGGTGGTCCATTTACTGGACATACTGGAAGTGAAGATACACCTGTTACAAAGACAACAAGTGGATTCTTAGTAGCAATGCCATACCCCGATACTCATGGTAAGAAGTTCGGTATTCTTGAATGTGAGTGCGGTGGACAGGAACCTCGTCTTCGTGAAATAGTTGATAAAATGGGTGGAAAAGTAGTATCTTTCCGCCGTTGTAAGAGAATGGTTTTAGTAAATGGAAGATATCGTTGTAGTCTTCCAGGAATTTGTCCTGGACAGGCTGATGCAGTCCTTGGAATGAAGAAAGAGGGAGCTGAATCAATTTTGACTGGTACATGTCAGGATTGAACAAACACCGTAACCGGTGTAGCTCCTCGTGTAGGAGTTTCAGTTTATCATTCTACAGATCACGTTTTAAGAGCAGCAGGTCATAGACTATATCGTAAACTTCCATCTGATTTTCAATCTAAGTAATTTTCAAGGGAGGTAGACAGGATATGTCTATAACTAAAGAAACAGCCATGGATCATATTAATGACCCAGCTGTCCTATGCTGTAGAGCAGAGGGCGGAATTACTATCGAAGCACCAAATTTGGAAGATCCATCATTATTTGATGACTACGTTGATTCCGGACTTCTAGAATTACCAGATGATGTTTTAAAGATTGGTCAAGTACTAGGCGCAAAATTGAGTGAAACAACAGATGCACTTATTCCTTTAACACCTGCAAATGTTGAAAATATTCAATCAATGGATGACGATAGTGATGACGCATCAACTGATGATGATAGTTCAGATGCAGACAATGCACCTGTAGCTACTGAAGACGTGAATACTGCACCAACAACAGTTGCACCAGCTTCTGTTACAAGTACTTCTAATGGAACAATCAAGATCGATATTGCAGAAGGTAAAGGAATTCATTTAGAAGTTCCTATGGCCTCAGCAGTATCAGCTGCACCAGCAGCTCAAAGTGAAGCTAAATTAGCAGCTGACAGCAATGCCGCCGTTGCTACAGCTTCAAATGACTCAGCAGATGCTTCATCAGACGATGACGAAGTAGAAGCTAAAGTTATCAGAGAGCTAGAACGTGATCATGTTCAAATCGACAAAGTTGAATTTGGCGACAAGACAGAGATCAATGGTACAACATTGACTATTAGAACACCTAAAGACTTGTGTGAAGAAGCTGTTGAAACTCAAGATATCGTTAAAGATATGACTTTAGACATCATTACACCTGACGATTATGACAAATATAGTGAAACAATCATGGATGTTCAACCAATTGCTACAAAGACTGAAGGAGAAATCGGTACAGGTGTTACACGTGTAATCGATGGAGCTGTCTTTATGTTAACTGGTACAGATGAAAACGGAGTTCAAATTGGTGAATTCGGATCATCTGAAGGTGAAATGAACAAGAATATTATGTGGGGTCGCCCTGGTTCTCCAGATAAAGGCGAAATCCTAATTAAAGCTCAAGTAACAATTGAAGCAGGACGTAACATGGAACGTGTAGGTCCTTTGGCTTCCCATAAAGCCGCTGATGTTATTACTCAAGAAATCAGAGAAGCTCTTAAGAAGGCTGATGCTAGTCTTATTACTAAGAAAGATGAGCTCAAACAAGTACGTCATCCAAAACAAAAGCGTGTTGTTATTGTTAAGGAAATCATGGGACAAGGTGCTATGCACGATAACTTAATCATGCCCGTAGAACCTGTCGGTACATTAGGTGCTAAACCTAACGTTGACCTTGGTAACTTACCAATCATGCTATCACCTCTTGAAGTATTAGATGGTGGTATCCACGCTTTGACATGTATTGGACCTGCTTCTAAGGAAATGTCTCGTCACTACTGGCGTGAACCAATGGTTAAAGCTGCTATGGACGACGAAGATATTGACTTAGTAGGTGTATTGTTTGTTGGTTCACCACAAGCAAATACTGAGAAATTCTACGTTTCAAATAGACTTGGAATGACAGTTGAAGCAATGGACCTTGATGGTGCTATTGTTACAACTGAAGGATTTGGTAACAACCATATTGACTTTGCATCACATCTAGAACAAATTGGTTCAAGAGGCGTTCCAGTTGTTGGTATGTCATACTGTGCCGTTCAAGGTGCTCTTGTTGTTGGTAACAAGTACATGGACGCAATGGTTGATAATAACAAATCTGCTCAAGGTATTGAAAATGAAATTCTTGAGAATAACACATTATGTCAAGAAGATGCAATCAGAGCTCTAGCTATGTTGGAAACAAAGATGGCTGGCGGTAAGATTGAAAAAGCTGAACGTAAGTGGAATCCAAATGTTAAGGAAAATAACCTTAAGGTTATCGAAGAACATGATGGAATCAAGATCGACAGAGCTCCAAATGAGCAATCATTGCCAAAGAGCAAAAAGAGACTTGAAATCTACGAAAAAGAATAATGAATGAAGGGTAACTGGTATGGATAATTACGATTTATTAAATTACGCATCTACAGAACGACTTTTTGAAGGAATCATTTCAGAAGTTACAGATGCAGGTGTCATGATTGAATTAAAGGGAAGATTAGGTACTCTCAAAATACCTAAGAGAATGTTGATTTCTGAACATGAGCCACAAATTGGCCATGAAGTAGGATTCTTAATGTCCTATCCCGAAGTCCTATCCGAAACCCCGAATGCAGATTACGTTAAAGCTATTGATGATTATAAAAAACATCAAGTTGAGATAAAACAGCGTACTAAGGAAAGGAAGGAAGAATAATGTCCTTAAAGAAGTATGATGGCTTACAGTCAGAGATTTATGTTCCTATCACACCTCAGCCTGTTTGGGCACCTGTTACAAAGAAGCTGAAAGATATGAAGATCGGAATTGCTACTGCTGCTGGTGTTCATCTAAAAAGTGATAAAAGATTTAATTTAGCTGGTGATACAACTTACCGTGAGATCCCTTGGGATACAAAAGCGGAAGATTTAATGGTATCACATGGTGGTTACGATAACAGTGATGTTAATAAAGATATTAACTGTATGTTCCCAATCGATAGATTACGTGAACTTGCAGATGAAGGCTTCATTAAAGGTCTAGCTCCCACTGAGTATGGTTTCATGGGTGGTGGTGGTGACATCGAAGCCTTTACAGATAAAACTGGTCCAGAAATTGCTAAAAAATTAAAGGCTGAAGATGTTGATGCCGTAATTATGACTGCCGGTTGAGGAACTTGTCATAGATCTGCCGTGATCGTGCAGAGAGCAATCGAATCCGTTGGGATTCCTACAATTTTAATTGCCGCATTACCTCCAGTAGTACGTCAAAGTGGTTCACCTAGAGCAACTGCTCCTCGTGTACCAATGGGTGCTAATGCCGGTGAACCTCACAATGTTGAAATGCAACATGGCATTGTTAAGGACACTTTGAAGCAACTTGAAATTCTTGATTCACCAGGAAAAATTGTGCCTTTACCATATGAATATATAGCTAAGGTCTAGTTTGACCATAAAAGGAGGGTATATATATTCCCTCCTTTTATTGTTAGTAAGGGGATTTTCAAATGAATAAAAATACTCTAACTATAAATGCATTTTCAATGCAAGATGTCACAATTGGGCCAAAGTATCATATAACAAATACCAGCATGGAAATACCAGATCATCCATTATTTGATATTGACGATCGGCTAAAATCCATTGAGATCAAAATAGTTGATCCCAAGGATTGCCATTTTAAAATAAATACAATTATGGATGTTATCCCAATCTCTACAAAGGTTTTGGGTAATATTGGGTATGGCATGTCGAATACATTGACTGGTGTCAGTGTAATATTGACCGGTGCTGATGAAACTGGTGTGCAATTGCATGAATTTGGTTCTTCAGATGGCTATCTTGATGAAAAAATTAAATTTGATACAGATGGTACCCCTAGTTCTGATGATAAGATCATCTTAATTGATGTGACTTTGAAATCGGACTTTGAGTTCAATCGTAAAACCTGTGAAATGGTGTTTAATAGTGCTGATCAATTTCTACAACCGATCAGAGAAGAATTAAAAGTTATGAACGGCCGCAATGCCGCTGAAAGCTTTGAATATGAAGATATTAAACATCCGGGTAAACCGAAAGTTGCTATCGTAAAAGAAGTAGCTGGACAAGGTGCCATGTACGACAACATGGTTTTTGCAAAAGAGCCAGGCGGTATTGAAAAAGGTATATCCATTATTGATATGGACAATATGCCCATTCTACTTTCTGCGAATGAATACCGCGATGGTGCTATTCATGCCTTAGTTTAGGAGGTAGCAAAATGGGTATTGGACCTTCAACAAAAGAAACAACTATGCATCATTTCCATGATCCACTAGTCAGAGTTGTAGCAAGCGACCCTGATGTAGATTTTCAAGGAGTTATCCTTGTGGGAACACCCCAAGATAATTATCTAAAGAATCTGGTAGGTCGAAGAACTGCTTTTTGGCTCGAGGCTATGCGTACTAACGGAGCTATTATTTCAGCTGATGGTTGGGGAAATTCCGATGTGGATTTCATTAATACTATGACTGAGATCGGTGACAAAGGTATCAGTATCGTTGGGCTGAAGTTTATTGGTAAACAAGCGGGATTTGTGGTCGAGAGCGAACACACAAAATTTGTATTAGATATTAATAAATCAAAAAGTGGAACTGAAACCGAAATTGTTGGTGATAATAATCTTAATGAAAAAGACGCTCATAAGGCGTTGGGACTATTAAAATTAAAAATGAGAAAAGATGGACAAGTTACAAAATAGGAGGGAAACATAATGCAATTTAGTAGAAGCATGACTGCAATCGATTCACATACAGCTGGAGAAGCGGCTAGAATTGTTACTGGTGGTATTCCAAAGCTTATTGGTAATACAATCGCTGAAAAGAAGCAGTATTTGATCGATAATTATGATGATATTAGAACATCACTCATGTTAGAGCCACGTGGCCATCATGAAATGTTCGGTGCTTTCTTACTTGAACCATGTAATCCAGAAGCTGACTTTGGTATTGTCTTTATGGATACTGGTGGTTACTTAAATATGTGTGGTCACAACACAATTGCTGCTGTTACAGCTATTGTTGAAACAGGTATGGTTGATGTTGAACCAGGCGCAACTGAAAAGAAGGTTGTCTTAGACACACCAGCTGGTTTAGTTCACGCTGTTGCACATTTAAAAGAAGGCCTACAAGTAGAAAGCGTTTCGTTCCAAAATGTACCTTCATTCCTATACAAAAAAGACGTTAAAGTTAATGTTCCTGATATTGGGGAAATCACTTTGGACATCTCATTTGGTGGAAGTTTCTTCGCAATTTTACCAGTTTCAGAAATTAACGAAAAAATCGAAGCAAGCAATTCACAAAAATTAGCTGATGTAGGTATGAAGATCTTACATGCAGTTAATGATCAAGTTGAAATTCAACATCCAACTTTGGACTACATTAAGACAGTTGATTTAGTTGAAATGTATGGCGAACCAAAGGATGAAGAATCAACATATCAAAACGTTGTTGTCTTTGGTGACGGACAAGTGGACCGCTCACCTTGTGGTACTGGTACAAGTGCTAAGATGGCTACATTACATGCTAGAGGAGAACTTGATATTGACGAAAAATTCGTTTATGAAAGTATCCTTGAAACAAAATTCTACGGCCGTGTAGTTAAGGAAGTAGAAGAAGGCGGACTACCAGCAGTAATTCCAGAAGTTACTGGTTCAGCCTGGATCACAGGATTTAATAATTTTATGTTCGACCCAACAGACCCATTGTCAAAAGGTTTCGAACTGAAGTAGTAGAGGAGGAGACACCGTGGTTTTAATTGTACAAATTATTTTAGCAGTAGTATTGGTCTACTTTTCTATTATATTTTTTACCGATTACTACAAGCATAGACATGAAAATGACGGAAATATTGCCGTCGCAGCAGGAATTGGCGCAATTACAAACTTTTTAGATGCTTTAGGTATCGGAAGCTATGCACCTACCACGTTGCTATTAAAAGTTACAAAGTATTTGAAATCAGATAAATTGATTCCAGGTACACTTACAGTTGCCTGTACAATTCCAGTTATCACTGAGGCATTCTTATTTATCAATGCCATTAAAATGGAAGGTACAACATTGTTATCAATGGTTGCCGCAGCTGCAGTTGGATCATTTATTGGTTCTAAAGTTATGACTAAATTCAATGAGAAAATCATTAGAATCATTATGGGTATTGCACTATTCTTAACAGCCATTTTGATGTTATTGAAACAAGTCGGATTTATTAATGCTTTAGGTGCTGGTAATACGGCCCTTGGACTTCATGGCACTAGCCTAGTTATTGCCATTGTTATTAACTTTTTCTTGGGTGCACTTATGACGGCCGGTGTTGGTTTGTACGCACCATGTATGGCTTTGGTTTATATGTTAGGAATGAATCCACTAGTTGCGTTCCCTATCATGATGGCTTCATGTGCTGTACTTATGCCAGTTGCAAGTAGAGAATTCGTTAAATCAGGAGACTACAACAGACGTGGTAGTTTAGGTATCACAATTGGTGGTATTGTCGGTGTTGTTATTGCCGTTATGTTTGTTAAGAGTCTTGATTTGACAGTTCTAACATGGCTAATTATCGTAGTGGTTACATATACTGGTTTATCAATGCTTTATCAAGGTTTGAAACAAAAAGAAACAGCTTAGTTATTAAATTGAGGTTTTATTAAATTATATGGAGGGGATTATTATGGATACAGCTGATAGATTAATTGTTTGCGGTGGATGTAATGCTAAACTTGGTCCTGGTAAATTAGAGAATATTTTAAAGGATCTACATCAAGATAAAAAACCAAACGTAATGGTTGATTTTGAAACAACAGATGATGCTGCTATTTTAAAAATAAATGATGACACTGCAATTATTCAAACAATTGATTTCTTCCCTTCAATGGTAAGTGATCCGTATCTATTCGGGCAAATTGCTGCTACTAATGCTCTTAGTGATGTTTGGGCAATGGGTGGTTCAGTAGTTTCAGCTTTGAATATCGTCGGTTTCCCTGAGGAAATGAATCAATCTATTTTACACAAGATCTTAAAAGGCGGACTTGAGAAAGTAACTGAAGCCGGTGGCTTCTTGGCAGGTGGTCATTCCATCCAAGATCATCGTCCAAAGTACGGGCTTTCAGTTAACGGAATCGTTTCACCTAAAAAGGTTTTGAGAAATGATACGTGTAAATTAGGTGATGATCTGATTTTAACCAAGCCTTTGGGCGTTGGTATTGTCACGACTGCATACGGAGCTGAGCAAATTGGTGAAGAGGAGTTTAATGAAGCCATAAAGAGTATGACAACATTAAATAAATACGCTGCTGAAATTATTAGAGATTATCCTGTTACAGCATGTACTGATATCACAGGATTTGGCCTCTTAGGTCACTTAAATGAATTTTTACATGACGAATATACGGCTGAGCTAGACTCAACTAATATTCCAATGATCCCCGCTGCATATGATTGTGCTGAAGAGCTATTAGTAACAGGTGGTGGCCAACGTAATCGTATCTTCTTAGATGGCAAGATCGATTTCACTTTCGATGATCCTGCACTTGAAGAAATTCTGTTTGATCCCCAGACATCAGGCGGTTTGATGTTCAGTGTAGATCCAAAATATACTGATGAAATATTAGACAAATTAAACCAATTAGAGCTTCCCAGTGCAAAAATTGGTAAGATTGTACCGAAGGGTGATTCAGAGATCGTAGTTAAATAAGGAGAGTGTAATTTTGAAAAAAATTAATGCGTTAGATAAGGTTTGTCCAGCACCAATTATTATGGCAAAAAGAGCTTTAAAAGAAACTGATGAAGTTGAAATTTTAGTAGACGACGATATGGCACCTCAAAATCTTAAGAAGTTAGCTGACCAAAAGAGCTACGACTATGATGTTAAAAAAGGTGATAATAATCAGTTCACTGTCACACTGAAAAAAACTGAAAAATCACATGATCAAGCCGAAAGTTCTTCCCTCAATGACCAAGGCAGTTCATATATCGTTGTGATCAATACAGATATCATGGGGCATGGAGACGATACTCTTGGTAAGAATCTCTTACATGGGTTCGTATCTTCATTAACTGAACAAGATGTTCTACCTGATAAGATCCTTTGTTATAACGGTGGTGTAAAATTACTTGTTGAAGGATCAGATTATTTAACAGACTTGAAGGCTCTCGAAGAAGCTGGCGTCAAAGTTATGGGATGTGGAGCATGTCTCGACTACTTCAACTTAAAAGATAAGTTAGCTGTAGGTACCATTACCAATATGTTCAGCATTGTTGAAATGATGAGACAACAGAATCGTATCGTAAGACCAGATTAGAGGCTAAGATAAAATGGAAACAAAATTTGGATTATTGACATTTTCGACTACCCACCAGGCGATTGCAACAAACGAACTTTTAAAGAGTAAACAAGAGTTTGAAACCAGCATAATTTCGACACCTGGAAAGATTTCGGCTGGATGTGGTATGAGTGTCAGATTCAATTATTCAGATAAAGATGCTATTTTGAAACTTTTAACTGATGAAGATCTGCATTTTCAAAACATCTATGTGGGAACACGTGTGGGTGTTAGAATTACTTATGAATTAGACGATTAAAAGGAGTTATCATGGAAACAATAGGTCAAGATCAAATAATTATAGCGACTGCAGGACATGTTGATCACGGTAAAACTACTTTAATCAAAGCTTTGACAGGAATCGATACTGATTCCACAGAAGCAGAAAAAAAGCGAGGCCTAACCATTAACTTGGGCTTCGCTTTTTTCGATTTACCGAATCATGAACAAGTAGGTATCGTTGATGTCCCTGGTCACGAGAAATTTCTAAAAAATATGATTGCAGGACTTAGTGGAATCGACTTAGTCCTCTTAGTTGTTGATGCTGCCGAAGGCATTATGCCTCAGACAATTGAGCACGTTGACATCATGTCATTGCTTGGAATCGACAATTATATTGTTGTTTTGAGTAAAATTGACACAGTCGATGCAGAGATGAAAGAGTTAGTTACAGAAGATGTTAAAGACTTCTTGGACAAGCACAATATCGACGCACCGATCCTAGGTGTTGATGCTATCAGTGGTACTGGTATGAAAGAATTGATCAAGGTTATGGATGAGAAAGTTGAAAACATCGAAAAACCTAAGATCAATGGCATTCCAAGGATCAATGTTGACCGTTCATTTTCTATCAAGGGATTTGGGACGATCGTTACCGGAACTCTCCTTGAAGGTGAATTGACTACCGACATGACCCTGGAGGCTTTTCCTAGCGGCAAACAAACTAAAATAAGAAATATCCAAGTTCACGATCGCAATGTAAAGCGCGCTGAACCCGGAACAAGAACAGCTATCAATTTGACGAATCTGAAAACATCTGAAATTCGACGGGGGGATGTTTTGACGATCCCTGACAATATCAAGAAAACATGGATGCTTGATGTTGACTACAAGATGTTGCCGGATAAAGATGCAAATTTACTAGGGTTATGGACTCGTGTTCGAGTTTATTTAGGAGCACGTGAGATCATTGCTCGAGTCGTTCCTTTAGGTATCGAACAAATTGATGCTGATAAGGATAACTATCTCCAACTTCGTTTGGAAGAACCAGTTGCCGTCAAAAAGGGTGATCGTTATATCTTACGGACATATTCACCTATGGTTTTGATCGGTGGCGGTAGTGTGCTTGATCCTAATCCAGACAAGCATCGTCGTTTTAATGAAAAGGTATTGAAGCAATTATCAGTCAAAGCATCCGGTAATCAAGAACAAATCGTTTTAGATTTTCTTGATAATTCGAGTGCTTTAGGATCAAAGATCCCTGAATTGGCAGACTATTTAAACTTATCCAATGATGATGTTCAAAAGATGGTCAGTGATTTGGTAAAACAAAAAGAAATCGTGAAGATATCTGGTTTGATCATCAAAAAATCTAAACTAGAAGATTTTGATAAAGAAATTCTCGACACACTTTGGAATTATCATAAGAAGAATCGCCTGCAAAAAGGTATGCCTAAGGAAGAATTGATCACTAAGTTCAAAATTTCGGTCGATGATAGTAAGATAATGGAAAAAATCTTAAAGAAGATGGCCGAATTAGGACAGATCAATATTTTAGGATCACTGATCTCCGCTGGTGACTTTGAAGTCAAATATAACAAGTATCAACAAAAGGCCCATGATGAAATTATTAACGAGTTGAATAAATCACCATTGATGCCACCTAACTTTGATGATCTAATTGGATCTGATAAGACTAAGGAAGAAGTACTTAAAGCTATCGAAGGTGAAGAGGTCTTTCGCTTAGGTGAAAAGAACGTTATGCTGAAGTCAGCTTTTGACGAAGTGTCAAAAAAGGTCGTCGATTATTTGAAAGAAAATGAAACGATGACTTTGGCTGAGTTTAGAGATCTAACTGGAGCTAGTCGTAAGTATGGAATGATGACACTTGAGTATATGGACAAGTTAGGAATTACTCGTAGGAAAGAAAATATGAGAATTTTGGCAAAGAAGGAATTGTAATGATCTATTTTGATAATGCTGCAACTACTGCAATTAAACCCAAAGAAGTCGGAGAGAGTGTTTCAAATGTTTTGGTAAGCGGTCTTTATGGTAATCCCGGTCGTGATTCATCTGAATTCAGTGTTAACAGTGGGGTTGTCGTTAATCAGACTAGAGATAAGCTTGTGAAACTGTTTAATGTTCCATCCAATGATTTAGTCACATTTACTACTAATGTCACTGAGAGCCTTAATACAGTTTTAAAGGGTATCCTTAGAGAAGGTGACCACGTCATCACAACTGATTACGAGCACAATTCTGTTTTGAGACCTTTGGCTCAATTAAAAGAGAAACGAAATGTTGACGTTGACTATGTAACTTTTGATAAAGAAACTGGGTTGCTTTGTGTTGAAGATTTTGAAAAGTACTTGAAACCCAATACTAAGGCTGTTGTCTGTAATAATGCATCAAACGTAACTGGCTATGTTTTGCCGATCAAGCAGATCAGTGAATTTTGTCAGAAACACGATCTATTGTTGATCGTTGATGCTGCTCAAACAGCTGGAGTTGAAGACATCGATATTCAAAGAGATAAAATTGATGTGCTTTGTTTTACTGGTCATAAATCATTGTATGGACCACAAGGTATTGGTGGAATCTGTTTTAGAAAACCAATCGAAATTGAACCATTAAAGAGCGGTGGAACTGGAATTGATTCTTTCAACACAAGTATGCCTAAGTTCTTCCCAACACGCCTTGAAGCGGGAACAATGAATGTGCCTGGAATCGTTGGTCTATCAGCGGGTATTGATTATGTAAATAAAAAAGGTATTGATAATATTAAAAATTATATTAATGGTCTTGTTTCGAGAATTATGGAAACTTTACAACAATACCCGGAAATCAAAATCTATACCCCACTTAATGCTGAAATAACTGGTACAGTTGGATTTAATATTGGTGATATTGACTCTGCTGAAGTCGGTCAGTGGCTTTGGGATAACTATCAAATTGCTACTAGGCCTGGAGCTCACTGTGCACCAAGAGTTCATGAAAGATATGGCACAGTAGAACAAGGTATCGTTAGGATCTCACTGTCTAGTTTTAATAAAGATGAAGAAGTTGATATTTTCCTAAAGGCAATCAAAGAATTTATGGATATTTATAGAAGGGGACTCTAATGGATCAAAAAAAGCTATTCAGAAGTTTACCATCAGTTAATGATTTGCTAAATTCCGATAAGATATCGGAACTGTCAAAAACAGTCGGTGCTAATGAACTGAAAAATTTGGTTCAAGAAGCGATTGAAGATGCTCGTCAATCAATTTTGAGTGGTGATATAACTGATGCTGGTGAAGTGTCGATTGACTGCATGTATCAAGATTTTTTAGGTAAGATCGAGGATGATCGAGTTTTGGAATTGCAACCAGTTATCAATGCTACGGGAGTAATTCTCCACACTAATTTAGGTCGTGCTAAATTGGCTGACTCGGCTCGTGTGGCTATCGATGCCATTGCTAGTAATGCAACTAACTTGGAATATGACATTACTTTAGGAGAACGTGGTGATCGGTACAAAGCTATCGGTAAATTAGTTAGTGAATTGACAGGAGCTGATGATGCTATTGTTGTTAACAATAATGCCGCAGCCGTAATGTTAGTCTTGAGTACTTTCTTTGGTAATAAAGAAATCATCACTTCTCGTGGTCAATTAGTTGAAATTGGCGGTTCGTTTAGAGTTCCTGATATTATCACCTCAACTGGTGGAATATTGCATGAAGTGGGGACAACTAACAAGACCCATTTACGTGACTATGAAAATGCCATTAATGAGAATACCGGTGGTTTCTTGATTGTTCATACAAGTAATTATAAAGTTATCGGCTTTACTGAAACTCCTGATTCTAGAGAATTAAAGAAGCTAGCTGAAAAGTATGATTTACCACTTATGAATGATCTAGGAAGTGGTTTGATGCTTGATCTATCCGAATATGGTCTAGGTAGAGAGCCAACTATCAGTCAAGAATTACAAAACTGTGATTTGGTAATGTTCTCAGGGGATAAATTACTTGGTGGACCACAAGCCGGTATTATTGCAGGTAAACAAAAGTACATCGATAAATTGAAACATAATCAGTTATTGAGAGCCTTGCGTGTTGATAAGATGACCTTAGCCGCTTTAACTGAAACTTTGAAAATTTATCGTGATCCAGAAAAAGCTATGACTGAAATACCGGTCTTGAATGCTTTAACTGTTAGTGAGGATAAGTTGAAAGAACGTGCTGAAAACTTGTTGTCGCTAATAAAAGAAAAGACTTCATTCGATGCTGAAATAGTGGCCGGAGATACAGTCGTTGGTGGAGGGTCATTCCCAGATGTTAAATTGCCAACATACCTTCTTAGTCTTGAGTCTGATATTCCAGTTGTGAAGTTGGATAAGCTTTTGAAGTATGCTAAATATCCACTGATTTCGAGAGTTCATGATGAAAGTATTTTATTTGATATTAGAACAATTGATGATCCAGAATTTGATAAGATCATTACGGATTTGAATGAGATAAAAAAATAAAAAAAGAGATCAGCTAGTTTTCTAGCTGACCTCTTTTTTTATAACGTGTGTTTATCTAAAATTTTTCCAGAATTCAGATCATCGATTTCTGAAACTATAAAGCTCTTTTTCTCTAAACGAGTGATGATATTTTTCAAATCATCGATTGTTGTTTCAGCGGGCAAGGTGAAAAGATTTCTTCTAACAACTTCATTTGTCTTGGCATCAAGTGTGATACAACCTGAAATTGATACGTATTTAGCAATGATTTTTAACATTTTCGCCAAATCACCACGTTCGCCAGTTGAACTAACGGTTAGAACATAACTGCTGACTTCCAAATTCCAAGCATCAGACAACATTGTCAAAAGGCTGGCATGAGTCAAAATTCCGTAAAACATATTTGATTCATCCAAAACAGCAATGTAAGGAAGATCCTTGATATTAAAGAAGACTTTGAAGAATGGAGAATCAACATTGATTGTCTTGGTAGCATTCTTCATCAAAGTTGTGACGGGAAGACTCATATCGCCTCCACGTGATTTATGACGGTAGATGTGCATTTTATAAATATTTCCCCTAAATATTTGACCGCTTTCATCTAGGATAGGAACACACCTAAAACCTGATTCCTCAAGGACTTTCAACGCTTCTTCAAGTGTGACAGTTTCTTTTACTGTAACTAATTTATCTTTTTTAAGTACTAATGACTTAACTAACATATATTTCACATCCAATCCAACTATATGAAAACAATGATACAGTAAATTTTCACAAAAAAAAAGAATGCCTAAGCATTCTTTTATCAATATTAAGGATTATTGACGACCCTTGATACCTGTAGCTTCAAAACCATCTTTAAGAATCTTTGTAAGTTCTGCAGCTGATTGTTTCATTTGTTTTGATTCTTCATCATTTAATGGAACTTCAATGATTTGTTTTAGACCTTTACGGTTGATGATAGCAGGTGAACCAATATAAATATCAGAGATACCATATTGACCAGTCATCATATTTGATAGTGGAAGAACTGTGTTCTCATCACTTAGCAAGGCTTTTGAAATTCTTGCAAGAGCAGTACCGATACCATAGAATGTAGCACCCTTAGTATTGATAATGTCATAAGCTGCGTTAACAACCTTCTTGTAAATTCCATCAAGAGTAGCTTGTGTTACTTCTGGATGTTGTTCCATCCATTCGGCCATTGTTACGCCACCGATTGATAGATGTGACCAAGCAGCAAATTCTGAATCACCGTGTTCACCCATGATATATCCGTTAACTGAACGAGGGTCAATTCCTAATTCTTCACCAACGAATTTTTGTAATCTAGCAGTATCTAGTGATGTACCTGAACCAATTACACGTTCCTTAGGGAAACCTGAAAGTTTCCAAGTAGCGTATGTCAAGATATCAACTGGATTTGCGGCAATCAAGAAGATACCATTGAATCCTGAGTCAACAATTGGATCAACAATTGTTTTCAAGATGTTAAGGTTTTTGTTAACAAGGTCAAGTCTTGTTTCACCTGGTTTTTGTGGTGCACCAGCAGTGATAACAACAAGATCAGCGTCTTTAGCATCTGAGTATTCACCAGCGTGAATATTCTTAGGGAATGAGAATGGAAGTGCATCAGCAAGATCCATTGCGTCACCCTTAATCTTATCTTTAGCGATATCACAGATAACTAATTCTTGTGCAATACCTTGTAGTGTCATAGCGTAAGCAAATGTTGAGCCTACAGCGCCGTCACCGACTAGAAGTACTTTTTGATGATTCTTTTCGTTTGTTGGAGTCGTCATATTAAATATCATCCCTTCAAAATAAATATGTTCCGCTTACAATTATACAAATAAAGCATGAAAATAAACAGGGGCATTGTAAAAAAAGTAAAAATTAACTACTTTTAAAATGATATAATTGAAGTTCGAAATGAGGTATTGATATGAAATTAATCGTTGGTTTAGGAAATCCCGGAAAAAAGTATGATCGCACAAAACATAACATGGGTTTTATGACGATTGACAAATTAATGGATGAATATGGTCAAACACAAATGAAAAAGGACTTTGAAGCAGAATATTGTAAATTCAAAGTTGAAAATGAGACAGTATTTTTAGTCAAACCATTAACTTTCATGAACGAGTCGGGAAGGGCAGTTAAATTCTTGATGGGTTATTATCAAATTCAACCAGATGAAATTATGGTCATTCACGATGACCTAGATATGCCAATTGGTAAAGTGAGATTACGCGCCAAGGGTTCAGCAGGTGGTCATAACGGAATTAAGAGTATAATTTCATCTGTTGGTACAAAAGATTTCAATCGGATTAAGATAGGTATTCAGCATCCTCAAAAACAAACCGTTGTAAATTGGGTTTTAACACCATTTTCAAAAGATAACGAACCAGTTGCTTTAGCTGGAATTGATAAAGCAGCTGATGCCGTTAAAGATTGGGTTGCTGGAGATAGCTTTGATCAATTGATGAATAAATATAATTAGAGAGCGCAGGAGGGACGTTCAGCTTCTGAGCATTGCCTAGAACAATGAAAATGACGGTCTATGTCATATTCATTGTACGTAGCAAGCACAAGAAGTTGTTCCTCCGGAGCTCGTTTAAATCAGAGGGCTAAATCCGATTTAAAAAAGCTCCATCACTTTCGGAAATAATAGTAGCTAAATTACTCTCACAACAAAGGGGTCAAAATTGAACTTAATAGATTTTATTGCTAAAAAGTTAGATTTAGGGAAATTTATTAGCCAAATTAAACCAGCAACCAAGAATATGCTAACTGGTTTAACGGGCTCAACAATTTCCCTTTTTGTGCTGGAATCATTAAAAGAAACAAATAAAAAAATATTAATGGTGGAGAATACTAATTTCCACGCTAATAAAACATATGATGACTTAAATTTGCTCGATGGCGAGCACGTACATATTTTTCCGGTTGAAGAAGCCATTTCAACTGAGATTGCTACCAGTTCACCAGATGAATTGAGTCAACGATTAGATTCTCTGGATTTTCTGATCAGTGATCAACCAGGTATTGTCGTTACGTCAGTTGCCGGTTTGGAATATGCTTTATCAGATAAAGAATTGTTTAAAGCGGCACAGTTAAATATTACAAAAAATCTTGAATATGACCTAGAAGGTTTGAACAGTACTTTCGTTCAAATGGGTTATAACAAGGATAAATTAGTTGCTAAACCCGGTGACTTTGCGATCCGTGGTGATATTGTCGATATCTATCCATTGAATGTCGATAATCCAATTAGAATTGATTTTTTTGGTAATCAAGTTGAGAAAATCAAATTCTTCGATGCTGAAACACAACGTAGTTTGGAAGAACTAGACAGTATTAATTTATCGCCTGCGAATGATCGAGTAATAACAGACGAACAGATCCAGGTTGGATTAAAGAAGTTAAATAAGAGCTTTGACAAGCAAATAAAAGCAGCGGATAAAGATACTAAAGATAATTTGCAGACAGCCTTTGGACAAATCATTGAAGAACTATCTGAGAATATGCGTCCTGACAACATTGGCAGTATCATCAATTATTTAAATGATGAACCAAGTAGCTTGCTAGATTACTTGAATGATGATGACTTGATTATCTTCAATGAATATAACCGTCTACTTGAGCAGTCTAAAGATAACTTAGCTGATAATCAGTCGTGGTTAGCTAGTCAATTGGAATTTGGGAAAAGCTTACCTGAACAGACAATTCGTCAAGATTTCATTGATATTTTGAAGGATAACAAGAATCCGCAAGTATACTTATCAGCCTTTCAACAAGGTATGGGACATATCCGTTTAAATCAATTAGAAAATGTTCCAGTTAGAAGTATGCAGCAATTCTTTAGTCAAATGCCACTACTAAAATCAGAGGTGGAACGTTGGCAAAAACAGGGTTACACCGTTTTATTACTAATCAGTAATGAGAAAAGAATTTCTGCCATTAACAATACTTTGGTCGACTTTGGTATTAAGGCTACTTTAACGGATGATAAAGTTATCGAACACCAGACACAGATCATGAACGCTCGTTTGGGATTGGGCTTTGAAATACCTGAAGAAAAAGTTGCCATTGTCACAGAAAAAGAACTGTTTAATAAGCAACCTAAACGCAGACGTCATCAGACTTTAGCTAATGCGGAACGTTTGAAGAGTTATAGCGAGTTAAAACCGGGCGACTATGTTGTTCATGTTAATCATGGTGTTGGTAAATTTATCGGCATGCAGACAATGGAAGTCGATGGAAAACATCAAGACTACATCACGATCGAATATCGGGATGATGGTAGATTATTTATTCCTGTATCGCAACTTGATATGGTACAGAAATATGTTTCCGCAGAAGGTAAGTCTCCACGAGTCAATAAACTTGGCGGAAATGAATGGCAAAAGACAAAGCGTAAAGTACAATCTAGTATCGAAGATATTGCTGATGATTTGATAGACCTATATGCTCAACGTGAATCTGCTAAGGGTTTTGCTTTCCCTAAAGATGATGAAATGCAACACGATTTTGACAATGCTTTTCCGTATCCAGAAACGCCGGATCAATTACGTTCAACAGATGAGATCAAACGAGATATGGAAAAAGATCATCCTATGGACCGTTTATTAGTTGGAGATGTTGGGTTTGGTAAGACTGAAGTTGCCTTAAGAGCAGCTTTTAAAGCGGTCGAAGCCGGTAAACAGGTTATTTTCTTAGTGCCAACGACTTTGTTAGCTCAACAACATTTTGAAACGATGAAAGATCGATTTGAAGGTTTCCCAGTCGAAATTGGTGTTTTGTCCAGATTCCAGACACGTAAGCAGAGTAAAGAAATTGTCGAAAGAATGGAAAAAGGCGAACTTGATATTGTTGTAGGGACACATCGTTTGTTATCAAAAGACGTGAGGTTCCATGATATTGGTTTACTTATTATTGATGAGGAACAGCGTTTTGGTGTTAAACATAAGGAAAAAATTAAGCAATTAAAAGCTAATGTAGATGTTTTAACATTGACCGCAACACCGATCCCTAGAACTTTGAATATGTCGATGCTCGGTGTGCGTGATTTATCGTTGATCGAAACGGCACCAAGTAATCGTTATCCAGTTCAAACATATGTCATGGAGCAAAACTATCAGGTTATAGCCAGCGCTATTAAGCGAGAGATGGAACGTGGTGGTCAGGTCTTTTACTTGCACAATCGAGTTGAAGACATGGAGCAAGTTGCCAATCAATTGCAGGCTTTAGTGCCGGAGGCTAGGATCGCTACGGCACATGGTCGGATGACTGAAACACAAATGGAAGGGGTCATTTCTGATTATTTAAATGGCGACTACGATGTTTTGGTAACCACAACGATCATTGAAACGGGTGTTGATATGCCAAACACCAATACTTTGATCGTGGAGAACTCGGATCGTTATGGATTGTCACAACTTTATCAGATCCGTGGACGTGTTGGTCGTTCCAATCGGGTTGCGTATGCCTATTTGATGTACAAACCTAACAAGGTTTTGACAGAAGTGGGCGAGCAGCGTCTTGAGGCAATCAAGAACTTTACTGAACTTGGTTCAGGATTCAAAATTGCTATGCGAGATTTATCGATTCGTGGTGCTGGGAATTTACTTGGTAAACAGCAGCATGGATTCATTGATTCGGTTGGATTTGATCTTTATACACAGATGTTAAATGACGCTGTGGCTAAAAAACGCGGTCATACTAAATCTGAAAAGACTAATGCCGAAGTGAATTTGGAATTAGAGGCCTATATACCTAAAACTTATATCAGTGATGAGCGTCAAAAGGTCGAATTGTATAAACGTATCCGTCAGATCGACTCAGAGGAGAATTATCAAGAGGTTCGCTCAGAATTATTGGATCGGTTTGGTGAGTATCCAGTTGAGGTTCAAAACTTATTAGATATTAGTTTGTTGAAAACCTCATTGGATGAATCACTTATTAACAGTGTTGTGATGAGAAATGGCATGATAAATATTAAATTTGCAAAAAAAGCTAATGATTACTTGACCGGTGATCTAGTGTTCAAATTCTTAGGTAATACAACTATGAAGGCGACAGTTCATAATAATAATGATGAATTTAAGATAACGTTGGATTCTGGTAGCGTCAAAAAGGGTGAGTGGTTCAAGCAGTTTGATACTTTTGCCCAGAAGATGGCCGAAGAATTTGATAAATTAAAGAAAGTTAAAACAGAAGAATGAGAAAAGAAACCTCAAGAGCCATACAGGGGACTTGGATTCTGACTATTGCCTCATTGTTATCGGAGTTATTGAGTGCAATTTATCGAATACCTTTGCAAAACATTGTTGGGGATCGGGGCTATTTCATTTATCAACAGGTTTATCCCATCTATGGGATATTTTCTGTCTTAGCATTATCAGGATTACCAGTAATAATCTCAAAAATTTTTGCACAGCAAAATAGTGAGTTTGCTAAAAGTAGATTGATGCGTAATATTTTTGGACTGCTGACGGCGATATGTATTTTAATAACCATCTTACTGTGGGGTTCATCTCGAAAATTAGCATTTTTTATGGGTGATATTAATTTGTATCATGAAATTCGGGCGGTTTCGTTAACCTTTTTGTTGATTCCGTTTGAAGCGAGTTTACGAGGATATTTTCAGAGTGAATTGATCATGGAACCTAGTGCCATCTCACAAATATCAGAACAGCTGGTCAGGATCATTGTGATCATAGGAGCGGCGATGCTATTTGGCAAAGGGATGCTTAACGAATATCAGATGGGTACGATTGCTAATAGCGGTGCCTTTATCGGTGGATTGTTTGCGGTAGCAGTTTTAGGAGTCGCAATGTTAATTAGGCACCCATTTGTTAAAAGTAATCAGCCATCAGACCTGAAATTTGAAAAAGGTTTGGGATTAGAGATTGTTTTGATAATCATCTTTACGGGTGTGACGATTTTTTATCAGTTCATTGATTCGTTTTCGATGTTGCGTTTATTGATGAGGTCCGGACACCAACTAGCTGAAGCAGAAATCTTAAAAGGTGTCTTTGACCGAGCACAACCACTGATCCAATTAGGTATTGTTATTTCATTGTCATTTGTTTCGACGATCATGCCGCAATTAAAGTCGGATAAATTTGATATGAATAGGCAGTTGATCGGTAAGATGATGCGTGTTTGTTTGTGGTTAGCTACAGCAGAAACAGCCGGATTGGTCTCTTTGATGCCAGTTGTTAACACGATGCTGTTCACCAATTCAGATGGATCATTTGCCTTAGGTGTTTATATGATGTCGATCGTCATTGTTTCAGGGATTAACCTGATGATAGCTGTTACGAGCAGTGATAATGAAAAAAATCTAGTTAAACTGTTAATATTCTTAGTATCACTAGTAGCAAAAGTCGTGCTTAATATTTTATTGATACCGCATTTTAGTATCGTCGGGGCAGCGCTAGCAACGGTCTTGAGTGAATTAATAATTTTAAGTGGTCTATTGATTATTTACTCAAAGGATCGAGGAATATTGCTGATCGGTCGCAAATTCACGCTCAAGGTGTTATCATCAGGTCTATTTATGGCCTTATGCGTTAGAACGTTAGAGAAGTTTATTAATCATTATTTGTTTTTAACACGAGTAAACAGTATTTTAATAAGCTTAGTATTGATCCCAGTGGGCATAATTATCTATTTGTACTTATCGAAAATACTAAATATTTTGGATAAATCAGAGTGGCGGATACTGCCAATGGGGAAATTATTAATAAAAATTATGAGGATTGAGTGAAAAATGAGATTAGATAAATTTCTAAAAGTAAGTCGTATTATTAAAAGAAGAACCGTTGCCAAGGAATTTGCTGACAACGGACGTGCTACGGTCAATGATCGTGTAGCTAAATCATCAACTGATGTCTCAGTTGGGGATGTTTTGGAAATGCACTTTGGTGAAAGAACTATGAAAGTTAGAATTCTTAACATCAAAGAAACAACTAAAAAGAGCGATTCAGAAGAGATGTATGAAGAAATTGACTAAATGTTGAGATTAGATTAAAAAGCTAAGAAAACGGTTCAAATCAAGGCCCAAAATTGGTATACTCAATGTATTAATTTCTAGGGGAGTAGTAGCATGGAAGTACATAAATTAGCTAACTCTAATGTCTCAGTTTTAAAACCGAAACAAATAAATAATTCCAAAAATACTGGTCGAAGTAGCTATGTTCAAAAAATTCATAGGCGCCGATTGGCGGCAATTGGAATTGTTTTTGCATTAGTGATTTGTGTACTAGGATTTCAAATAATTAGTGCTCATCAAGCTTATTCAAAAACAGTTGGCAACATTGAAGTTAGTCAAGCAAAATTGAGTAAACAGAAAGCAACTAAACATGATTTGAAGATCGAAAAGTCACAACTTAATAATAAGAGCTATCTAGAGAAATATATTCGTGAGAAGTATATGTATTCAAAACCTGGTGAACAGATTTATAATTTGCCAGACTCAGCTAATACTTTTCAAAAATAGGGAAAGGGATTTTTTTATTTAGATGACAGTTGAAGTAGGATCCAAAGCAGAAGGTAAAGTTACTGGAATTACAAATTTTGGAGCATTCGTTGATCTAGGTGAAGGACAAAGTGGAATGGTACACATCAGTGAAGTAGCTGATGGATACGTTAAAGATATTCACGATGTCCTAAAGGTCGGTGATACTGTAAAAGTTTTGGTTCTTAATGAAAAGGATCATAAGATTGCATTATCCATTAAGCAAGCCAGTGACAGACCAAGACCTAAGCGTCACTTTGAAAAGAAACCGCAACATAAACCGGTGGTAGAAAATTTTGATGATATGATGTCTGACTTCATGAAACAAAGTGAAGAGAGAATGACTACCATTCGTAAAAATACTGAAGGTAAACGCGGTGGCCGTGGCGGCCGTAGAAGCTAAATCAATTAAAAAAGCGTTTCGTTTACAAGTCGTAGGCGAGGCGCTTTTTAATATTTAAGAAGGACAGTATGAGAATAGAAAATGAATTGATCGGAGCAGTAAAGAAAGTTTTACAAAAGTATCAGGCCAAACGAGTTTTGATCGCTGTTTCTGGCGGTGTAGATTCAATGGTCTTGTTAACAATAGTTAGTAAGCTTTTTCCTAACAAGGATTTTGGCGTCATCAATGTTGATCACGACTTGCGACCTAGTAGTGTTGACGAAGTTGAGTTCTTAAGAGCTTTTTGCCAGAAACATGATTTTAAATTCTATACAACTAAGTGGGAAAATCATCCGAGTGATATCGGTATGGAAGCAGCTGGTCGCAAATTTCGTTATGACTTCTTTGCTCAAATAATGAAACGTGATAATTACGATACATTATTGACGGCACATCACGCCAATGATTTGGCAGAGAATATTTTGATGAAGATGATCCGTTCAGGAAATATTTTTGAGGTCACAAGTCTTAAACAAAGACGTAATTTTACAGTAGGACAACTAGTTAGGCCATTATTGCAATTTAGTAAAGCTGATTTGAAGACATACGCTAAGACAAGACAGATCAAATACGTTCAAGATGAGACTAATTTTGAAAACGTTACTATGCGGAACCGATTGCGGAATAATATTTTTCCAGAGTTAGAAGAGGAAAATGGTCAGGTCCTGTCACACTTTAATTTATTTGATCAGCAGTTGAATGCTTTGATTGATTTAGCTATTGATAAATTTTTCCAGATAGAACAACAAATGGATATACACAATCTGTCTGGTAAGTTAACACCGGTAAAGGTTTTGGATCATAATCAGCAAACGTTATTTTGGGGAAGTTTTTTTACTCGAAAATTACCCATCTCAGTCAGCAATAAACAGATCGATCAAATAATAGATGTGATCGATAATAATCATCCTAATGCGTCTGTTAATTTAGAGGATAATTGGATTTTTCAGAGATCATATGAACAATTTATAATTCGAAAATCGGAATCCATAATAAATTTAAAAAAATTGATTCAAGTCAATCAAACGGTCAAAATAAATGGGTATAATTTAGTTGTAAAACGTGTTCCAGTTTCAGAAGCGGATATTGTAGTTAACAAAATTCCTGAGCAAATTATGCTGCGAACAAGACAGGCAGGTGATAAATTAACTTTAGATAATAATCGCCATCAGAAATTAAGTAAACGATTCATTAATAAGAAGGTTCCTGAGTATCAAAGAGATCATTCAATTATTTTATTATTTGATAATCAGATAGTATGGGTTGAAAAAATCTATAATATAAGCGATTATTTTAAACAAGATAATTATGGTTTCAAAATAGACTTTAGGTGAGGTAAGGAAATGAATTCAGATATCGAAAGGGTTCTAGTATCGCAAGAAAAAATCGAGGAAACAAATATTCGACTAGGTAAAGAATTGACCAAAGACTATGCTGACAAGAATCCCTTGTTTGTTTGTATCTTACGTGGTGCCGCGATGTTCATGATGGATCTAGTTAAGAATATTGATATTCCAATGGAATATGACTTCATGGACGTTTCCAGTTATGGTGGTGAAAACACATCAACTACTGGTGAAGTTAGAATCATTAAGGATTTGGATACACCATTGAGCGGTCGTGATGTGGTTATCGTCGAAGATATCATCGACACTGGCTATACATTAGATCGTTTGATCGAGTTATTTAAGACTCGTAACGCTAAGTCCATTAGGATCGTTTCATTCTTAGATAAACCGGCTAGAAGAATCAAACATGTCCATGTTGATTATGTTGGTGCTCAGATACCAGATGCCTTCGTTGTAGGGTATGGAATGGACTTCGATGAACATTACCGTAACCTGCCTTATGTCGGCGTTTTGAGCCCAGAGGTTTATTCAACAAAATAATTAGGATAGCGGTATAATTATTATTGCGTTAATATCAACCAATGTTACAATATGTAGCGTCTAATTAATTAGGAGGAAATGTATGAAAAACAATCGAAATAGGTTAATCAATAATAGCCTGTTTTATATCTTGCTCTTTGTTGTTTTGGTGCTTGCAGCAAGTTGGTTTGCTGGTGGTCAATCCTCAGATCAATCTAAAACGCTTAGTCAAGATCAATTTATTACTCAACTTAACAAAGGAAAAGTTAAGAGTTTTAAAATTGAGCCTGTCGGTGGAGCTTATCAAGTAACTGGTGAATACAAGAAAGCTCAGAAGACTTCGGCTACTAAATCAGTTTCTCTATTTAGTCGTAGGCAATCAACGACAACATCTGAAGTAACACAATTTACTTCTACTGTATTGCCTAACAATGATACTTTAAAACGAATCAATAACGCAGCGGAAGCTAAGAGTGTTAAGACGACTGCTGCTCCTAAATCACAATCCTCACAATGGATTTCATTGATTCTAACCTTAGTCTTACCATTCCTTCTCTTCTTCTTCATCATCTTTGCAATGATGGGTCGAGGTGGACAAGGTGGAGGATCCAACCGAGTTATGAACTTTGGTAAATCCAAAGTTAAACCTGAAGATCCTAAAAAGAACAAAGTTAGATTCTCTGATGTCGCTGGTGCTGAAGAGGAAAAGCAAGAACTTGTTGAGGTTGTTGAGTTCTTAAAAGATCCAAGAAAGTTCGTATCGCTTGGTGCTAGGATCCCATCAGGTGTATTACTTGAAGGACCCCCTGGTACTGGTAAAACTTTACTTGCTAAGGCTGTAGCTGGTGAAGCTAAAGTTCCATTCTATTCAATCTCTGGTTCTGACTTCGTTGAAATGTTCGTCGGTGTTGGTGCATCTCGTGTTCGTGACTTGTTTGAGAATGCCAAAAAAGATGCTCCATCAATTATCTTTATTGATGAAATTGATGCCGTTGGTCGTCAACGTGGTTCTGGTACCGGTGGTGGTAATGATGAACGTGAACAAACACTTAACCAATTATTGATCGAAATGGATGGATTTACAGGTAATGAAGGTGTCATCGTTATGGCCGCTACTAACCGTTCTGATGTACTTGATCCCGCCTTGCTACGTCCAGGTCGTTTTGATCGTAAGATATTAGTTGGCCGTCCAGATGTTAAGGGACGTGAAGCTATTCTTAAAGTTCATGCTACAAATAAACCATTTACAGATGATGTTGATCTAAAGGTTATCGCTCAACAAACTCCAGGTTTCGTTGGTGCCGATCTTGAAAACTTACTTAATGAAGCTGCCCTAGTTGCTGCTAGACGTGGTAAGCAAAAGATCGATCCATCTGATATTGATGAAGCTGAAGACCGTGTTATTGCTGGACCAGCTAAGAAGAATCGTGTCATTTCTGATAAAGAACGCCATATGGTTGCTTATCATGAGGCCGGGCATGCTCTTATTGGATTGGTTTTAAACGATTCACGTGTTGTTAGAAAAGTTACGATCGTTCCACGTGGTAAGGCTGGTGGTTACGCCATCATGCTTCCAAAGGATGATCAAAACTTAATTACTAAGAAAGAATTAACTGAACAAATTGCTGGTTTGCTTGGTGGTCGTACAGCCGAAGAAATTATCTTTGGCTCGCAATCATCAGGGGCTTCAAATGACTTTGAGCAAGCCACTCAAATTGCTCGTACAATGGTTACTGAGTATGGTATGACTGATCGTCTAGGCCAAGTTCAACTTGAAAAGAACGGTCAACCATTTGGTGGCGGAAGTTACCGTGCCGAGCCTTCATATTCAGAAAGTACTGCTAATGCAATTGATCAAGAAGTTAAACGTTTCCTTGATGAAGGTCATGAACAAGCTCGTGAAATCATCGAGGATCATCGTGAACAACATAAATTGATTGCCGAAGCATTGCTCAAGTATGAAACACTTGATGAAAAGGAAATCTTGAGTTTATTCGATACAGGTAAGATGCCTGATGGTGACTTGAAAGAAGAATTTCCAAGTGAAAGTGCTGCTACTTTCGAACAAGCTAAGCGTGCTGTTGAAGCTAAAGATGCTGCCAAACAAAAATCTGACGATCCTAAAGAAAAATCCGGTAACACTGATACCGAATTCCCTTCAGAAAAGAAAGATGACGACAGTCCTAGCGACGATAAATCAAATACTGATGAATCAAATGATCAAAATGATCATGACGATACACAGGATAAATAAAAGAAGCGACTCGTTTGAGTCGCTTTTTTGAACTAAAAATATAGGAGAATACGATGACAGATACATTAACAAAATCAGTTTCTAAAGATGGAAAATTCAGAGTTTATGTAATCAATGCAACTGATACAATTGCTGAGGCTCAAAAGAGACATGATACTTGGTCTAATTCTACGGCTGCACTAGGTCGTACAATGATTGGCTCAATCCTGGTTGCTACTTCAACACTTAAAGAAGATGAGGTCTTAACAAGTAGAGTTGTTGCGGATGGTCCCGCTGGAGCAATTGTAGTTGACGCCAATGCAAAGGGAAATGTAAAAGGATATATTCAAAATCCACATATTAGTTTGCCACTAAATGATGATCATCATATTGATGTTAAAGGTGCTGTTGGTACAAACGGAACTTTAAGCATTACTAAAGATCTTCATATGAAAGATCCTTTTACAGGTCAAGTTCCAATTGTTTCCGGTGAAATTGGTGCCGATTTTACATATTATATGGCAAAGTCAGAACAGATCCCGTCAGCTATTGGAGTTTCAGTTTTTGTGCAGCCGAATGAAACTGTCGGTGCTGCTGGAGGTTTCCTAATTCAAACTCTCCCCGGTGCCAATGACGATGACATTACAAAAATAGAAAATAACCTTAAAGTGATTCCCAATTTATCAACTCTATTAAATGAAGGACTAACTAATGAAGAGGTATTGAGTAAATTGATGAATGGTGTCGAGATGAAAATTCTTGATACAATGCCAATTGCTTTTAAGTGTGATTGTTCGAAAGATAAGTTCTCTAAATCTTTAGCCACTTTATCAGATGACGAACTCCAAGCTATGATCGATGAGAACCATGGTGCAGAAGCGGTCTGTAAATTCTGTAACAACAAATATCAATTTTCAGAAGCAGATCTGAAAGAGATTATTGCAGAAAAGAAGTAATCATGTTTGCCATCTAAGTCGAAAATTTGTTATTATTGCAAGTTGTAATTAAAGAATGCTTTTTAGGTAGAATTTTTACTTAAAAAACATAGAGGTAGACAATATGAAATGGAAAATAGGAGACGTAACGATTCCTAATCAGCTTGTCGTAGCGCCAATGGCCGGTATTACTAATGCGTCATTTAGACTGACAGCTCGTGAATTTGGTGCTGGGCTAGTTGTCTGCGAAATGGTCAGTGATCAAGGCATTAAGTATCATAATAATAAAACGTTGGATATGCTGTTTATTGATTCTAAAGAACATCCAGTTAGCATTCAATTATTTGGTGGTAGCAAGGAATCTCTTGTGGAAGCTGCTAAATTTGTTTCTGAGAATACCGCGGCTGATATTATTGATATCAACATGGGATGTCCGGTTAACAAAGTTGTTAAGAATGATGCCGGATCCAGATGGTTACTAGATCCTGATAAGATCTATAACGTTGTTAAAGAAGTTAGTTCAGCTATTGATAAACCATTAACGATTAAAATGAGAACTGGTTGGGATGACGATCATCTTTATGCAGTTGAAAATGCTTTGGCTGCTCAAGAAGGTGGTGCTGCCGCCGTCGCCATGCATGGTAGAACACGTAAACAATTCTATCAAGGTCGTGCCAACTGGGATATCTTGCACGAGGTTGCTCAAAAATTAACGATTCCTTTTATGGGAAATGGTGATATCAGGACGCCTCAAGATGTTAAAACAATGCTCGAAGATGTTGGTGCAGATGCTGCTATGGTCGGACGTGCAGTTTTGGGAAACTTCTGGAAATTGAGCGCAATGGAGCGTTATATTGAAACAGGAGAAATAATTCCTGATCCGACAACTAGAGAAAAAATTAATATAGCTAAACTTCAACTGGAACGTTTGGTAGACTTAAAGGGTGAGCATGTTGGCGTACCAGAATTTCGTCAACAAGCAGCATACTATCTAAAAGGTATTCCACATGCTGTAAGAACCCGCGCTAAGGTCATGCAAGTTGGTACCATGAAAGAAGTATTTGATATATTAGACGGTTTTGTTGAAAGTGCTGAAAAGCGAGAAGCAAGATCTGCCAGATTTTCATAGAAACGGGGGAGAACAGTTTGGGAAACCAAAAAAATAAGCAAGGAAAAGAAATGAATGATCAGCTAAGAGTTCGACGTGAAAAATTGGCTGAATTATATGATGAAGGTGTAGATCCATATGGTTCACGCTTTGTCAGAACTGATTTAACAGAAGAACTTCACGGCAAGTATAACGAAGAGGACAAAGAGGTCCTTGAAGAACAAAACACACCTGTAATCATTGCTGGTCGTATGATGACCAAACGTGGTAAAGGTAAAGTTGGCTTCGCTGACATTAAAGATAGAAGCGGCAAGATTCAAATCTATGTACGTAAAGATGAGGTAGGGGAAGAAAACTACCATATTTTCAAACGTGCTGATATCGGTGATCATCTAGGTATTGAAGGCCACGTTATGAAGACTGATATGGGTGAATTGACTGTTAAAGCTACTAAGGTAACTATGCTAGCTAAGTCACTCCGTCCACTACCAGATAAATTCCATGGTTTAACAAATGTTGAACAAAAATATCGTCAAAGATATCTTGACTTGATTGCTAATGAAGATAGTTTTGATCGTTTCAAGAAACGTTCAAAAATCATTTCAGCTGTCCGTGAGTATTTAGATGGTGAGGACTTCCTTGAAGTTGAAACACCAACTTTGAATGCTCAAGCTGGTGGTGCCAATGCTAAGCCATTTATCGCCCACTACAATGCTTTGGATGAAGACATGTATCTCAGAATCGCGTTGGAACTACCTTTGAAGAGATTAGTTGTTGGTGGATTTGAACGTGTCTATGAAATTGGACGTGTTTTCCGTAATGAAGGATTAGATACACAGCATAGTCCTGAATTTACATCACTTGAAACATATGCTGCATACTTTGATTTCAACGATGTTATGGATGAAACAGAAGGTATCTTTAGACATGCCGCTCAAAAGGCACTTGGAACAACGCAAATTACTTATCAAGGTGAAGATGTTGATCTTGGCAAACCTTTCAAGCGAATCTCTATGGTTTCTGCTATCCAAGAAAAGACTGGTATCGACTTCACTCAGGAAATGACAATTGATGAAGCTCGTAAACTCGCTGATGAAAATAACGTGCACTACGAACAATATTGGAAAGTCGGTCATATTATTAATGAGTTCTTTGAAACTTTTGTTGAAGAAAATATCAAAGAACCAACATTCATTTATGGTTATCCAATCGAAGTTTCTCCTTTAGCTAAGAAGAATAAGAAAGATCCAAGATTCGTAGACCGTTTTGAAGTTTACATATTAGGTCATGAATATGGTAATGCCTTTACTGAATTGAATGATCCGATTGATCAACGTGAAAGATTTGAAGCTCAAGTTGCTGAAAGAAATGAAGGTAATGACGAAGCCGAAGGTATCGATAAAGATTACGTTGAAGCCCTAGAATACGGTATGCCTCCAACAGGTGGACTAGGTATTGGTATTGATCGTCTTGTTATGTTACTTACAGATGCACCAACAATTCGTGATGTTGTCTTGTTCCCAACTATGAAACCAGAAGACAATAGTAATAATCCAGAATAATTGAATATAAAAAAATAAAAAAGTTAACGAAAATTCGTTGACTTTTTTTGTTGTTTTTAGGTATACTAATATAGTTGTTGAAACAGAGCACGACATGGAGGATTAGCTCAGCTGGGAGAGCATCTGCCTTACAAGCAGGAGGTCACAGGTTCGATCCCTGTATCCTCCATTAAGCGTAAGCTTAGTGGGTTCATGTTTTGCGGGTGTGGCGGAATTGGCAGACGCGCTAGATTTAGGTTCTAGTGTCCAGTGGACATGAAGGTTCAAGTCCTTTCACCCGTATTCGATATTTAAAATATTGAAGTCGATTTTTAAAACGCGTCACTTGATGCCGACTTAGCTCAGTTGGCAGAGCATCTGTCTTGTAAACAGGGGGTCGGAGGTTCGAATCCTCTAGTCGGCATTATTATGCGGAAGTAGTTCAGTGGTAGAACATCACCTTGCCATGGTGGGGGTCGCGGGTTCGAATCCCGTCTTCCGCTTCATTGATAATACAGTTAAATCGGGAAATAGCTCAGCTTGGTAGAGCGCTACGTTCGGAACGTAGAGGTCGCAAGTTCAAATCTTGTTTTCCCGATTTGATAAAAGAGATCATCACTTCTTATCGAAGTCGATGATCTCTTTTATTTGTGCTGATTATTAATGTGATTCCGAATAAATATGTAATAATAGTAGTTAAGAAATGTAAGCAGACGAAATGCTTAATTACCCTATGAGCTAAATCACTTGCATTTTTACACAACAGAATTATACTTTCTACACCAAGAAATTTATAAGTCGAGGTAGTTAAAATGGACAAAGTATTTACCGAAAGCGCGAAGAACGCACTTGTTTTGGCTCAAGAGCAGGCTAAAACATTTCATCACAATGCTGTTGGAACTGAACATATTCTTCTAGGATTAACTATGGAGAACGATGGTATTGCCGGTATTACTTTGAGAGATCTCGCCGTTAGTGAACGCGATGTTGAAGAAGAAATCGAACATCTAACTGGTTACGGAGATGTCTCATCTAATACCGCCAAAGGCATTTACCTCCCATATTCTCCTAAGGGACAGAAGATCCTGTCTAATTCACAAGATGTTTCTGATCAATACAATACTAGTCGTATTGGAACAGAGCATATTTTATTGGCCATTTTAGACGATACTGATAATTTAGCAAACCGAATTTTAACTAATTTAGGATTAAGCCTAACTAAGACAAAAAATTTACTTCTTACCAAAATGGGGATGTCAACTAAAAGTGGCCCTCGTGGCATGGCCGCTAATATGGCTAATGCTAATCGCAAGAAGAAACAACCAGCAGGCACACCTACACTTGATTCATTGGCACGTGATTTAACTAAGATCGCGGCTGATAATCAAATTGATCCTGTGATCGGTCGAAAAAAAGAAGTCGAGAGAACCATTCAGATTCTTAGTCGTAGAACTAAAAATAATCCAGTACTAGTAGGTGAACCAGGGGTTGGTAAAACCGCCATCGCTGAAGGCCTAGCTAGTTATATTGTTAAAAAAGAAGTTCCGCTTGATATGCAAAATAAACGTATCATGATGCTTGATATGGGCTCATTAGTAGCTGGTACAAAGTATCGTGGAGAGTTTGAAGATCGTTTAAAGAAGATCATTGAAGAAATTTATAAAGACAAACATGTTATTTTATTTATTGATGAATTACATACTTTGATTGGTGCTGGTGGTGCTGAAGGTGCTATTGATGCCTCAAATATTTTGAAACCAGCCTTAGCTCGTGGTGAATTGCAATTGATCGGTGCCACGACCCTAAACGAATACCAAAAGTATATTGAAAAAGATAGTGCTTTGGAACGTCGTTTTGCTAAGATTGTCGTTGAAGAACCAACTGAAGAAGAATCCGTTGAAATTCTAAAGGGACTCCGTCCCAGATATGAACAACATCATGGCCTGATCATTTCAGATGAAGCTATTGAAGCCGCAGTTAAACTTTCAACACGTTATTTGACAAACCGTTTCTTGCCAGACAAGGCAATCGATTTAGTTGATGAGGCTTCCGCCAAAGTAAGAATTCACAATGTTTCTAAACATAATGATTTGGATGATTTGACTAGCCAATCGATGAAGTTGATCGATGATAAGAATAATGCCATCTTAGATCAAGACTTTGAAAAGGCCGCTAAGATACGTGAGAAGGAACAAGACCTTCAAGAGAAAATCGCCGAATTAAAAGAGTCTAAAGAAACCGGTCATGCAAAACAACCAGTTGTTAAAGTTAGTGATATTGCCGAAATTATTGCTGAATGGACTGGTGTTCCGGTTAAACAGATCACTCGTAAAGAAAGTGAGCGTCTCTTGAATCTTGAGAAAGAACTTCATAAGCGTGTTATCGGACAAAATACTGCCATTAGTGCTATCTCTCGTGCGATTCGTCGTGCTAGAAGTGGTATGAAAGATCCAGATAGACCGATTGGTTCGTTTATGTTCTTAGGACCTACTGGTGTTGGTAAGACTGAGCTTGCTAAATCAATTGCTGAAGTTATGTTCGGTTCAGAGGATAATCTGATCCGTGTGGATATGTCAGAATACATGGAACAATACAGTACTTCTAAATTGATCGGTTCAGCACCTGGTTATGTTGGCTTTGATGACGGTGGTCAGTTGACTGAGAAAGTTAGAAATGAACCTTACTCAGTTATTTTGCTTGATGAAGTTGAAAAAGCCCATCCAGATGTTTTCAATATCTTATTGCAAGTTCTTGACGATGGTATCTTAACTGATGCTAAAGGACGTAAAGTTGATTTTCGTAATACGATTATTATCATGACTTCTAACTTGGGTGCACGTGCATTACAAGAAGACAAGTCCGTTGGATTTGGCGCCAAAGATGTTCAAGATGATTACAAGGAAATGCAGGATCGTATCAATACAGAATTGAAGAAATTCTTTAGACCAGAATTCTTGAACCGCATTGATGAAACGATTGTCTTCAAGTCATTAGACCGTGACCAATTAAAAGCTATTGCTAAGATCATGAGCGGAAACTTGAGAAAACGTCTTGAAGATCGTAAGATCGAACTTGTTATCTCACCAGCGGCTTATAGCGATCTGGTTAAAGATGGTTACAATCCAGAGTATGGTGCTCGTCCAATGAGAAGAACGATTCAAAGAGAGATCGAAGATCCAGTCAGTGAACTGTTGCTTATGAACAAAGTAGGCGAAGGTGACACAATCAAAGTCGGTTCTAAACAAGGTAAATTGACCGTGACGGTTTCGGAAGAAAAGAAGAAGAAGAATGAAAAATCACTTGCACATTAATCTCTATCTATTGACATTATTATTTATAGGTAGTATTATTTCTTGTGAGATTCAAAGTTCAAAACGTAAGTCACGATCTATTGTCCGTGGCTATGCCGTATAGAAAAAGCAAAAGTAGAATTTAAGATTCTATTTTTGGTTTTTTTTTGCCTAAAAACAGGTAATAAAAACGTTTTCTTGCAATTTGTAACGAAAATGTAATATTCGGCCTGCGTTTGAACAAATTATATGTTGAGGTGAAAAATTTGACTTATCATAACGTTAATTATGGTGCACACCGTGTTCGTCGTAGTTATGCAAAGATCAAGGAAGTACTTCCACTGCCAAATTTAATAGACATTCAAACAAATTCCTATAACTGGTTCTTAGATGAAGGACTTAAGGATATGTTTGATGACGTTATGCCTATTGATGATTTCGGTGGAAATCTTTCATTAGAGTACGTTGATTACAAACTATTGGAACCTAAATACACAGTTGAAGAAGCAAGACAACATGATGCTAACTTTTCAGCACCATTGCATGTCACGTTGAAATTAACTAACCATGAAACAGGCGAGATCAAAACTCAAGATGTTTTCTTTGGCGATTTTCCAATCATGACAGAACAAGGTACTTTTATTATTAATGGTGCCGAACGTGTTATTGTTTCTCAATTAGTACGTTCACCTGGTATTTACTATAATTCAGATACTGACAAAAATGGGCGTATCAACTTTGGTACAACAGTTATTCCTAACCGTGGTGCCTGGTTAGAATTTGAAACAGATGCTAAAGGTTTAGGATACGTTAGAATCGATAGAACTAGAAAATTACCTATTTCTGAGTTGATCAGATCATTAGGTTTTGGTGCTGATTCTGAAATTCTTGATATCTTTGGTGAAAATGATACTTTGAATTTAACTCTTGAAAAAGATGTTCATAAAGATACAAGTGATTCTCGTGTTGAAGAAGCGTTGAAGGATATTTATGAACGACTCCGTCCTGGCGAACCTAAGACGGCTGATTCATCTCGTTCATTGCTCTATGCTAGATTCTTTGACCCACGTAGATATGATATGGCCTCAGTTGGTCGTTACAAGGTCAACAAGAAGCTCAACATAAAGACAAGACTATTGAACAAGACATTGGCTGAAACACTTGCTGATCCTGATACAGGTGAAGTTATCTTGGCTAAAGATACAGTTCTTGACCGTGAAGCTATGAACAAATTGAGTCCATACCTTAAACGTGAAGATTTCAAGACTGTTACTCTTCAACCATCTGATGAAGGTGTATTGACAGATCCAATTACAGTTCAAATAATTAAAGTTTATTCAGAAGCTGATAACGAAAAAGTTGTTAATATGATCGGTAATGGTCATATTGATGCCAAGCTTCGTGTTATTACACCTGCCGATATCTTGGCTGGTATCAACTACTTCTTGAACCTTAAAGAAGATATTGGTAACACTGATGATATTGATCACTTGGGTAACCGTCGTATTCGTTCAGTCGGTGAATTACTTCAAAACCAATTCCGTATTGGTTTATCACGTATGGAACGTGTTGTACGTGAAAGAATGTCTATTCAAGACTCAGCAACTGTTACACCACAACAATTGATCAACATTAGACCAGTTGTTGCTTCAATCAAGGAATTCTTCGGTTCATCACAATTGTCACAGTTCATGGATCAGACAAACCCACTTGGAGAACTAGAACACAAGCGTCGTCTATCTGCTCTTGGACCTGGTGGTTTGACTCGTGATCGTGCTGGATATGAAGTTCGTGACGTTCACTATACTCACTATGGCCGTATGTGTCCTATCGAAACTCCTGAAGGACCTAATATCGGACTTATCAATAATTTGGCCAGTTACGCTATTATCAATGAATATGGTTTCATTGAAACACCATATCGTCGTGTTTCATGGGATACACATAAGGTTACAAATAAAATTGATTATTTAACTGCTGACGAAGAAGATAACTATGTTGTTGCTCAGGCTAATACTAAACTTGAAGAAGATGGTAGTTTCTCTGACAGCACAATTTTGGCTCGTAAAAAAGATGACAATATTGAAACTACACCAGAAAAAGTCGATTACATGGACGTTTCTCCTAAACAAGTAGTTTCTGTTGCTACAGCATGTATTCCTTTCTTGGAAAATGATGACTCGAACCGTGCTTTGATGGGTGCTAACATGCAACGTCAGGCAGTTCCTTTGGTCAATCCACATGCACCACTTGTTGGTACAAGTATGGAATATATTGCTGCTCATGATTCTGGTGCCGCACTTATCGCTAAGAATGATGGTGTTATTGAATATGTTGATGCTAGAAAGATTATCGTTAAACGTAATGATGATGGCACAACTGATGAATATAAAGTAACTAAATTCCGTCGTTCAAATAATGGTAAGAGTTATAACCAAAGACCTATTGCTCGCAAGGGTGAGGAAGTTAAGGCCGGCGATATTATCGCTGATGGTCCTGCTATGGAAAATGGTGAATTAGCTCTTGGACAAAATCCATTGATCGCATTTATGACATGGAATATGTATAACTACGAAGATGCTATCGTTCTTTCAGAAAAATTAGTTCGTGAAGATGCTTATACTTCAATTCATATTGAAGAGTATGAATCAGAAGCACGTGATACAAAACTTGGACCTGAGGAAATCACTCGTGAAATCCCTAATGTTGGTGAAGAATCACTTAAGGATCTTGATGAGTTTGGTATTATTCGTATTGGTGCTGAAGTTCGTGATGGTGACATCTTAGTTGGTAAAGTAACTCCTAAGGGTGTTACAGAATTATCAGCTGAAGAGAGATTGCTACATGCTATCTTTGGTGAAAAAGCTCGTGAAGTTCGTGACACATCACTTCGCGTACCACATGGTGGTGGCGGAATTATTCAAGATGTTAAGGTCTTCACTCGTGAAGCTGGAGATGAATTAGATCCTGGTGTTAATATGATGGTTCGTGTCTATATCACTCAGAAACGTAAGATCCAAGTTGGTGATAAGATGGCCGGACGTCATGGTAACAAAGGTACTGTTTCAATTGTTGTTCCTCAAGAAGATATGCCTTATATGCCAGACGGTACACCAGTTGATATTCTTTTGAACCCAATGGGTGTTCCATCTCGTATGAATATCGGACAAGTACTTGATCTTCACTTAGGAATGGCCGCTAGAAAACTTGGAATTCACGTTGCAACACCTGTTTTTGATGGTGTTCAAGATGATGAACTTTGGGATATCGTTAAAGAAGCTGATATGGATTCAGATGGTAAGTCAACACTTTATGATGGCCGTACTGGTGAACCATTCAAGAACCGTGTATCTGTTGGTGTTATGTACTATATGAAACTAGCTCACATGGTTGATGATAAACTTCATGCTCGTTCAATCGGACCTTACTCACTAGTTACTCAACAACCACTTGGTGGTAAAGCACAATTTGGTGGACAGAGATTTGGTGAAATGGAAGTTTGGGCTCTTGAAGCCTATGGTGCCGCTTATACTCTACAAGAAATTTTGACATACAAGTCAGATGATATCGTAGGTCGTGTAAAGACTTATGAAGCTATTGTTAAGGGTGAAAGTATTCCTAAGCCAGGTGTTCCAGAATCATTCCGTGTTCTTGTTAAAGAATTACAAGCCTTAGGTCTTGATATGAAGGTTCTTGACTCTCACAATAAAGAGATCGAACTTAGAGATATGGATGAAGACGATGATACTGTAAGTATTGACGCACTATCTAAACTCGCAAAACAACAAGAAGAAAAACGTGCAGAAGAAGAAGCCATTGGAAGAATCACAAGATACAACTGCTGACTCACGTACAAAATCAGAAAACTAGTCAAAATAGTGATTAGGGAGGATACCTTTTGATAGACGTTAATAAATTTGAAAGTATGCAAATAGGTTTAGCATCTCCTGACAAGATTCGTAGCTGGTCTTATGGAGAAGTTAAGAAGCCTGAAACAATCAACTACCGTACTTTGAAACCAGAAAAAGATGGTCTATTCGATGAAAGAATTTTTGGACCAACTAAAGACTGGGAATGTGCCTGTGGTAAATACAAACGTATCCGTTATAAGGGTATTGTTTGTGACCGTTGTGGTGTTGAAGTTACTCGTTCAAAGGTTCGTCGTGAACGTATGGCTCACATCGAATTAGCTGCACCAGTTACACATATATGGTACTTCAAGGGAATCCCATCACGTATGGGTCTTGTCTTGGACATGAGTCCTAGAAATCTTGAAGAAGTAATTTACTTTGCTTCATACGTAGTTATCGACCCAGGTGATACAGACCTAGAGAAGAGAACTTTACTAACAGAATCTGAATATCGTAAGAAACGTGAAGAATTTGGTAACAAGTTCGTTGCTAAGATGGGTGCTGAAGGTATCAGAGATTTACTTAGCCAAGTTGATTCGAAGACAGAGATTAAAGAATTACGTGAAACTCTTAAAACTGCTCAAGGTCAAAAGCGTACACGCGCAATTAGACGTTTGGACATTCTTAGTGCTTTTGCTAAGTCTGGTAACAAACCGGAGTGGATGGTAATGGAAGCAATTCCTGTTATCCCACCTGATTTAAGACCAATGGTTCAACTAGAAGGTGGCCGTTTTGCCACATCTGATTTGAATGATTTGTACCGTCGTGTTATCAACCGTAATAATCGTTTGAAGAGATTGTTGGATCTTCATGCTCCAAATATTATTGTTCAAAATGAAAAGAGAATGCTTCAAGAAGCTGTTGATGCGTTGATCGATAATGGTCGTCGTGGCCGTCCTGTTACAGGACCTGGTAACCGTCCATTGAAGTCACTTTCACATATGCTTAAAGGTAAGCAAGGACGTTTCCGTCAAAACTTACTTGGTAAACGTGTTGATTATTCAGGACGTTCAGTTATCGATGTTGGTCCTACATTGAAGTTCTATCAATGTGGATTGCCTCGTGAAATGGCTTTGGAATTGTTCAAACCATTCGTAATGCATGAATTAGTTAAACGTGAGATTGCTTCAAACGTTAAAAATGCTAGAAGAAAGATTGATCGTCAAGATGACGATATCTGGGATGTACTTGAAGATGTAATCAAAGAACGTCCAGTTCTACTTAACCGTGCTCCTACACTTCATAGACTTGGTATCCAAGCCTTTGAACCTGTTTTAGTTGATGGTAAGTCGATCCGTCTTCACCCACTAGCATGTGAAGCTTATAATGCCGATTTTGATGGGGATCAGATGGCTGTCCACGTTCCTCTATCAGATGAAGCTCAAGCTGAAGCACGTATGTTAATGCTTGCTGCTCACCATATTCTTGCTCCTAAAGATGGTAAACCTATCGTTACACCATCACAGGATGTTGTTTTGGGTAACTACTACTTAACAATTGAAACAAGACATATGACTGGCGAAGGTAAGATCTTTACTGATGCCAATGAAGTACAAACTGCACTTCTAAATGGTGATGTACATTACCATACAAGAATTGGTTTAGCTGTTGACTCAATGCCAAATAAACCATTTAGTGATGATCAAAGAAATAAAATCATAGTTACAAGTGTTGGTAAAGTAATCTTTAACGAAATTCTTCCGGAAGATTTCCCATACTTGAATGAACCTACTGATGATAATTTGACAAATGGTGTTCCTGATAAGTATTTCTTGGAGAAAGGTGAGAACATTCAAGATAAACTTGATGAAATGGAACTTGTTGATCCATTGAAGAGTGGTTACTTGAGTGATATCATTGCCCAAATCTTTAAGACATACCGTGTTCAAAGAACATCTTCATTACTTGATGATATGAAGGAATTAGGTTATACAATCTGTACACTTTCTGGACTAACAGTTGGTGTTACCGATGTTCCTAACTTAACTGAAAAGCCTGAAATCGTCGAAAAGGCCCACAAACAAGTTGCTTCAATTTCTAAGCAATTCCGTCGTGGACTTATCACTGATGAAGAACGACATGACCGTGTTATCAGTGTTTGGAACGATACTAAGGATGAAATTCAACAATTATTGATCGATTCCTTTGATCCAACAAACCCTATCTCAATGATGTCTGATTCAGGTGCCCGTGGTAATATCTCAAACTTTACACAGCTTGCTGGTATGCGTGGACTTATGGCCGCCCCTAATGGTGGTATGATGGAAATCCCTGTTATTTCAAACTTCCGTGAAGGCCTATCTGTTTTGGAAATGTTCATGTCAACTCACGGTGCCCGTAAAGGTATGACCGATACAGCCTTGAAGACCGCCAACTCAGGTTATTTAACACGTCGTCTAGTTGATGTTGCTCAAGATGTTATCGTACGTGAAGAAGATTGTGGTACTGACCGTGGACTTCTAGTAAGTTCAATTATGGAAGGTACAGATATGATCGAACCATTGTATGACCGTCTAGTTGGACGTTATACACAAAAGACCGTCAAGGATCCTGAAACTGGTGAAGTTCTAGCTGCTCGTGGAGTACTTATGGATGAAACCTTAGCTCAAAAGATCGTTGATGCAGGTGTTAAAGAAGTAACAATTCGTTCAGCATTTACATGTGATACAAAACATGGTGTATGTAAGAAGTGTTACGGTAGAAACCTTGCTACTGGTGAAGAAGTTGAAATTGGTGAGGCAGTTGGTACTGTTGCTGCTCAATCAATCGGTGAACCAGGTACACAGCTTACTATGCGTAACTTCCATACCGGTGGTGTTGCTGGTGGTGACGATATTACACAAGGACTTCCTCGTGTTCAAGAAATCGTTGAAGCTAGAAACCCTAAAGGTCTTGCAGTTATTTCTGAGGTTGACGGTACTATTACTGCTATCGATGAGAATCCTGCTGAACGTACTAAAGAAATCACTGTCGAAGGTTTAATTGATACTAGATCTTATAGTGTTCCTTATACATCAAGTGTTGCGGTCGCCGAAGGTGACCATGTTGACCGTGGTGGTAAGTTGACACAAGGTTCAATTGATCCTAAGGAATTGGTCAAAGTTACAAATGTTCAAACAACAGAAAATTACTTACTTGCTGAAGTTCAAAAGGTTTACCGTATGCAAGGTGTTGATATTTCTGATAAGCATTTCGAGGTTATGATCAGACAAATGCTACGTAAAATCAGAATTCTTGACCCTGGTGATACAGATGTCTTACCTGGTCAATTAATGGATATTTCCCAATTTACAGATCACAACCGTGAAACATTGTTTAACGGTGGTATTCCTGCAACTGGTCGTCCAGTATTGCTTGGTATTACTAAAGCTTCACTTGAAACAAACAGTTTCTTGTCAGCTGCTTCCTTCCAGGAAACAACGAGAGTTCTTACTGATGCATCTATCAGAGGTAAGAATGATCCACTTCTTGGACTTAAAGAGAATGTTATCATTGGTAAACTTATTCCTGCTGGTACTGGTATGGCTAAGTACAACCACATGGAACCAAAGAAGACTGGTCCTATGGCTGATAATTCAATCAATGGAGCATATACGATTTCTGATATTGAAGCTCAAATGAAAGCCGAAGATGCAACACATCCCGGTAAATAGTTAAAAAGACAACCAAACGGTTGTCTTTTTTTTATACCCTAAATGTGCTATTTTTTTAGTGAACAAAAGGAGAAAAATATGGCTAAGCAACAGCTTGAATTTAAGAATAGTAAATTTGAAATTGAAACTTATTGGTTAGATCCGCTGGGGGACTATGAAAATGAACCTAAAAAACCTTTAGCAATAATCTGTCCTGGTGGAGCATATAAATTTATTGCTGGACGTGAAGCACAACCGATAGCTTTGAAGTTTGCTTCAGAGGGAATACATGCAATCGTTTTTGATTATCCATTGATATCTGACGAGCGACCAGTTTATCCGTTGGTTTTACAAGAGCTTGCCACTTTATTGAACTGGGTCAAGGATCAGGCCGATATGCATAATATCGATTTGGATAAAGTTTTGTTAGTTGGGTTCTCCGCGGGAAGTCACATTGTCGCTAACTTTAATACGTTAATGACCAACGAAAAGACTCGAGCCAAAATTTTTGACGAAGAAATAATGGTCCAACCAACGGCTAATATCATTGGGTATCCGGTTATTGATCTGACATTAGGATGGCCTGAAGAGGATTGGGCTATGAAAATCAGTCCAGATATCTTTTATTGGCAGGCGCAAGAACATTTAACACAGGATTCTAAGCCAACATTTATTTGGCAAACCGTCACAGATCAAACGGTTCCCGTTATGAACTCATTCGTTTATTCTCAAAAAATGGAACTCTTGAAGATACCATATGAATTACATTTATTTGCTTCAGGCGGTCACGGATCATCGTTGGCAACTTATGTTACTCAAGAGCCAGGCAATGAAGATAATGTAAATTTTGCTAATGCAAATTGGTGGGAGTTATGTATCAACTGGTTGAAGGTCAGAAACATTCTACCTAAGAATTAGAATTATGGCTGTAGATATAGTTATGTAAGGGATGAATCTAAATTTACTATTATAAGTGAGATAGAAATTGACCAGACATAGGAAGCAGGCTAGCAGGATTATTTTTAAAATCGAATCAAAACCAACTAGTATTGCTAGGATTGTTAATATTTCAATATCTCCTGAGCCAATACCTTCATATAAGTAATTAAGTAACATTAGTAGTGTATAAACTATCAAAGCTGGGATAAAATATAAGTGCTGAATGTTAAGAATTATTATGGGAACAAACAGCAGGTAGCTGGACAAATAAACGTAACCAAAGAAGTGATCACTGAATGCCAAAAGGGTAAGGACAGTAAAGAGTGATGTTACGAAAGTGAGATTTTGGTGTGTTAACGAAGCCACCAGCAAAAAGAGTCCACCAACCATTTCAGTTAGCGGATAGAATTTATCAATTGGCTTATTACAAGTTTTACAATTACCTTTAGCTATTAGATAACTCCAGATCGGAATTATTTCAAACCAGTGCAAAGTCCTTTGACAACTATCACATTGTGAACGTCTAATTGGGTCAATATGAGGATATTCATGAGCAATTACTGTTAAAAAGGACACTATACTAGTTCCGAACGTAAAAATTAGAAAGTTGAAAATATAATTCATCTTTTATCACCTCAAAAAGAAATTACGTAAATCATCCCCAAGTTGCATTGACATAGTCATTTTTAGATGATATTCTAGTAGACGTGCTTTTATTGGCAGCAAGGTAAATTGTTTATGAATATAAGCTCATAATGTACACCACTAACGTGGTTTATTATTTTTCCAAAATTGTGAACCACCTGGATGTGTGTACTTAAATTTTTAGGAGGAAACTTTTAATGCCTACAATTAATCAATTAGTTCGTAAAGGCCGTAAGTCAGTCAGTTCGAAGTCAAATTCACCTGCCTTAAACTTCGGTTACAACAGTATGAAGAAAGTTGCTACAAAGAACCCAGCCCCACAAAAACGTGGTGTTGCAACTCGTGTCGGAACAATGACACCTAAAAAGCCTAACTCAGCTTTACGTAAGTATGCTCGTGTTAGACTTTCAAATCTTATTGAAGTTACAGCATACATTCCAGGTGTTGGACATAACTTACAAGAGCATAGTGTTGTTCTTGTCCGTGGTGGCCGTGTTAAAGATCTACCTGGTGTTCGTTATCACGTTGTTCGTGGTGCTTTAGATACTGCCGGTGTTGATGGACGTATGCAAAGTCGTTCAAAATATGGTGCAAAGAAGCCCAAGAAATAATAACAATTAAGAAATAATAACGTAATAACGGAGGAATTTAATATGCGTAAAGGTAGAGCTCCAAAACGCGATGTTTTGCCAGATCCAATGTATAACTCAAAATTAGTAACTCGTTTAATTAATCACTTGATGTACGATGGTAAGAGAGGAACTGCCTCATCAATCTTATATCGCTCATTTGATATCATCAAAGACAAAACTGGTAACGAACCATTGGACGTGTTCGAAGAAGCAATGAACAATGTTATGCCAGTTCTTGAAGTTAAGGCTCGCCGTATCGGTGGTTCTAACTATCAAATCCCTATCGAAGTACGTCCAGATCGTCGTACAACACTAGGTCTACGTTGGATCGTTAGTTATGCTCGTTTACGTGGTGAACACACAATGGACGAACGTCTAGCAAACGAAATTATGGATGCAGCTAACAATACAGGTGCAGCTGTTAAGAAACGTGAAGATACACATAAGATGGCCGATGCTAACCGTGCATTTGCTCATTATCGTTGGTAGAATCTAGTATATTTGAAAGGAGAACTAAGTTTTAATGGCTAATAAACGTGAATTCCCATTAGAAGATACCCGTAACATTGGTATCATGGCTCATATTGATGCTGGTAAGACAACTACAACAGAACGTATTTTGTACTATACCGGTAAAATTCATAAAATTGGTGAAACACATGATGGTGCTTCACAAATGGACTGGATGGCTCAAGAACAAGAACGTGGTATTACTATTACATCAGCCGCTACAACTGCTGAATGGAAGGGTAACCGTATCAATATTATTGATACCCCAGGACACGTTGACTTCACAATGGAAGTTGAACGTTCACTACGTGTTCTAGATGGTTCTATTACAGTTCTTGATGCTCAATCAGGTGTTGAACCTCAAACTGAAAATGTTTGGCGTCAAGCTACAAACTACAGTGTTCCACGTATTGTCTTTGTTAACAAGATGGATAAAATCGGTGCTAACTTTGACTACTCAGTACAAACACTTCATGATAGATTAAATGCTAATGCACATGCTGTGCAAATGCCTATCGGTGCTGAAGATAACTTCGAAGGTGTTATCGACTTGATCGAAATGAAAGCCGATTTATATGACGAAGATGAATTAGGTACAAAGTGGGATACAGTTGATGTTCCTGATGAATATCTAGAAAAAGCTAAAGAAAAACGTGCTGAATTAGTTGAATCAGTTGCTGACGTTGATGATGACATCATGGAGAAATACCTTGATGGTGCTGAAATCAGTAATGATGAACTACGTACAGCAATCAGAAAAGCTACTATTGCTTTGAAATTCTTCCCAGTTCTTGCAGGTTCTGCCTTCAAGAATAAGGGTGTTCAAATGTTAATGGATGCTGTTGTTGATTACTTACCTTCACCACTTGAAGTTCGTCCATACAATGCCACAGATCCTAAAGATGAGAGCCAAGTAGAACTTATGGCTGATGACAGCAAACCATTTGCTGGATTAGCATTTAAGATTGCTACTGACCCATTCGTTGGTCGTCTAACATACATCCGTGTATATAGAGGGACATTGGAATCTGGCTCATATGTATTGAACGCTTCTAAAGACAAGCGTGAACGTGTTGGTCGTTTGCTACAAATGCATTCTAACCACCGTAAGGAAATCCCAGAAGTATTCTCAGGTGATATCGCTGCTGTTATCGGTTTGAAGAATACTACAACTGGTGATTCACTAACTGATCCTGATGATCCATTGATTCTTGAATCATTGGATATTCCAGATCCAGTTATCCAAGTTTCTATCGAACCTGATTCAAAGGAAGATAGAGACAAGATGGATATTGCTATCCAAAAACTATCTGAAGAAGATCCTACTTTCCAAGCTGAAACAAATCCTGAAACAGGTGAAACTCTTATCTCTGGTATGGGTGAACTTCACTTGGATATCATGGTTGACCGTATGAAACGTGAGTTCAAGGTTGCATGTAAAGTTGGTGAGCCACAAGTTGCTTATCGTGAAACATTTACACAACCAACAAGTGCTCAAGGTAAGTTCGTTCGTCAATCAGGTGGTAAAGGTCAATATGGTGATGTTTGGGTTGAATTTACACCAAACGAAGAAGGAAAAGGTTTCGAGTTCGAAGATGCCATCGTCGGTGGTGTTGTTCCTCGTGAATACATTCCTTCAGTTGAACAAGGTTTGAAGGAATCAATGGAAAATGGTGTTCTTGCCGGATATCCATTGATCGATGTTAAGGCTAAGTTATATGATGGTTCATATCACGAAGTCGATTCATCAGAAGCTGCCTTCAAGATCGCTGCTTCAATCGCTTTACGTAACGCTGCTAAGTCAGCTGGTGCGGTAATTCTTGAACCTATTATGAAGGTTGAAGTTGTTGCTCCAGAAGAATATCTTGGTGATGTTATGGGACAAATTACTGCTCGTCGTGGACGTGTTGAAGGTATGGAAGCTCGTGGTAACGCTCAACTCGTTAACTCGTTCGTTCCACTTTCAGAAATGTTCGGTTACGCTACAACACTTCGTTCAGCTACACAAGGCCGTGGTACTTTCACAATGGTATTTGACCATTACGAAAAAGTTCCTAAGTCAATTCAAGCTGATATTATCAAGAAGAATGGCGGAAACCCAGAAGAATAGTTATTAAAAAACAACCTGAAAAATTCAGGTTGTTTTTTTGTGTCTAAAAATGGAAATTAAATTTATTTCTATTTTTAACGGATTTTAATAAAAATAGGGAAATTATTATAAATATCAATGCTTCTATAATAGAATAGAAATAATCATCGATGGTTACTTTGCCAGTCATAATTTGACTTCCTGATGAAGCAAAAGCAAAAATATCAATCAACGAATGAATGATGACGGGACCAAAGAACCAATCAGTATACAGATAGATAGAAGATAAGAACGCTCCTAAGGCAATTGCGAATAAGACCTGCAGGATCGTATTGTTGATACTTTGTCCAACACTGGTATTAGGCAGATGAATCAGACCAAATAACAAACTACTTAAGAAAACTCCATAGTAAACTTTGAACCGACTGTTTTTAAACACAGACAATAGAATCGTTAGTATAGCAAAACGAAAGGTCAACTCTTCAGCAATACCTGCCTCCAAACCACTTAAAATATTTGTAGCCGTAAAGTGAGCATGAAAATCATATGAAATAAAGAGGTTTAGCAAATTAGTTCCAGAGCCAAACCCATTCCAAATGGTGAACCAAATACTGAAGATCCCAAGAGCAATCAAAACTTTTAAATTACTTTGTCGAGCAAGTACAATTTTAGGTAATTGATAATCCCAAGCATACATAGCGATGAGGATAATTGTCATAAAGATCAGTGCACCAAGAAACGACGAGTTTGATAGAACTTTGATTATTGGATTATTGACGATGCTTGTATCCATAGTCATTACGTCAAGAGAGCTCAGTCCGTTAAACACGAAAAGAAAAAGTGTAATAATCACCTGCATAGTTTTAGTTTTTATTTCAGCAATTAAGACGACGGTGTAAGGAATGTACATGATGATCGCGTAAATTAAGAGAAAAATGATCAATTCGGAATTCCAGTTATAAATAGTAGACTGAATCAAGAAAGAAATACTGACTGGAATAAAGATTGCTTGAAATATTATTTGAAAGCAACGATTTATTTTGACCAGTTTCTTCCTATTAGAATCAACTGGAATGAGCAAAGCCAGAAGATTTAATAGTACAAGGATAAAGAGCCCGATTTTATGCTGCTGAATTCCAAAACCTAAAGCAATAAAACCGTTGATGAAAATTTGAATCCTAAAGATTAAACTTGAAATTGCTTTGATAGGATAGGACATGAAAGCCTCCTTTTCTTTGACGCACTAATTATCGCATAGTTTTATATAAAATTATCTGAAGAAAATTTTCGAGTTAATATTGTTAATTGCCTTGAAAAGGACAAAATAATCGTGTATTATTATAAAAGTGCTTATTTCAAAAAGAAGTATGTGCCCATTGGTATTTAAATAAATATCGACGGCTTAGAAGTGAAAGGTTGCGACACACCCGGCCGCTTTGCCACGGCAGGGTTGGCGGATATTTTCACGGAGCCGGTCATCTTGAAAGAGAGAAAAAGGAGGTAACCCCATGGCAAGTCAAAAAATTCGCATTCGTTTAAAGGCTTATGAGCATCGTATTCTAGATCAATCAGCTGATAAAATTGTGGAAACAGCAAAAAGAACTGGAGCAACAATTTCAGGTCCAATTCCATTGCCTACAGAACGTTCACTATATACAGTGTTGAGTTCACCACATAAGCATAAGGATTCTAGAGAACAATTCGAAATGCGTACACATAAGAGACTTATTGACATTGTTAACCCATCACCAAAGACGGTAGATTCACTTATGAAGTTGGATCTCCCATCTGGTGTGGATATTGAAATTAAATTATAATTATTAAAAATAAATTATTGGAGGTGCAAACATGGCCAGAAAAGGAATTCTTGGTAAAAAAGTCGGAATGACTCAGATTTTCACTGATAACGGCGAACTTGTTCCAGTTACAGTTATTGAAGCTGAACCAAACGTTGTTATGCAAGTTAAAACAGTTGAAACTGATGGTTATGAGGCTGTTCAATTAGGTTTGGAAGATCGTCGTGAAGTATTGACGAACAAACCTGCCAAAGGTCATGCAGAAAAGGCAAACACAACTCCTAAACATTACATTCGCGAATTCCGCGATGTTGAAATGGGAGATTACGAATTAGGTGGAGAAGTTAAAGCTGACACATTTAATTCAGGTGATATTGTCGACGTTACAGGTATTTCAAAAGGACACGGTTTCCAAGGTAACATTAAGAGATTTGGACAAGCTCGTGGACCAGAAACTCACGGTTCTAGATATCACCGTGTGCCCGGTTCAATGGGTGCCATCATTAACCGTGTTTTCAAGGGTAAGATGCTACCAGGACGTATGGGTAACAACCGTGTTACAACACAAAATCTTGCAATTGTAAAAGTTGATGCTGAACGTAATGCAATTATGATCAAGGGTAATGTACCCGGAGCAAACAATTCATTAGTTAAAATTCAAACAGCTGTTAAAGCTAATCAAAAATAGGAAGGAGGAAATGAGTTATGACAAAAATCACAGCTTATAAAGATAGCGGTGCTGAGAACGGTACTGTAGAAGCAAATGATTCAATCTTTGGTATCGAACCAAACGACAACGTAGTTACAGATGCAGTTATTATGCAACGTGCCTCATTAAGACAAGGTACACATGATGTTAAAAACCGCTCTGAAGTTCGTGGTGGTGGTAAGAAACCATGGCGCCAAAAGGGAACTGGACGTGCTCGTCAAGGTTCCATCAGATCCCCTCAATGGGTAGGTGGTGGTGTCGTATTCGGCCCTACACCAAGATCTTATTCATATCGTCTTCCTAGAAAAGTTAGCCGTTTGGCATTGAAGTCTGTACTTTCACAAAAAGCTGCTGACGGTAACCTAATCGTTATTGACTCAATTTCATACGACAAACCAAGTACAAAGAACTTTGCACAATTACTTAATAAAGTAGGTGCTGACAAAGCTCTTGTAGTTGTCGAAGATGGTAATGACAACGTTGCTTTATCTGCAAGAAACATTGAGAAAGTTAAAGTTGTAGCACCAGAAGGTGTAAACGTACTTGACGTTATTAACGCCAATAAGTTAGTTGTTACAAAAGCAGCACTTTCTAAGATTGAGGAGGTGCTTGGATAATGAGCGCAAGAGACGTAATTATTCGCCCAGTTATCACTGAAAGTTCAATGGACGCCATGAGCGACAAGAAATACACATTTGATGTAGCTGTTGACGCAAACAAGGTACTTGTAAGACAAGCCATTGAAGAAATTTTCGGTGTTAAGGTTAAAAAAGTAAATATTATGAATGTTTCTGGTAAGAAGAAGCGCCAAGGTCGTTATGTTGGTTTAACAGCAAAACGTCGTAAGGCTATCATTACTCTTACAGATGATTCAGATGAAATTAAGATTTTTGATGAAGAATAAATAAGGAGGTCAAATAATGGCGATTATCAAGTATAAACCAACCACAAACGGTCGTCGTAATATGACTGGTTCTGACTTTGCGGAGATCACTAAGACAACTCCTGAAAAGACACTGTTAGAGTCACAAAACCATACAGCTGGTCGTAATTCATACGGTCATATTACAGTACGTCATCGTGGCGGTGGTCACAAACAAAAATACCGTATTATCGATTTCAAACGATTAAAAGACGGTGTTAAAGCTACAGTTAAGTCAATTGAATATGATCCTAACCGTACAGCTAATATTGCTTTACTACACTACTCAGATGGTGTTAAGTCATATATCTTAGCTCCTAAGGGTCTAGAAGTTGGACAAGTTATCGAATCAGGTGTCGATGCAGATATCAAACCAGGTAACGCACTTCCACTAGAAAATATTCCAGTTGGTACAATTCTTCACAACGTTGAATTAAAACCCGGTAAGGGTGGTCAACTAGGCCGTTCTGCTGGTACATCAATTCAATTGCTTGGTAGAGATGGTAAGTATTCATTACTTCGTTTACCTTCAGGTGAAGTTCGTATGATTCTTTCTAAATGCCGTGCTTCTGTCGGTGCTATCGGAAATGAACAACACGAATTGATCAAGATTGGTAAAGCTGGTCGTAAACGCTGGCAAGGATTCAGACCTACAGTTCGTGGTTCAGTTATGAACCCTAACGATCACCCACACGGTGGTGGTGAAGGTAAAGCTCCTATCGGTCATCCATCACCAATGTCACCATGGGGTAAGAAGACCTTAGGTAAGAAGACTCGTTCATCACATGCCAAATCTGAAAAGCTTATCATTCGTCATAGAAAAGGTAAGTAATTATTTCATTAGAATAATATAAGGAGGACATAAGATGAGTCGTAGTTTAAAAAAAGGACCATTTGCTGATGCACATTTGATGAAAAAGATCGAAGCACAAGCAGATTCTGACAAGAAGTCAGTTATCAAGACATGGTCAAGACGTTCAACAATTTTTCCTAATTTCGTAGGATATACAATCGCAGTTCATGATGGTCGTAAGCATGTTCCAGTTTACATCCAAGAAGACATGGTTGGACACAAGTTAGGTGAATTTGTACCTACACGTACATTCCATGGTCATGGTACAGACGATAAGAAGACAAAGAAGTAATAAGAAGGGAGACTTAAAAGATGGCAGAACAAGAAATTACATCTGCAACAGCCAGAGTAAAAAATGTTCGTATTGCACCTCGCAAAGCTCGCCTTGTTATTGATTTAATAAGAGGCAAGAATGCTGCTGAGGCACTTGCAATGTTGCAATTCACACCAAGAGCAGGCTCTCCAATTATTGCTAAAGCTCTTAAGTCAGCAATTGCAAATGCAGAACATAACTTTGATTTAGATGCCCAAAACCTATTTGTTAGCGAAGCATTCGTTAATGAAGGACCAACTTTGAAGCGTTTCCGCCCAAGAGCTAAGGGTTCAGCATCACCAATCAATAAGAGAACAAGTAGTATCACTGTTGTAGTAAGTGAAAAAAATTAGTATTGGAGGTAATTTGAGTGGGTCAGAAGATTAATCCAGTTGGATTCCGTGTCGGCGTTATTCGCGACTGGGATGCAAAATGGTACGCAGAAAAAGACTTTTCAACATTTTTACATGAAGACCTTAGAATTCGTAAGTATATTGAAGATAAACTTTCAAATGCTTCCGTTTCAAGAATTGAAATCGAACGTACTGCAAAGAACGTTACTGTTTCAATTCATACCGCAAAACCAGGAATGGTTATCGGTAAGGGTGGTTCAGAAGTTGAAAAATTACGTAATGAACTAAATAAGCTAGTTAACAGAAACATTCACATTAATATTATTGAAATTAAGAAGCCTGATTTAGATGCAAAACTTGTTGGTGAGAACATTGCTCGTCAACTAGAAGCTCGTATCGCATTCAGACGCGCACAACGTCAAGCCGTTCAACGTACAAGACGTGCAGGTGCTAAAGGTATTAAAGTTCAAATTTCTGGTCGTCTAAACGGTGCCGATATGGCTCGTAGAGAATGGCATACAGAAGGAACAGTCCCTCTACATACATTGCGTGCAGATATTGACTACGCATGGGTAGAAGCTGCTACTACATATGGTAATTTAGGTGTTAAAACTTGGATCTACCGTGGTGAAATCCTACCAGCCAAGCCAGTACATAAAGATGCAAAAAACGAAGAGAAAGGAGAATAATCTATGCTAGTACCAAAACGTGTAAAACACCGTCGTGAATTCCGTGGAAAGATGCGCGGAGAAGCTAAGGGTGGTAAAAGTGTTGCCTTTGGTGAATATGGTTTGAAAGCACTCGATTCAAGCTGGATCACTAATAGACAAATTGAAGCAGCCCGTGTTGCTATGACTCGTTACATGAAGCGTGGTGGTAAGGTTTGGATTAAAATCTTCCCTCATAAATCATACACCGCTAAGGGTGTTGGAGTTCGTATGGGTTCTGGTAAGGGTGCACCTGCAGGTTGGGTTGCCCCAGTAAAACGTGAGAAAATCTTGTTTGAAATCGGTGGAGTTCCTGAAGAAGTTGCTCGTGAAGCCTTGAGACTTGCATCTCACAAATTGCCAGTTAGAACAAAGTTTGTAAAACGTGAGGAAGTAGGTGGCGCTGATGAAGGCTAGTGAAATCAAAGAGCTAACTGCTGCTCAATTACAAGATAAAGTTAAAGAATATAAAGAAGAACTTTTCAACTTGCGCTTCCAACAAGCCACAGGCCAATTGGAAAATACAGCTCGTTTAAATGCTGTTAGAAAGAACATTGCAAGATTAAGAACTGTTCAAAACCAACAGAACAACGATAAATAATAAACAGGAAGGGAGATATCAAGTTGAGCGAAAAACAAGAAGACCGTAACAGTCGTAAAGTATATCAAGGACGCGTTGTTTCAGATAAGATGGACAAGACAATTGTTGTTGTTGTTGAAACATACAAGAAGCATCCAGTTTATAAGAAGCGTGTAAGATATTCAAAGAAGTACTACGTTCAAGATGAGAATAACGAAGCTAAGGTTAACGATGTTGTACGTATCATGGAAACTCGACCTTTGTCAAAGACAAAGCGCTTCCGTTTATTAGATATCGTCGAGAAAGCAGTTATTATCTAGTTTAAAACTGATGAGAGGAGGACCAAGAAGTGATTCAACAAGAAAGTCGTCTAAAAGTTGCAGATAACTCTGGAGCTCGTGAAATTCTAACTATTAAAGTTCTTGGTGGTTCAAACCGTAAGACAGCTAACATCGGAGATGTTATTGTTGCTACTGTTAAACAAGCAACACCAGGTGGCGTTGTTAAAAAGGGTGACGTCGTTAAGGCAGTTATCGTAAGAACTGTATCCGGTGCTCACCGTACAGATGGTTCTTACATCAGATTTGATGAAAATGCTGCGGTTATTATTAACGCTGATAAGACACCTAGAGGAACTCGTATTTTCGGACCTGTTGCTCGTGAATTACGTGATAATGATTTTATGAAGATCGTATCATTAGCACCAGAAGTTCTATAAAAAGATCAATATAATTCAGGAGGTGCTGAATAGTGTTTGTAAAAACTGGAGACAATGTTGTCGTTATTGCCGGTGATAGCAAAGGTACACAAGGCGTAGTTAAAAAGGCTTTGCCACGTGAAAACAAAGTTATCGTTGCAGGTGTGAATGTCGTTAAGAAGCATTCAAAGCCAAGCAATACACAACCTCAAGGCGGAATCGCTGATGTTGAGAAAGCTATTAGCGTAACTAACGTAAAAGTTGTAAAGAAATCGTCTGATAAAGAAGACAAGTAAGAAAGGAGAAAACTAAATGGCTAATGCATTAAAAGAAATGTATGTAAAAGAAATTACACCATCAATGATGGAAAAATTCAATTACACATCTAACATGCAAACACCAAAGATTGACAAGATCGTTTTAAACATGGGTGTTGGTGATGCTATTGCTAACTCAAAGAATCTTGATGAAGCAGTAGAAGAATTAGGTCTTATATCTGGTCAAAAACCTTTGATCACAAAGGCTAAGAAATCTATCGCCGGATTCAGATTACGTGAAGGTATGTCAATCGGTGCTAAGGTTACACTTCGTGGTGACCGTATGTATGACTTCCTTGACAAGTTAATTAATATCGCTTTACCTCGTGTTCGTGATTTTCACGGTGTAGGTACTCGTTCATTCGATGGTCGTGGTAACTATACACTAGGTATTAAAGAACAATTGGTTTTCCCAGAAATCGATTATGATAAGGTTAACAAAATTCGTGGATTGGACATCGTTATTGTTACAACAGCTGACACCGATGAAGAATCACGTGAATTATTATCACAATTAGGAATGCCATTTTCAAAATAATTAATGGAGGTCAAATTCAATGGCTAAGAAGTCTCAAGTAGTACGTAATCACAGACCTGCTAAGTTCTCTTCACAAGAGTACACACGTTGCGAACGTTGTGGTCGTCCACATTCTGTATATCGTAAGTTCAAGCTTTGCCGTGTTTGCCTTCGCGAATTGGCCCATAAAGGTCAAATTCCTGGCATGAGAAAAGCTAGTTGGTAAGATATTAAAAGAGGAGGTAAAATAAATGGTCATGACAGATCCTATTGCGGATTTTCTTACAAGAATCCGTAACGCAAATATGGTTAAACATGAGTCTCTAGAAGTTCCTGCTTCAAACATTAAGAAGAGCATGACAGAGATCTTGAAGAATGAAGGATTTATCAAAGATTACGAAATCATTGAAGATAACAAACAAAATGTTATTCGTATCGTCTTAAAGTATGGTAAGGATCAACAACGTGTAATTACTGGTTTGAAACGTATTTCAAGACCCGGTTTACGTAGTTATGTAGATTCAGATAATGTACCTAAGGTCCTTAATGGATTAGGTATTGCTATCCTTTCAACATCAAAAGGTGTTGTAACTGACAAACAAGCCCGAGCACAACGTGTTGGTGGCGAAGTTCTTGCATATATTTGGTAAAATTTTTAAAAGATAAGGAGGTGCACGAATTTGAGTCGTATCGGTTATAAAGTAATTGAAATCCCTGAAGGAGTTACAATTACTAAAAAAGATGAAGATATTACTGTTAAAGGCCCTAAGGGTGAATTAACAAGACATTTTGAACCAAAAATCAAGTTAACTCTTGAAGGTAACGAAGCTAAGTTCGATCGTGAAAGTGATAATGATAAAGCCCTTCACGGAACAATGCGTTCAAACCTTAACAACATGGTTCTTGGTGTTACTGAAGGTTTCGAAAAGAAGCTTGAACTTAGAGGTGTTGGTTACCGTGCACAAGTTAAGGGTGACACACTAACACTTTCTGTTGGTTTCTCACATCCTGTAGTTATGGATGCACCTAAGGGCATCAAGATTGAATCACCTTCAAATACTGAAATCAATATTTCTGGTATCAGTAAACAAAGGGTTGGCCAATTTGCTGCCATTATCCGCGACGTACGTCCCCCAGAACCATATAAGGGTAAAGGTATTCGTTATGTTGATGAATACGTTCGTCGTAAAGAAGGTAAAACTGGTAAATAGTAAATAATTAGTATGAGGTGAAAATTGTGATTTCTAAACCAGATAAAAATAAAGCACGTCAAAAGCGCCAAAAACGTGTGCGTGCCAAGATTTCTGGTACTGCTGAGCGCCCACGCTTAAACGTTTTCCGTTCTAATAAAAACATTTACGCTCAAGTAATTGATGACGTAAAGGGTGTAACGCTAGCAAGTGCCTCATCTCTTGATAAAGAGGTAAAAGACGGTTCTAAAGTTGATGAAGCTTCAACCGTTGGTGCATTAGTTGCCAAAAGAGCACAAGATGCTAAAGTCAGTGAAGTTGTCTTTGATCGTGGCGGATATATCTACCATGGTCGTGTACAAAGTCTTGCTGAAGCAGCTCGTGAAAATGGGCTAAAATTCTAGAAGGAGGAAACCAAATTTATGACATATATCGATCCATCTCAAATGGAATTAGAAGATCGCGTTGTCTCAATCAACCGTGTCACAAAGGTTGTTAAAGGTGGACGCCGTCTACGTTTTGCTGCTATCGTAATCGTTGGTGACAAAGCTGGTCACGTTGGATTCGGAACTGGTAAAGCTCAAGAAGTTCCCGAAGCCATTCGTAAGGCTGTTGAAGATGCCAAAAAGAACTTAATTAATGTTCCTATGGTTGGTTCAACTATTCCTCACGAAGTTATTGGTAGATTCGGTGCTGGTAGAATTATGTTGAAGCCTGCTGTCGAAGGTTCTGGTATTGCAGCCGGTGGTGCTGTTCGTGCCGTTCTCGAATTAGCTGGTGTTGGTGATATTACAAGTAAGTCACTTGGTAGAAATACACCAATCAATGTTATTCGTGCAACAATCGAAGGATTAAAAGAAATTAAGACAGCTGAAAGCGTTTCTGAGATGCGCGGAATTTCAGCCCAAGAATTGCTTAACTAAAAGAAAGGTGCGTAATTATGGCTAAACTTAAGATTACTCTTATTAGAAGTGCAGCTCACCGCCTTCCTGCTCAACGTACAATTGTTAAAGAACTAGGGCTCGGAAGAGTCAATAGCTCAGTTGTTAAGCCGGACGATCCTGCTATCCGTGGTGCTGTATTAAAAATCGCTCATCTAGTTAGCGTTGAAGAAGTTAAAGATTAATAAATTTTAAAAGATTAGGAGGTGCAAGAATGGAACTAAACGAACTTAAGCCAAGTGCTGGCTCAAGACACTCAAGAAAGCGTCTAGGTCGTGGTACTTCAAGTGGCCAAGGTAAAACTGCTGGTCGTGGACAAAAAGGTCAATTAGCTAGATCAGGTGGTAAAACACGTATTGGTTTTGAAGGTGGACAAATGCCATTGTTCCGTCGTATGCCAAAGCGTGGATTCAAGAATATCAATCGCAAGGAATACGCTATTGTAAACCTTAAAGATTTAAGCAAATTTAATGACGGTGCTGATGTTAATGTTGATACATTAAAAGAAGCTGGAATTGTTAAGAAACAATTCAACGGAGTTAAATTACTTGCTAACGGAGAAGTTAGTGCTAAATTAACAGTTAAAGTTACAAAAGTTTCTGAAGCTGCTAAAAAAGCAATTGAAGCTGCTGGTGGAACTGTAGAGGTGATCTAATGCTTAAAACTATCAAAGATGCTCTAAAGGTGAAGGAGATCCGTCAAAAGATCCTCTTTACCTTGTTGTTACTTGTTATCTATCGTTTGGGATCACAAATTACGGTACCTGGGGTCAATGCTGCGGCAATGGACAAGGTTAGTTCTTCAGGGTTAGTTCCCCTACTAGATACTGTTACCGGTGGTGGTCTTGCAAATTATTCTATTTTCTCAATGGGTGTTTCACCATTTATCACCGCACAAATTGTTGTTCAACTTTTGCAGATGGACATCGTTCCAAAGTTTGTTGAGTGGAGTAAACAAGGTGAGGTCGGTCGTAGAAAACTAAATCAAGTAACGAGATATTTGACGATTGTTTTAGGTTTTGTTCAATCAATCGGAATTACTGCTGGGTTTAATCAACTTAGTGGTTTAGGACTTGTAAAATCTCCTAATATTCAATCATTTGCTACTATTGGTGTTATTTTGACCGGTGGTACAATGTTGCTTACTTGGATTGGTGAACAAATCACCGATAAAGGATTAGGTAACGGAGTTTCTGTTATCATCTTTGCCGGTATTATTGCTAGATTCCCTAACGGAGTTTACCAAATTTACCGTGACAACGTGATCAACTCAAGTTCCGCTGACTTAGTTAAGAATATTGCATTCATGGTTGGATTGGTTATAGCTGTTCTGATCGTTGTACAATTTGTTACATATGTACAACAAGCTAACAGAAGAGTTCCAATTCAATATACAAGACGTGCAGCCGGAAGTGGTAGTGAAAGTTTTCTACCGTTGAAAGTTAACGTTGCTGGTGTTATTCCCGTTATCTTTGCTAGTTCATTTATCGTTACACCTCAAACAATTTTGATGGCGTTTCAGGCAAATCACAGTGAGGATACATGGTATCAAGTATTAACAAATATATTCAGTATGCAGACAACAACAGGATCCCTGCTATACACATTGCTGATTGTGTTATTCACATTCTTCTATGCATTTGTTCAAGTAAATCCTGAAAAACTCGCAGAAAACTTACAGAAGCAAGGGGCTTATATCCCTGGTGTCTGGCCTGGCAATGAAACAATTAAGTTCATGTCAAGCATTTTGATGAAGTTGTCAACTGTTGGTTCAGTATTCTTAGGATTGGTTTCATTGCTTCCATTACTAGCCGCTAATCTTTTTGGCTTACCTCAGTCCATCGGACTTGGTGGTACAAGTTTATTGATTATAGTTGGTGTAGCATTGGAAATGGATCGTCAATTAAGAGGTCTATTAATGAAGCGTGAATACGTTGGGTTTATTAGATAATAGGAGATGTGACAATGAATATCGTATTGATGGGTTTACCCGGAGCTGGTAAAGGTACTCAAGCTGAAAAAATTGTTGAAGATTTTAATGTAGTTCATATTTCAACTGGTGATATGTTTAGACAAGCAATGGCTGATGAAACCGAAGTTGGTCTAAAGGCCAAGGGTTTTATGGACAAAGGTGAGTTAGTTCCTGACGACGTTACCGAAGCTATTGTTGAAGAGCGTTTGGCTAAAGATGACGTTCAAAAGAATGGATATATGCTTGATGGATTTCCGAGAACTCTTGAACAGGCAAATGCTTTACAGACAATTGCAAAGAATGTAAACAAACCAATAGATGCTGTCATCTATATTGATGTAAAGCCTGAATCATTAGTTGATCGTTTATCTGGAAGATATATTTGTTCTAAATGTGGAGCAACTTATCATAAAATTTATAATCCTACAAAGGTTGAAGGAACATGTGACGTCTGTGGCGGACACGAATTCTATCAACGTGAAGATGATAAACCAGAAACTGTAAAGAATAGATTAAAAGTTAATATTGAAATGAATACACCATTAATTGATTTTTATGACAAGTTAAGCTTGTTATATAAGGTCAATGGTGAACAAGAAATAGATGAAGTTTATAACGAAGTGAAGAAAGTTTTACAAAGTCTGTAAAACTTTTTACTTTGAATTGTTTACATAACTAAAAAATTATTGTATAATTTCGCGGTATATGCAGGCGAATTTCATCCCGATGGAGGTTAATGTCTTTGGCAAAAGAAGATGTCATTGAAGTAGAAGGTACAATTTCAGAAACATTGCCTAATGCAATGTTTAAGGTAAAACTTGAAAATGGGGCAACAGTATTGGCTCATGTATCAGGTAAAATCCGTATGCACTATATCAGAATTTTGCCCGGTGACAAGGTTACCGTGGAATTATCCCCTTATGATTTAACCAAGGGAAGAATTACATATAGATACAGATAATAATTCATTTTTAATGGAATGGAGGTTCCAACATGAAAGTAAGACCATCCGTTAAACCTATGTGTGAGCATTGTAAGGTAATCAAGAGACGTGGACGCGTCATGGTTATTTGCTCTGCAGATCCAAAACACAAACAAAGACAAGGATAATATAAATATAGGAGGTGCAATTAATGGCTCGTATAGCAGGTGTAGATTTACCTCGTGATAAGAGAATCGTTATTGCCTTAACATACATTTTTGGTATTGGTAATACAACAGCTCAAAAAGTGCTTAAAGATGCTGACGTTTCCGAAGACGTTCGTACAAGAGATTTAACTCCTGATCAAGAAGACAAGATCCGTGCAGAAGTTGACAAAGTACGTGTTGAAGGTGACTTACGTCGTGAAGTAAGCATGAATATCAAGAGACTACAAGAAATTGGCTCATATCGTGGTATGAGACACAGACGTGGATTGCCCGTTAGAGGTCAAAACACAAAGAATAATGCAAGAACTCGTAAGGGTAAGAAAGTATCTATCGCGGGTAAGAAGAAGTAATTATAAGATAGGAGGTTAATTCATGGCACAAAACAAAGGTCGTAAACGCCGTACTAAGAAACATATTGAAGCCGGAGTTGCACATATCCACTCTACTTTCAATAACACTCTAGTTATGATCACTGATGTCAACGGAAACGCTGTTTCATGGTCATCAGCTGGTGCATTAGGATTCAAAGGAAGCCGTAAATCAACACCATTTGCTGCACAAATGGCTGGTGAAGCTGCTGCTAAAGAATCAATGGAACAAGGTATGAAAACAGTTGAAGTAGCTGTTAAAGGTCCTGGTTCAGGTCGTGAAGCTGCAATTCGTTCATTACAATCTACTGGATTGGAAATTACAGCAATTCGTGACGTTACACCAGTTCCACATAATGGTTCACGTCCTCCAAAGCGTCGTCGTGTATAGAATGGTTTTGGTTTTATACCCATATGAACTAAGCTACACACATTTCGTTTTGAAAGGGGAACTAACCGAATGATCGAATTTGAAAAGCCAACGATCACTGCTGTCGAAGAGAGTAGTGACTATGGTAAATATATAATCGAACCGTTGGAAAGAGGATATGGTACAACACTTGGAAACTCTCTACGTAGAGTTTTGCTTGCATCATTACCTGGTACAGCGGTATCAGACATTCAAATAGATGGCGTATTGCATGAATTCACAGCTATTGATGGTGTAATTGAAGACGTTACACAAATTGTGCTTAACGTTAAAAAGTTAAACTTGAAATCTCATGCTGAAGACGGACTTAAAGCTGAAGTTGACGTAGTCGGCCCAGCCACTGTTACAGCTAAAGATATTAAAGCTGATGATGATTTAGAGATCCTTGACCCAGAACAATTTATTTGTACTGTTTCCGAGGGTGGACATTTCCAAATGCAATTAACTATTAAAAATGGTCGTGGATATACTCCTGCAGAACAAAATAAAACCGACGAAACACCTATCGGTGTTTTACCAGTTGACTCAATATTTACTCCAGTAGATAAGGTTAACTACCAGGTTGAAAACACTCGTGTGGGTAAGAGAAACGACTTTGATAAGTTGACCATTGATATCTGGACAAATGGTTCTATTGGACCACGAGAAGCTATTAGTTTATCTGCTAAAATTCTTACGGAACACTTAACTAGTTTTGTGAACCTTACAGAAGAAGCTAAGAGCGCTGATATGATGATTGAAAAAGAAGAAACACAAAAAGAGAAGAAACTTGAAATGACAATTGAAGAATTGGACCTATCAGTTCGTTCATACAATTGTTTGAAGCGTGCCGGTATTAATACTGTGCAAGAGCTTACTGAAAAATCTGAAGCTGATATGATGCGTGTTCGTAATCTTGGACGTAAGTCATTAGTTGAAGTTAAAGAAAAGTTATCTGATCTTGGATTGTCATTAAAGCAAGAAGACTAAAAGTTAAATTTAAACAGGAGGTATAGACATGGGCTACCGTAAATTAGGACGTACAAGTTCTCAAAGAAAAGCAATGTTACGCGATTTAACTACTGATTTAATCATTAATGAACGTATTGTTACAACTGAAACTCGTGCTAAGGAAATCAGTCGTACAACCGACAAAATGATTACCTTAGGTAAACGTGGCGACTTACATGCTCGTCGTTTAGCTGCTGCTTACGTTAGAAACGAAGTTGCTAATATTACAGAAGATGATGATGCGGTTGTTATTCAATCAGCACTTCAAAAATTGTTCAGTGATATTGCACCTCGTTACGAAGATCGTAACGGTGGATATACACGTATTTTGAAGACTGCACCTCGCCGTGGCGATGCAGCTCCAATGGTTATTATTGAACTAGTTTAATTAATAATCGTTTATTAATAAAAAATCAGTCATTCTGATAAATTAGTGAGTGTTAAGATGATGGCAAATGCCAAGTCTATCTCTGAGATCCTTTGTAAAAGGGACACTAATTTGTCGAATGATTTTTTTTTACCCAAAATGTATTTTTTTCGATATGATAGAATTAGCATATTATAAGGGGTACTAAATTGGAAAATATAATCTCAATTAAAGATGTTACATATACATATCCAGAAGCAAAGAGGCCAGCCATCAACGGGCTTTCTTTGGATATTTATCGTAATGAATGGTTATCTATTGTTGGCAAAAATGGTAGTGGAAAATCTACTTTGGCCAAATTGATCGATGGTTTGATCGAAAGTGAGACTGGAAGTATTATTGTCGATGGTCAGGAAGTTAACGAAAAAAATATTTGGGAGATCCGCTCAAAAATTGGAATTGTTTTTCAGAATCCAGATCATCAATTTGTTGGTGCCACGGTTGAAGATGATGTTGCCTTTGGATTGGAAAATCAAGGTATTCCCAGAGATGAAATGGTCAAAGAGGTCGATGCAGCACTTAAAATGGTCGATATGCAAGACTATAAAACCCGTGATCCACAATCACTTTCTGGTGGTCAAAAACAACGTGTTGCGATTGCTGGTGTTTTAGCGACCAAGCCTTCGATAATTATTATGGATGAATCGACAAGTATGCTCGATCCTAATGGTCGCAAAACTGTCTTAAATTTGGTAAAACAATTACGTGAAGAACAGAATATGACTATTATTTCGATTACTCACGATATTGAAGAAACTGAGCTATCCGAAAGAATTGTAATTTTACGGGACGGAGAAGTCGTCCAGAAGGCCTCCCCTAAGACCATTTACGATATGGGCCATAAATTGACGAATTATGGACTAGAGGAGCCTTTTTCAAGTCAAGTGGCATATTTACTTAAGGACGAATTAAAATTGCCTGAGGGCTATTTAAATGAAGAGGAGCTAATTGAAAACATATGGAAATTATCTTCAAAAATTTAACTCAATCATATGAAGCAAATAGTCCGCTTGAAGGGCTGGGATTGGATGATGTCTCGTTAACGATCCACGATAAGAGGTTTACCGCCATTGTTGGTAAAACCGGCAGTGGTAAGTCAACTTTAGTGCGTCATATTAATGCGTTACTTAAACCAACCTCGGGAACGATTTTAGTTGGCGATCGTGAAATTACTCCGGAAACAAACAATAAAAATTTGAAGCCATTGCGTAAAAATGTTGGTATGGTTTTTCAGTTCCCTGAAAGTCAGTTATTTGAGGATACTGTGGAAAAAGATATCATGTTTGGTCCAATGAATTTCGGCATGTCAGAGGCTGATGCTAAGAAATCAGCTCATAAAATGATAGAATTAGTTGGTTTGGGAGAGGAATATTTAGAAAAGTCACCATTTGACTTATCTGGGGGACAGATGCGTCGTGTTGCTATTGCTGGTGTCTTAGCTAGTGAACCGGAAACCATTATTCTTGATGAACCAACAGCCGGATTAGACCCGGTTGGCCGAAAAGAGATTATGGACCTATTTAAGAACTTGCAAGAGCAGGGCAGAACAATTATCCTAATTACGCATAATATGGACGATGTGGCTAATTATGCGGAAGAAATGGTAGTTATCCACGATGCTAAGGTTAAAGCTGTGGGTAAGCCAAAGGATATCTTCAATGATAAAAGTTTATTAACAGATGATATCTTAACTTTGCCGCGAAGTGCTGCTTTTGCACAGAAACTAGCTGAAAAGAATTTTTCTTTTCCACAATTACCCATTACAATCAGTGAGTTAACAACTGAAATAAAACGACAAGTTCATGGTGATTAAATGAATAAATTAATAATCGGTAGATATTTGCCTGGGGATTCGATAATTTACCGACTGGATCCACGAGGGAAATTTTTAATAACATTTTATTTTATTGGTATTGTATTTCTAGCAAATAACGTTGCGTCATATGGGTTTCTTTTGTTATTTGTCTTATTTGCAGTATATATTTCAAAAATCAACTTAGGATTCTTTATTAAAGGATTGCGACCGATGCTGTGGCTGATTTTGTTCACAGTTTTATTACAACTATTCTTTACGCCTAGTGATAATCCAATGTGGCATTGGGGAATTTTTACTTTATCCACAGACGGTATGAGGATTGCTGCTTATATTTTCATTAGATTTGTACTGATCATATTTATTTCCACACTCTTGACTTTGACTACGACGCCGATTGAAATATCTGATTCGATCGAGAGTATCCTAAAGCCATTAAAAGTAATTAAATTCCCAGTTACCCAAGTGGCTTTGATGTTGTCGATTGCTTTGAGATTTGTTCCTTTATTGATCGATGAAACAACGAAAATCATGGATGCACAACGAGCTCGTGGTGTGGACTTTGGTGAAGGCGGAATTATGCAACGTATCAAGTCGTTTGTACCAATTTTGATCCCACTATTTGTCAGCAGCTTTTCGATAGCATATGATTTAGCAATTGCAATGGAGTCTCGTGGTTATAAGGATGGTGAGGGTCGTAGTAAGTATCGAGTCCTTAGCTGGTCCAAACGTGATTATATGTCGCTTATTGTGATGCTGTTGATAACAATTATTCTATTATTTATTCGGAGTTATTAGATGACAAGATATAAATTAACAGTTGCTTATGATGGAGCTAAGTTTCATGGCTTTCAAAGACAACCTAAATTAAGAACCGTTCAAGGAGTCTTGGAAAAGGCTCTTTTTAAAATGACTAAAGGAAAACAGATCGATGTTTTTGGATCAGGGCGTACCGATGCAGGTGTACATGCTCTAGGACAAGTGGTCCACTTTGACTATCCAGGTGAGATTCCAGCCGATAATATGTTAAAAGCAATCAATTCGTTGATGCCTTTGGATGTGATCGTTAAAAACTCTGAAGTAGTCGATGAAACTTTCCATGCACGCTTTGGAGTTAAGAGAAAAACTTATCAATATCGTGTTGACTGTGGAAAATATACCGATCCCTTTAAAAGGTTTTACACAGGACATTATCCATATAAACTTGATTTTAAGAGAATCGAGTCCGCATTAGAGGATCTGAAAGGAACACATGACTTTAGTAGTTTCGCGGCTTCTGGTGGTGTGATTGAAAATAAAGTTAGAACTATTTACAATGCTAGTATGCAATACAATGCATCTCAAAATGAACTGATCTTTGAATTTACAGGTAATGGTTTCCTATATAATATGGTCCGGATCTTAGTTGCTACATTGCTAGAGATTGGTAATGGACGTCGTGATGTTCACGATTTATTGCGACTTTACGAAGTCAAGGATCGTCAACAGGCACGTGGAACTGCGCCTGCTAGCGGACTCTATTTAAAAGAAGTATTTTACTAAAATTTATCTGTGGATAATTATTGACTTATAGGCAAATACCAAGTATTATTGTTGTTGGTATTGTTTGCCCCACGATGAGCCCCGGAAACTTATTGAGTGTCAAACAGACGAGAAACTGGAGGAAATTATGCGTACAACACCATTAGCAAAAGCAAGTGAAGTTGAACGTAAATGGTATGTAATCGATGGTGAAGATGTCGTTTTAGGTAGACTTTCATCAGTTGTAGCTTCAATTCTTAGAGGTAAGAACAAGCCAACTTACACACCTAACGTTGATACAGGTGATAATGTGATTATCATCAATGCAGATAAAGTAAAATTAACAGGTAAAAAAGCCAAGGGAAAAATTTATTATTCTCACTCAGATCATCCAGGTGGTTTGAAGAGCATTAGTGCCGGCGAAAAGAGAGCAACAAAACCTGAGTTGTTTGTTGAAGACTCAATTCGCGGTATGCTACCTAAGAACAGTCTTGGTCGCCAAGAAATCATGAAGTTGCATGTATATGCAGGTCCAGAGCACAAAAACCAAGCACAAAATCCAGAAGAGTTGGATATCAACAAACTAATTTAAGGAGGAAAACATTTTGGCACAAGTATCATATGCTGGAACAGGCCGTCGTAAAGATTCAACGGCTCGTGTTCTATTAGTTCCCGGAAACGGAAAAATTACTATCAACAAACGTGATGTCAAAGATTACATTCCTTTTGACAATTTGATTGCTGATATGAAACAACCATTAGATATTACTGAAACAGGCGCAAGTTACGACGTTATTGCTAACGTTAACGGCGGTGGTTTTTCAGGACAAGCTGGAGCAATCAGACATGGTATTGCTAGAGCACTTCTAGAAGTTGATCCAGACTTCAGACCTACTCTTAAATCAGCTGGATTCTTAACACGTGACCCTCGTATGAAGGAACGTAAGAAGCCAGGTTTGAAGAAAGCTCGTAAAGCTTCACAATTTTCAAAACGTTAATATATTCCAGATATTACACTTTGGACGCTCACCTTTTGGTGGGTGTTTTTTTTATTCATAAGTGTAAAATGAAAGTATAAATATATTCATGAAGGAGGCTGTTTCTATGTGTGGGCGTTATATGTTTCAACCAACTGAAAATGCGGAAATAGAAAGAATTTATCAATTGGCCAAGGCAGAGGGATATGATCCTAAAACTGGTGAAATTTTTCCTACCGATGAAACAGCAGTTATAGTCGCAGGATTACAGCAGGTGAAGGTCATTGCTATGAAGTGGGGATATCCAAGTTTTAAACCTGGGCAATCCATCATTAATGCAAGATCAGAGACCGTTGTTCAAAAGCAGATGTTTACTAGAGGCTTTAAGGAACACCGCTGTGTCTATCCTACAACGGGGTTTTTCGAATGGACTGCAGACAAGCAACGTTATTGGTTCAACTATGGTAAGAAACCAGATACAATGTATATTGCTGGTTTCTACGACTATTTTAATGAGTCGCCTTGTAGTTGTCTGTTAACAACTAAACCAAACAATTCTATCGTTAAAATTCATGATAGAATGCCTTTGATTTTAAAAAAGAATCAGATAAAAGCTTGGCTATATGATGATAAGTTTGCTTTTGATCTTTTGAAATCACAAATGCCGTTATTGAATTCTGTAAATGGTTTTCCAAAATTTGAAGATTAAAAAAATGACAGTAATCAATTTTGATTACTGTCATTTTTATATTAATACTTTAAAACAGACAATGTTTGGGTACACTTTTTAATTTACCATTTGTTCTTGTACGTATTGAGCGTATAGTTCATGATTATTTATCAATTCACTGTGTGTTCCATGGCCTGTAACTTTCCCATGTTCAATGAAGTAGATTTGGTCGGCATTAACAATTGTGGATAGTCTGTGCGCAATTACAAGAGTCGTTCTGCCAACCATTAATTGATCTAAAGCACGTTGAACTTTTTCTTCCGATTGTGAGTCCAAACTAGCTGTTGCTTCATCAAGCATTAGAATTTTTGGATCACGCAAGAAAGCACGTGCAATAGCAATTCGTTGCTTTTGACCACCTGACAATTTAACACCTCGTTCACCAATTTGTGTGTCTAATTGTTCAGGAAATTCTTTGACAAACTGATTAGCGTAGGCCAGTTCCAATCCATGCCATAATTGTTCGTCAGTTAGTTTTTCATCAAGACCGTATTGTAAATTATCACGAATACTGCCGGCAAAAACAGCACTGTCTTGAGAAACGTAGCCGATTTGAGAACGCCAACTACTTAAGTTGATATCTTGAATCTGGGTATCACCAACAGTGATTGTTCCAAAATCCGGTTCGTAGAATCGTTCGAGTAAGGAGAAAATGGTTGATTTACCGCCACCACTAGGCCCTGCAAAAGCGATAACTGTGTTGGGTTTGGCTTCAAATGAAACATTTTTTAAAATAGGATGTTCAGTTGAATAACTGAAGGAAAGATTAGTTGCTTGAATTGATTTACCTTCAACATCAATTGTTGCACCAGTTTCAACTGTTTCAAGATCAGTATTAAGAATTTCTTGAACACGTTGAGTTGATCCCATGGCTTTTTGTACCTGTGAGAAGAAGGTTGCAAAGTTAGTTATAGGAGCAATAATGTTGAATAGATACAGTAGGAATGCGACCAATGAGCCACTTGTTAAAGTTCCAGCAGAAACTCTGACAGCACCATATCCTAAGATACCGACAAATATTCCTAACATTGCTGTCATCATAATAGGTTGTAATACAGCTTCAACTTTGGCATCCTTAACGCCTAAAGTGAATATCTTGTTAATAAAGTTGCCACCGGTAGATTTCTCAAAATTCTCACCATTACTGGCTTTGATCAAGCGTACTTCAGATAGTTTCTCACTAGCATCAGCGTTAAAATCAGCAGTTGCGGCCTGTAATTGACGACCTAATTTAGAAAGAATTCGTCCAACAGGAAGTAAGATCAAAACGAAAATTGGCACGGCACTGAACATGATCGCTGCCATTTTCCAATCCATCAAAAAGAGAATAATCATTGATCCGATTAATTGGATTCCGCCAGTAATAAAGTTAGGGAATTGGGATGTCACCAACTCTTTTATAACGGTTGTATCATTTACTAAACGAGAGCTGCTCTCACCAGATTTGTGGTCATCAAAATAACCAACTGGTAATTTTAAAAGATGATTCCAAAGTCTTTCTCTAAGTGTTTTAACGGCACTTTCACCGACATAACGTAGCAGGAACCCTCCGATGGTTCCAAATCCTAATTGAACAACAAAGGCCAAAATTAGAACCCAAAGCATTCGTCCATCTATTTTTGCCAAATTACTAGTATCGACTAGTCCCTTAGTCAATTGTGGTACGACTAAACTTGCACCACTAGTTACTAAACTTAACAGCAACCCTAAAATAAAAATGGCTTTTTTAGGATTAACACTGTTGATAAGTTTGAGAAAATCTTTAATTTTCATATTTCCTTTAGTCTTTGGTAAGTCTTCCATTACCATTGAATGATTGTGCATTGTTTTACCTCTAAATTTTAATAAAATTCTTTGCCATGTCTAAAATCATGACGGAAGTTTCTTCCACGTCCAGGCATAAGGCCACCGCGAGGACCACAATATTCACTATCACGCATAGCTCTGTGCATAACTTTACGCATTTCATCAGGTGACATGTTTTCCCAATCATCACCAAATTTTTCCATCATGGTGGCATGAACTTTTTGCATATTCTTCATGCGATCCATCGGATCTACAAAACGAGATGATTGTTGTTTAAATTCTTCACTCCAACCATCGGATATTTTCTGAAGATAAGTTCCAAATTGTTCCTTTTCTTCATCATTTAAACCTGCGAAAAAGTCGTTGTTACTATCTTCATTCTTTTGATGAGCATTATCGTCGGCTTTTTTTTGACCTTTTTCAGTCAAATAAACTAACTTATTGCGCTTATCCTTTTCGTCCTCTTTTCTAATAATATCGTCTGATAGTTCAAGCTTTTTCAATAACTCGGCAATTGAACTTGGACGAAGGTTTAAAATGTCACCTAAGTAGCTTTGACTTAATCCATCCTCTAAACGTAGAATTGCTAGAACTCTTTGTTGTCCAGTAAGACGTTGTTTATTTTGGTGCATAAAGTTATTACCTGCTTGACTGACAAAATTTAATTGTTTCATTAATCTATTTGTTAATTCATTCATTGTAGTTTCCTCTTTTTTTAAATTGATTCGGTACCGAATCTTTATTTCACTCAGCATTATAGTTCGGTACCGAATCATTTGTCAAACGATTTATTCAAAAAGATTGAGTAAGTTTGTCGAAACGCCAATTTGAGGGCCTTTGAATTGTATATAAAAATTAACTAACGTATGTTGTTGATATGATTCAGGGAGGTATAAGGATGAAACACCATACTTGGGATAGTAAGATAAGAAAAATCATCTTGCTATTGATGTTATTCACCATTGGTTCACCAGCTCAAATTGTTCTAGCAGACCAAACAAGTACTCCGGTCGAAAATACAAGTAGTTTTACTATTAGGGATTATGAGAACAGCTCAGCATTACAATTGGCAGAGGCTATTCGTAACAAAAAAGTTACGAGTGTGCAATTAGTTAAATTTGCATATCAAGAGATCGAAAAGCAGGATAGTAGTTTACATGCAATGATAACTTTAAGAAAGGATGATGCCTTAAAAGAGGCGAGTGAGATACAGGATACTGGACAACCATTTTTAGGGGTTCCAATTTTATTGAAGGGATTGGGACATACGATTAAAGGTGGCAGTAATACGAATGGATTGTATTTTGAAAAGGACGTTATTACACAAGGGACTAGTCGGATAACTAAGGCGTTTCAAGATGAAGGATTTATTGTTATTGGTCAGACTAATTTTCCTGAGATGGGTATAAAGAATGTTACTGATTCAAAATTATATGGACCAACAGGTAGCCCATATAATTCTAAATATCAGGCTGGTGGTTCATCAGGTGGTTCTGCTAGTGGAGTCGCAGCAGGATACGCACCAGTTGCTACTGGAAGTGATTCTGGTGGCTCAATTAGAATACCTGCTTCATGGAATGGAGTTATTGGATTTAAGCCATCACGAGCAGTTACCAAATTTGATTCTAAATCTGAGCACAATCAAACAAGTCATTTTGCTGAAACTAAAACAATGTCTGATACAAAAAAATTATTTGAGGATTTCTCTAATGGAACAGCTAGTGATGTTAAATTAGATCCTAAAATAATTAAGATAGCTTACACGACAGAATCCCCAGTCAATACTCCAGTTAGTGCAGATGCTAAAAGGGCAGTCCAAAATGCTGTAGATTTCTTGAAGCATCAAGGATATCAAGTAGAAGAGGTTAAATATCCGATCAATGGAACGGAATTGATGAACGATTATGATATTATCGGTGCCGGTTCTTCAGGAATAATAAATTATTTGGCTAATAACAAATTGAAAAGAGACTTGGAAATTGGGGATGTTGATTTAACCACGTGGGCTATTTATCAATTAGGTCAGTCTATTAGTAAAGATGATGTTTTGGATGCCTGGGACTCGGTTAACAAATTGACAGAGCAAATGCAGCAATTTCATCAAAAATATCCTATTTTCCTTACTCCTACCACAGCTTCAACGGCACCAAAAATTGGTGATCCGCTGATGACTGATAGTTTAGAAAAACGCATTAGAAGTATGGATGGATTATCCAAGGAGGATAAAACTAAATTGGTATTGGATCAGTGGATGCCAGCATTGACGTATTCACCATTCACACAGATCTCAAATTTAACTGGGGAACCCGCCATTAGTTTGCCAACGTTTGTTTCAGCGGCAGGATTACCATTGGGGATTCAATTCAATGCCGCCAGAAACAATGATCGATTATTATTGCAAATGGGTGATCTATTTGAAAAAAATAATAAATTTAATCAAAAGTATGTAGTAAATAATACGCATAATAGTGTTGTAAGTAAGCCTAGTCCTAAACCTATTTTGAAACCAAAACCTATTAATAAGCCACTACCAAAACATAAAGAGTCAATTTTTGGATTACAGGTTGATGACGGAACTTCGGCTATTAAGAAAAATGTTCCTGAAGAAAATAAACTACAAAATAAAGAAAATCAGACGGGAAACTTTCCACCAGTTAGTCACAGAGCCACTGTTGCAGCACCTGTGATGAAACATCAAATATTACCTCAAACCGGTAATAAAAAATCGATCCTAAGTTTTGTTGGAATTATGGCCTTTTCTGGAGTGATATATTTGAAATTTAAGAAAAATGAATTTTAGAGGTTTCTTTTTGCATATACTTTGTTCACGCTTACATTATTCTGTATACTTACGTTGCATCTGAAATGTTTGAGGTGACTAATGGATAAAGAATATCAGGGAACCAACAAATTACTTCTGGGAATAGTTTTAAGTGTATTGACTTACTGGCTTTTTGCTCAATCATTATTGAATATGGCACCGGATGTACAAGTTGATCTGCAAATATCATCTGGAATTTTGAATACGGGGATATCAATTACTAGTCTTTTTTCGGGTATTTTTATTGTTGTAGCCGGTGGTTTGGCAGATAGATTGGGAAGAGTTAGAACTACTTATTTGGGAATCGTACTTAATATTATTGGTTCACTAGCACTGATCATCGCTAATGGCTCAGTATTATTTATTTTAGGACGAATTTTACAAGGAATCTCAGCCGCATGCATTATGCCGGCAACAATCGCCTTGATAAAGGAATATTATCATGATGATATTCGTCAGCGAGCACTAAGTTATTGGTCGATTGGATCATGGGGAGGATCGGGATTATGTTCCTTTTTTGGTGGGTTTGTAGATAGTAATTTTGGCTGGAAATATGTATTTGTCATTTCAATTATATTTTCCATTGTAAGTGGGATTCTAATATGGAAAACTCCGGAATCAAAAATAGAGTCTGGGGATTTAAGGCCTTTTGATTGGTTAGGCATGTTTGTTTTTATAGTTTTTGTATTGAATCTAAATATTTTGATTTCAAATGGATTGTTGTTTAAATTCAGTTTAATGGGGTCAATATTAATAATTGTCTTGTTAATAAGTGGTTTAGCATTTTTTAAATTGGAAAAGAAAATTGTTAATAAGTTTGTTGATTTTAAACTGTTTACTAATAGAAGTTATTTAACAGCCGTGATATCAAATTTTCTTCTAAATGCAATGATTGGAACGTTACTGGTTGTTAATTCATATGTTCAACAATCCAGAGGATTATCGGCTGTTAAAACGGGAAGTTTGTCGATCAGTTACTTAGTATTAGTCTTGTTGATGATTCGAGTTGGAGAAAAACTTTTGCAAAAAGTCGGGCCCAAGAAGCCCATGATACTTGGGGCTATAATCTCTACTTTGGGAGCCTTATTAATGTCGTTAACGATGATTGAGAGTAATTATTTTATGCTAGTAGTGATCGGCTATGGATTATTTGGATTGGGATTTGGATTGTATGCCACTCCATCTACAGACACCGCCGTGAGTAATGCACCAGATTCTGAGGCAGGTGAAGCGGCTGGAATTTATAAAATGGCTAGTGCACTGGGGGGAGCCATTGGAACATCGATTTCTGCTAGCATATACAGTGCTTTTAAAGATTATAATCTAGGCGCATTGTTAGGTTTATGGACCAATGCAGCCTTTGGAATCTTAGCATTAATATGTATTGGATTCCTTTTGCCAAATAATAAGAAATAATAAAAAAAGCCAGACTGAAAATGTCTGGCTTTTTTTCTGTAACTTTAACGAATCTTTACATAAGCTAAATTATTTATTTACATGACCCTGTTATCCTTAATCTGTTCCTAAAAAGAAACAGAAAGTTGGTATTAGATTTATGAAAAAAGGGCGATTATTAACGGTATGTTTAGGTTTAATGTTATTGCTCGTTGGAATTGTAACGGGATGCTCAAACCAAAGCTCCGCTAGCTCTGACGGTAAAAGCGATAAATTAACAATTGTTTTTTATCCAAATGAGTCAGCTAAGAACTTCTCAGCTTCACGTGAGGAATTAAAGAAACAATTACATGAAGCAACTGGTAAGAAAGTTGAAATCCAAACGACAACGGATTACAACGTTGCTATTGAAGCAATTTCTTCAGGTAAGGCACAATTAGCTTTCATGGGTGCTGATGGATATATTCAAGCACATCATCAAAATGCTAAAGTTCAACCATTACTTATCCAATCTGGTGAAGATGGTACAGAAAAGGGTGCAAGTTACCGTTCTTACCTAATGGTTCCTAAGGATAAGGTTGATGCTTACAAGTCAGGTAGTGACTTTAACATCGATAAGATCAAGGGTGAAAAAATATCATTCGTTTCATCAAGTTCAACATCTGGTTTTGCAGTTCCTACTGACGAAATCCAAAAGCACTTCAAGTTGAAGAACAAAGATGAATTATCTGAAGGTGGCAAATTCTTTGATAAAGTTCTTTACGGTAATTCACATCCTGGATCAGCAGTTAACTTATTAAAGGGTGACGTTGATGTTGCAGCCTTTGATGATATTGATCTAGCACCATTTATGGATGTTTCAGAAGGTAGTTATGACAAGGTAGGATCAACATTTAAGGTTAAAGCCGATGCTGATGCACCATTCACAGATTACCGTGGTAAAGAAGTAGTAAGTATCTCAGTTCTTCCAGTTCAAAACGGTCCATTGGTTGTTAATACAAAAGCAATGAGTGATAAAGATCGTAAGGCTATTGAAGACAAATTTACATCAAAAGACGTAACTGAAAATGATAAGTTATTTGGTAAAGAAGGTTCAAAAACAGCAACTCTATGGCAAAAGAAGAGTGCTAAAACAACCCTTCTAAAGGTTACTGATAAGTGGTATAAACCAACACACGAATTGGTTGGTAAATAAGGGGAACGCTATGCTAGAAGTAAAGCATTTAACTAAGAGTTATCAAAAGGATAAACCAGCCTTAACAGATATTTCTTTTTCAGTTGAACCAGGTAACTTCTTGGCCATAATCGGTCCTTCAGGTGCGGGTAAAACAACTATTTTACGTAGTTTAAATCAATTGATCAAAGATGATGATGGTCAAATTTTATTAGATGGATCTGATATTAGATCTGATAATAAATCGCAGTTACGTAAGCATCGACGTCAAATCGGAATGGTGTTTCAAAACTATAACTTGGTTGAAAGATTGACTGTTATTGAAAATGTTCTCCATGGACGTTTAGGATATAAGTCAACATTAGCAGGGATGTTCGGAATTTATTCTGAGGAAGAAAAGAAAGAGGCTCTGGAACTTCTGGATAAAGTTGGACTCAAAGATTTTGCACTTCAACGTTGTTCTGAACTCAGTGGTGGTCAAAAACAACGTGTTGGTATTGCGAGATCTTTGATTCAACATCCTAAAGTTATCTTATGTGATGAACCAATAGCTTCACTTGATCCAGCTTCTTCACATACTGTAATGCACCTTTTGAAACAACTTACGATTGAATTTAATATCATATGCGTCGCTAATCTGCATCAAATTAATTTAGCAAAAAAATATGCTGATCGTATTGTTGGTATTCGACAAGGAAAATTAGTTTTTGATGAAGAATCCAGTATGCTTTCAGAAGAAATTTTGGAGACTCTCTATGATCAATCGATTTCAAAGGAGCTTGAATAATGTCTTCACCAATAAAATTTTTGGCTCAAAAACATCGCAAACAGACAGTAATAATAGCTGTTATTGGAAGTATTTATGCATTAAGTAGTTGGATTTTAAATTTTGATAGTTTCAGTGGGTTTACCGCTGTCCCTAAAGCTTTTACTTGGTTAGGTGTTAACTTTTCCCCTACATCAGAATCAGTAGAACTTTTACCACGTATCTGGCAAAAGTTAATTGAAACGGTCGCCTTGGCCGTTTCTTCTACTGTCGTGGCAGCTATCATTGCACTGTTTGTAGCTATTTTAGGATCCAAAGCCACTGGAATTAATAATTATGTACATGTAATCGTACGTGGGATTGCTTCTTTCTTTAGAAATATACCACTTGTAGCTTGGGCAATGATTTTACTTTTTTCTTTCAAACAAAGTGATTTTACAGGTTTTCTAGCCCTGTTGTTGATGACAGTTGGATATTTGATAAGAGCTTTTATGGAAATAATTGAAGATGAGGCTAGTGAAACAATGATGGCTTTAAAAGCTACCGGTGCTAGTTATTTCCAAGTTATTTTCCAAGCTGTTTTACCACAAATTATGCCCAGTTTAATCAGTTGGGTATTATATATGATTGAAAACAACGTTCGTGATGCCACTTTGGTTGGTATCTTAACTGGGACGGGAATCGGATTTATATTTGATCTGTATTTCAAAAGTTTCCGATTTGATGCCGTTGGTATGACAATTTTGGCCATAATAATTGTTGTTATTGTGTTAGAAGTATTATCCAACCAGATTCGGAAGGTGATTTTATGATAACCCGTGATGATATTCAAAATGTTAGTGGGTATAAAAAGCCACAACCACCAGAGAAAAAGATTAAACTTCGCAAGTTTAATTGGTCTCGTGTAATGATTTATGCAGTCATGGTTGTTCTACTTTCTGTAACAGGATATACTTTGACACATTTGGATACTGCTAATGTAAAAATTGGCGATGCTATACATGGATTAATGATGACTTTGAATCAAATTTTTCTACAACCTAGAGCTGGAAGCGACGGTGTAATGCCATTACTTTCAGCATTGGGGATTAGTTTATTGCTGGCCATTATGACAACAATCATTGGTGCGGTAATTGGATTCCTTTTTGCAGTAATTGCTTCAAGAAATTTAACTAATGCCTATTTTGGGGCAATTATCAGAGTTGTTATGGCAATTATTAGGGCAATACCGACAATTGTGTGGGTTCTTATTTTCTCTATTGTTTGTGGTTTAGGTACTAATGCCGCAATTTTAGGATTAAGTTTTCACAGTATTGCCTATCTGACAAAGGCATATTCTGAGAGTATTGAAGAAATTGATCAAACGACTATCGAAGCGTTAAAAGTAACAGGTAGTAAATTTTGGGTAATTGTTTTCCAAGCAATTTGGCCAACAATTATTGCATCATTAGTATCGTGGACCTTTATTCGACTAGAGATCAATTTTGCTAATGCGATTGCAGTAGGAGCCGCTGCCGGCGCTGGTGGAATTGGATATCAATTATTTGTGGCTAGTGGAATGAGCTTTGATTTCCATGAAGTTGGATTTATTGTCTACTTGATTATCGGAGTAACAATATTGCTAGAATTTATTGCCGTTAAATTAAGACAAATGTATATAACTAAGTAGTGAAAGGAAATACTATGATTAAAGCAGTAGTTTTTGATTGGGCTGGAACTACCGTAGATTACGGAAGTTTGGCACCAGTGATTGCTTTTAAAACAGCATTCAATGACGCAGGTATTGAAATAAATGACCAGGAGATCCGTCGTGATATGGGTATCACTAAGTGGGATCATATTGGAAAATTATTAAAAATGCCAGATATTTTTCAACAGTGGGAAAAGGAATATAATCGTCTTCCAGATTTTCAAGATCGTCGAAAATTATATGAGGATTTTCAAGCGTGTCTTTTAGATTATGTTAGAGATTCAACAGAATTGAAGCCATATGCACTTGAGATATTTAATTATTTAAAGGGTCAAGAAATTCGTGTGGCTACAACAACTGGTTATACTCCTGAGATGATGAAATTAGTTCAAGATAGTGCCTATGAGTTGGGTTATCGTCCGGAACTAGTTTTGACTTCAGAAGATGTTGATGGGGATGGTCGTCCTTCGGCCAAAATGATCCAGAAGATTATGACTGAATTTGGGTTGTGTAATCCAAAGGAACTTATTAAAATTGGTGATACTCTTGTCGACATTGAAGAGGGAAGAAATGCTGGTGTAAATACAATTGGAATTGTTGAGGGAAGTAGCCTGATGGGACTTTCTGAACAGGAATTCAATCCTCTATCTGAAGAAGAAAAAGAAGCTATTAGACACAGAGTTGTAAATGAATTTGCTAACGCAAATGCTGATATTATTATTAATAATCTATCAGAATTACCAGAAGCAATTAAATTTTTAAATCAATCAGAGGAAAAAATAGCTAATGGAAAATGAAAATAAGTATTTATTATTAACTCCAGGTCCTTTGACCACTAGTTCAACAGTTAAAAGAGCTATGGAATTTGATTATTGTACATGGGATGAAGATTATAAAGGTATCACACAAACAATTAGAAGATCTTTACTTGATATAGCACAAGTTAGTTCAGAAAAATATACTTCTGTTTTGATGCAAGGTAGCGGGACTTATGGGGTTGAATCAGTAATAAGTTCAGTCATTCCTGATGATGGGGTTTTGATGATTGCTATGAACGGTGCGTATGGTGAGAGAATAGGCCAAATGGCAGATGTATATGGGATAGATCATGTTGATTTGATAATTGATGAACAACAGCCTATTACTCTTGAATCCGTTAAGCAAATGTTGAATCGTTATCCAGCAATTACTCATTTTGCAATGATTCATTGTGAAACTACTACTGGCATTTTGAATCCAATTGAAGATATTATTCCGTGGGTTCACGAGCAAGGAATTATTACTATTGTTGATGCAATGAGTAGTTTTGGTGGTATTCCAATCGCTGTTGGAGATTTAAAAATAGACTATTTAATCAGTAGTACTAATAAATGTATTCAAGGTGTTCCTGGTTTTTCATTTATTATCGCCAATAAAGAAAAATTAAAGGAAACAGCGGATATTGCAAGAACTCTTTCATTAGATCTATTTAGTCAATATGATGAAATGGAAGCCAATCATGGTAAGTGGAGATTTACTTCGCCAACACATGTAGTTCATGCATTTGCACAAGCATTAATTGAATTACGAGTTGAGGGTGGCGTTGAAAAACGTTTCGAACGCTACCAAGATAATCAAACAAGATTATCTGAGGGAATGAAGAAGTTAGGCTTTAAGCCATTGATTGACCTGGAATGGCAATCACCAATCATTACATCATTTAAATATCCAAATGATGATTTTGATTTCAAAAATTTCTACGATAAATTAAAGGAATCAGGTTTTGTAATTTACCCTGGTAAATTATCTGAACTTCCAACATTTAGAATTGGAAATATTGGTGAAGTTTATTCAGAAGATATTACAAGACTTTTGAAGGTCATTGAAGGTTTAAGTCAAAAAATTTCTTAAACAATAAGTATGATTTAAATAAAAGGCGGTCGAAACTCAATTGAGTTTCGACCGCCTTTTTGTATATATGTTAATTAAAAATTAAAGTCCTTTTTTGATTCTATCTGCAAGAGTATTGAATTCCTTTGATTTTTCAAGCCATTCTTTATTGTCAGGACTTGAACCAACACGTTTATCTTCATTTAATGTGGCAATTTTTTTCATATCGTCATCAGTCAATGCAAAATCAAAGATATCGATGTTTTGTTCAATCCTATTTTGATGGATTGATTTGGGAATAATGACCTCACCACGTTGGATATGCCAACGAAGTACTACTTGAGCAACTGACTTGTTGTGGACATCAGCAATTTTCTTAACTATTTCATTATTAAGAACACTGTTTTTACCACCACCAAGTGGGCTCCATGCTTCATGAACTATGTTTTCTTTCTTTAAGAATTCGTGCATTTTATCTTGTTGATTAAATGGGTGAGTCTCAATTTGATCAATCATTGGTTTGATTTTTGCTGTCTTCATTAATTGTTCAATTTGATAGTCTTGAAAATTTGAAACACCGATGGCTTTAATTTTGCCATCTTTATATAAATCTTCCATAGCACGCCATGTTTCCTCATAACCAGGAGCTGGCCAGTGAATCAATAAAAGATCAAGATAATCTAATTTTAATTTGTCTAATGATCTTTGAAATTGGGCCATTGTGTCGTCATATGTTCTAATATCGTTCCAAACTTTAGTTGTAACAAATAATTTAGAACGATCTATTCCTGAAGCTATAATTCCTTCACCAACTGCTTCTTCATTATCATAAAAACTTGCAGTATCGATATGTCGATAGCCGGCCTCAATGGCCCACTTGACACTGTTTACTACTTCATTTTCGTCACTAATTTGAAATACACCCAAACCTACTTGAGGTATCTTAACACCATTAGCTAGTTCAATATCCGGAATGCTCATACTTTGTTTCCCCCTCTGAATTTATAAAAGCACTTTCCATTATAAAGAAAACGCCTTCAAAAAATCTAGTCCTGTTAGAATAATCCTCCGGCCAAATTATCTAGGTTTGGTTTATCTACGGCAACAATTAGTTGCTCATTAACAAATGCGTCCAATCCTAGATTGCTCATTTCACGTCCATAACCGGAATTTTTAACGCCGCCAAATGGTAATTCTGGCAATGTATACATAAATGTATTAACGAATTCCATACCCGTTTCAACTTGACTGGCAACTTTTACACCATGTTCTTTGCTGCCTGAGAATGTAATACCACCAAGTCCGTAATTTGAATCATTAGCAAGATCAATTGCTTCTTGATCATTATGTACTTTATAGATATGTGCCACTGGTCCAAACATTTCTTCGGAGTAGGCAGGATTATCTTTTTTAATATCAGTCAAAATTGTTGCAGGGAAGAATTGTCCAGGTAGATCAATTGGTTCATTCCCATAAGCTACTTTAGCACCAGCAGCAATTGCAGTATCAACTTGTTTTTGTAGCTTCTCTTTGGCCCTAGCTGATGACATTGGTGCCAAAGTGGTTTCAGGATCCATTGGATCTCCTGGTTTCAAATCTGCAAATTGTTTGCTTAAACGATCAACAAATTCATCATAAAGATTATCAGCCACAATGAAACGTTTAGAAGATGTACATACTTGTCCGGCGTTATAGATACGGACATTACGTGCGACTTTCATGACTTCGTTTAAATCAGCATCATCTAGCACGATAAATGCATCAGTACCACCAAGTTCCATCGTATTCTTCTTCAAGTTTTGTCCAGCTGCTGCGGCAACCGATTTACCACCACGTTCTGAACCAGTCAAAGCAACACCTTGAACGCGTGGATCAGCGATGATATCTGAAACTTGGTCATAAGATAGGAACAAGTTCTTTAAACTACCGACAGGAGCGCCAGCTTCATTAATGATTTTTTCAAACGAAACGGCTGATCCAGGTGTGTTTGAAGCATGTTTTAAAATCATTGGATTCCCAACCATAAAGTTTGGAGCAAATACGCGCATTATTTGATAGTAAGGAAAGTTCCAAGGTTCAACCATCATAATGATTCCGGTTGAATGTTTTTCTACCCAAGCGTCCCCAGCGCCGGATTTAATTTTAGTAGGTTTAAGTAATTCTTCAGAATGATCGGCAAAGTAATCAGCAATTAAAGCACATAACTCAACTTCACCAACTGCCTCTTTGAACAGTTTCCCCATATCTTCAACAATTATTTTACCTAACTCATCTTCATTTTCTCTCAAAAGATCTGCAATTTTATGCAATACTGCGGAACGGTTTACAACTGGTTCGTTACGCCATTTTTTATATAAAGCATGTTCTGTTGTCAACGTAGATTCAATATCTTCGGTCGTTGCATTAGAATATGTTTTTAAAACCTCATTAGTAAAAGGATTGATTGTTTGATAAGCCATTGTAATTCCTCCAGTTTCAAATTTTAAAACTTTTAAAACGTTTACAAATACAAGTTTAACTATTAGAGGGTACTCTAAGTCAAGATATTTAGCTTGTATATAATTGAGCAAATGGTCTTTTTCTTACATTTGTGAAATTAGCAGTTAAATACTAACTAGATTAGGTATACCCTAATCACAATATTAAGTGAACAGTACTTATTTGTAGATTGGTACGTATCCATATTATGGAACAGCCTTGATCTGACAAGGTTATTTGTAACATTACATTTTTCGTAAACGCTTGCAACCATGTAAAACTGTGTTACTATATAAATATAATTTGATATAGAGAAAACCGGTTTCTGTATTGGAAATTATCAAACTTATATTTTTTTGTAATTAGATGTGAAGCAATTCACGAGGGAGGCAGCTTTATGCAAATCAAAAAAGGCATCGAAAAAATACCTGGTGGTATGATGGTCGTTCCATTATTCCTTGGAACATTAACAAATACTCTATGGCCAGGAATCGACAAATTCTATCCAGGTTTTACAGGGAACTTCTTAGTAGGTACTTCAGTTATCTTGTTCATGTTCTTCTTTAGTGTTGGAACAACAATTGACTTGAAGTCTACAGGATACATTGCTAAAAAAGGTTTATCACTACTTATTGTAAAGGTCTTATTAGCCGGATTATTAGGTGTAATTATTAATCACTTCTTGCCAAGACACGGTGTTACCACAGGACTATTCGCCGGATTCTCAGTTTTGGCTGTTATCGCTTCGTTTAATGAAACTAACGGTGGTTTGTACATGGCTTTGATGACAACACTTAACCGTGACGAAGATGCTGCTGGATTCCCATTCATCAGTATTGAATCAGGACCATTTATGACAATGGTTACAATGGGTGTTGCCGGGATTGCTCAATTTCCATGGCAAGCATTAGTTTCAACATTGATTCCATTTGCTATTGGTATCACATTAGGTTCACTAGATCACTCATTTAGAAATATGTTCAAACCAGTTGTTCCTGCAATGGTTCCATTCTTCGCATTTACACTGGGTTACAGCTTGAACTTCGGTATGATCTTCAAGTCAGGATTCATGGGTATTTTCATGGGTGTTATCGTTGTTCTTCTTTCAGGTTCAGTATTGGCACTTGTTGATCGCTTCTTTACAGGATCAGATGGTGTTGCTGGATGGGCCGCTTCTTCAACTGCTGGAGCTGCTGTTGCTGTTCCATATGCAATTGCTCAAACAAATCCAAGTTTTGCTTCAACCGCTTCATCAGCTACAGCCATCGTTGCCACAAGTGTTTTGGTTACATCGATCTTGACACCTATCGTAACAATGTACATGGAAAAACGTGCTCGTAGAAAGGGACTACCAATTGTTCCTAAGAAGTACGAAGGTAAATTTGCAGAGTCAATTATGGCTAAAAAAGAAGAAGAAGAACTTAAAGCCAAAGACGATGCTAAGTTAGCTGCAAAAGGAGATTAGTTATGGAAGACAGACAAATACTAAATCCAAAAGAATTTGCTTATCATTTTGTTGACTCAATTCCAGTTGAAAACAACAAAGAAAGATTTGAAGCTAATGCTAAAAATAAGCTGGTTGCATATTTAACTGCTTATTACTTAGCTGAAAAGTTCAACGGTATGGAAGGTAATATATTAGATTCAGCAAGAGATAAGAAAGTAGAAGACATGAGCTTGTCGGAACTTATGCAAAAAGTATCAGAATTATCTTATTTCTAAAAAATATTGGAGGAATTTCAAATGTCATTTTCAATGAAAACAAATTATACACATAGTCCTAAGGATATTGAGCATTATTCAACAGATGAATTA
>NZ_RHOS01000019.1 GCF_003946205.1 Companilactobacillus keshanensis | reverse complement strand
CGAACACAGAAGTTAAGCTTCTTAACGCCGAAAGTAGTTGGTGGGAAACTACCCGCAAGGATAGGTAGTTGCCACGCTGTTATTCCGGATTAGCTCAGTTGGTAGAGCATCTGACTGTTAATCAGGGTGTCGTCAGTTCGAGTCTGACATCCGGAGTTAAAATAATACTTAGGAACACCTAGGTGTGCCAAAAAATACATCTAGTTCATATGAATTAGATGTATTTTTTTAGGCTTTTTATTTTGGAGAGTTGTCCGAGTGGCTGAAGGAGCATGATTGGAAATCATGTATACGGGTTTTGCCTGTATCAGGGGTTCAAATCCCCTACTCTCCGTTGTACTTAATTACGATTATGTACATCCATGTATATTTGTGTAAAAAGGCGTCGTATCTATGATACGGCGTCTTTTTTTGTCCTGTTTACCTTTACCATTTCTCATATCTAACCATAAAAAAAGAATCACCGAAAAGTGATTCCAAATATTTCGTTTATTTATTTAACGATTTTACAAAGTTTTGATAGTTATCTTCTTCACCAGTAATTTTAATATCAACCTTAGATAATTTAGCGACATGTAAGTCATTCTCACTGATTTCTATTTTATGTGTAAAGGTAGCATTACCAATCAAACGGATTTGACTCTTTTCAGGTACTGCATTCAATTGAATATTGGTTTGAACCATACCACCAGGATTAAATACCTCGATATTTTTAGTATAGTCGAATTTATCACCATGAATAATGGCAAAAGCTAAACTGGTGGCGGACATTCCAGTACCACATGCATTAGTAAATCCGACTCCACGTTCATATGTTTGAACGAATAACTTATTGTTATCTAAAATCTTTGCGAAACTAACATTTACGCCTTCTGGGAAGTATTCGTTAGGATCGTTTAGTAGTTTGCCTAATTTGCCTAATTTGCCCAAGTCGGCTTTATTTACTTCTTTTACGAAGCTTATGAGATGAGGATTAGGAACGGCAATAGCTGTGAATGTTTGTCCGGAGATAAATTCAGGGACTTCATCATCAATCAATTGAGATTTATCTTTGTAATTAAAAGGCAGGTCTTTTTTTGCAAAGGAAATTGGTGATATTTCTACACTAAATGTGGGTAATCCTTCAGCAAGATCCTGTGATTTTTTTACGGTTAGATTATTTTCAAGAGTCTCAACTTTAAATTCAACTTTATCAAATTTCTCTGATAGATAACGGCTTACGGTTCTCAACCCGTTACCGCACATCTTAGCCTCACTACCATCGGCATTGATAACTCGCATTTGTCCGATGCAGTCATTGTATTTGGAATCATTTACCACTAGTAAGCCATCTGAACCATGTAACAAACCGGTTTTAGGACTACAGATCTTAATGGCTAATTGTTTCAATTCTTCATCCGATAATTGTTGCTTCAATTTTGTTTGATCTAAAATAAAAAATTGATTTTCGGAGCCATGTACTTTTAAAATTTGAACCATTATTTTCACCTCAAAATTTATTCAAAAAATGTTTCGTAGATATTTTGAACGGCGGCTTTAGAATCTTTGACCTGTGTTCCAATCATGATAGATATTCTTGATGCGCCTTGGTTGATCATATCGATAGCAATATTATTTTCAGTTAGAGAATCAATGATTTTACTTACGGTATCAACGGTGTGTGCTAATCCTTCACCAACAACCATTATGATAGCATAGTCGTCGATCCATTCTAGATAGTCAGGATTTAGAGTTTTTTTGACATCATTGCATAAATTCTTGATTGTTTCTGGATCCAGTTTGCTTTTGTCAAAAATCACTGTTAAATCATCGATTCCTGATGGCATATGTTCATAAGGAATTCCATATTTATAAAAAATCTTTAGTAATTTTAAGGTAAAACCGACTTCCTTATTCAATAGATATCTATGAAGATATAATGCTGAGAAACGATCTGAACTGGCAATGCCTGTAATAGGGTTTGCGGGATTGAATAGGAATTGAGAAGGTACGATCAGGGTACCTGGTTTTTGTGGATTATTTGTGTTTTTAACGTTTACTGGCACTTGACCTTCAACGGCAGGAATGATGGCCTCATCTTGAAAGACTGAGAAGCCGGCATATGATAATTCTCGCATTTCACGGTATGACATCTTCTTGATTGCTACTGGGTGATCAACAATATGGTTATTTGCCACATAAATGGCGTCTACGTCGGTAAAGTTCTCATATAGATCTGCGTTAAAGCCACGGCTTAAAATAGCGCCTGTGATGTCTGAACCACCACGTGAGAAAGTAAAAATATCTCCATCTTTACTGTAACCAAAGAATCCTGGGAAAATGATCTTTGTATCATCAAATTGAACCTTTGCTAAGTTTCCATATGTTTCTGGTAAAACATCGGCATTATTAGGTTCACCACCGACTAGAAATCCAGCTTCTTTAGGATTCAAAAATTTGGCCTTTATTCCCTTATGGTTGAGAACATCAGCCAAAGTTATGGCATTTAAAAACTCACCATGTGCTTTAAAGGCTGCCATAAGATGATCATCATCTTTATAACTTGCTTTAGCCAAGTCGGTCAGTTTGACTTTGATTTTATTGATCGTTTCATCAGTTAGATTATAGTAATCAGTTATCTCTTGATATCGGTCAACTATTTTATTGTAAACTTCTTGATAATCTTTGCCTTCTAGAACTAAATTTGCATATTTTATTAATAAGTCGGTAACTTTAATATCACCCTTGAAACGTTTACCAGGGGCAGAAGTCACGATGACTTTTCGATCGTCATCACTTGTCACAATATTAATAACTTTATCGAACTGTTCACCATTTGCTAGAGAACTACCGCCGAACTTGACGACTTTCACATATATCACTCCAATTTTTAATTAAAAAATTAATACTTTTTTAATGAAGAGTTTAGCATTTTCACTCATTAAAACAAGCTTAAAGTTTAAAAGTTAGAAAAAATATTCAAATTACTTAATTAGGGTTGACGTATTATTAGAATTGTTATAATCTTTTAAGCAACAAAACAAAAAGAGGTCGCGATTGACATTATTAGGCAAAGGAGTTCTTGCAAGAACAGTGAACTTGTCCAAAGGGGATGTCGCCGAAGCGCTGGGTGTTGCAAAACTCAGTTTGCTGGGACGTACTAATAAGATAGTACGAACTGTCGCAGTAAAATGTCGCTGCGTTGCGCTTATGACAAAATGATGCGGAATTACGTGGATTTTGGATCTCTTTGTTTAAGCAAAGGGGTCTTTTTTTATCCAACCTGACCTCTAAGAAAGGTAGATTATAAAATGATAAGTAGTGAATTAACTAATAAGAATGGACATTTGATGATTGGAGGCGTTGATAGTGTGGATCTAGCTTCCAAATATCAAACGCCCTTAGTTGTTTATGATGTAGAAGAAATTAGAAATCAAGTTCGTCTTTTTAAAAATAGTTTTGAAAAGAGCGGACTGAATTATCAAATTAGCTATGCTAGTAAAGCATTCGCTGCTGTCGGAATTTATCAAGTTCTAAACCAAGAAGATGTTCATACGGATGTTGTCTCTGGTGGTGAACTCTTCACGGCCTTAAAGGCAGGCTTTCCTGCAGACAAAATCAGCTTTCATGGTAACAATAAGTCACAAGAAGAATTAGAGATGGCAGTTGATAATCATGTTGGTGTGATTATTCTAGATAATTTTTATGAAATTGGTTTATTAGAGGAAATTCTTGAAACAAAGGATGCTAAGACGAATGTTATGTTGAGATTGACACCGGGCATCTCAGCACATACTCATAAATATGACCAAACTGGTCAAGTTGATAGTAAATTTGGATTTGATGTAGGTTCTGGTCAAGCATCCGAAGCTCTACAAAGGGTCCTTAGCAACAAACGAATGAATTTGATCGGGATTCATGCACATATTGGTTCACAGATCTTTGGTGTTGAAGGTTTTGTCATGTTAGTTAAGAAGATGTTTGAGATTGCTGAAGATTGGAAAAATAAATTCAGTTATGTACCTCAAGTGATCAATTTAGGCGGTGGTTTTGGTATCAGCTACAATGATCAAGATGAGGCCATTGGACCAGATGTCTTTATTCAAAAGATTGTGGAAACAGTAAAACAACAAGCAAAAGCAAAAGATTTAGCATTGCCAGAGATTTGGATCGAACCGGGACGTTCAATTGTTGGACCTGCTGGTTACAGTCTTTATACGATCGGTTCAAGAAAAGATGTTCCTGACTTAACTTCTTACGTAAATGTTGATGGAGGTATGGGTGATAATATTCGTCCAGCACTTTATCAAGCTAAGTATGAGGCAGTTGTTGCTAATAAGATGGATGAAAAATTGACCGAAGATGTTCACATTGCTGGTAAGTATTGTGAATCCGGAGATATCTTGATCGACCATCAGAAACTTCCCGATACTAAAGCAGGTGATATCTTAGCTATACTTGACACTGGAGCCTATGGTTATTCAATGGCTTCTAACTATAATAGAAATCCTCGTCCAGCAGTTGTTTTTGCTGAAGATGGTCACGATAAATTGGTCGTTGAACGTGAATCATATGAAGACTTAGTTAAGTTAGATCGTAATTACATTTAAACTGTTACATATAATAGGAGGAGTTTTTTCATGAGTAAGATGGATGCAGAAGAAATTATTAATTATATTGGAAATTCTAAGAAGGTCACTCCCGTTAAAATTTATTTACAAGGTGATTTTTCTTCATTAAAGGTTCCAGCATCAGTTAAATTTTTTAATACTGGTTCAATGGGAATTTTAATTGGTGACTATAAAGAAATTGCTCCTCTATTAAGTAATGACGGTATCAGCGATTATTATTTAGAAACAAGTGCTCAAAATTCGGCTGTTCCAATGCTGGATATTAAAAATATCAATGCCAGAATTGAGCCAGGTGCAATTATTCGTGATCAAGTTACTATCGGCGACAATGCTGTTGTAATGATGGGTGCGGTTATCAATATCGGTTCAGAGATTGGTGATGGAACAATGATAGATATGGGAGCTGTTCTTGGTGGACGTGCTATCGTCGGTAAAAATTCACATATCGGAGCTAATGCAGTTTTAGCCGGAGTTATTGAACCAGCCTCCGCCGATCCAGTAAGAATTGGTGACAATGTAACTGTTGGTGCCAATGCAGTTGTTCTAGAAGGTGTTCAAGTCGGCAACAATGCAGTTATCGGTGCTGGTGCCGTTGTTACTAAAGACGTTGAGCCAGGAGCTGTAATGGCTGGTGTTCCCGCCAAGGTATTGAAAATCAAGGACCAACAAACAACTGACAAGACGCATATCGAAAATACTTTAAGGAAGTTGTAATTATGATCTTAGACGAACATCAATTAATTGATATTAGAAGAAAATTACATCAAATTCCTGAATTAGCATTGGACGAATTTCAAACAAATACTTATATAAAAAAAGTTATTGCAACATTTCCACAAGATTACTTGGAATTGAAAGAAATAAAAGAATTGCCAACTGCTTTATTAGTACATGTACAAGGCAGTGATCCTAAACGTACGATCGGTTATCGTGCCGACATGGATGCTTTACCAGTGACAGAAGAAAATAATTTGTCATATGCTTCCAAGAATAAAGGCGTTATGCATGCTTGTGGACACGATATTCATATGACAGTTGCTTTAGGAATTTTGAGCTATTTTGCTACACATCAACCTAAAGACAATTTAGTGTTTTTCTTTCAACCTGCTGAGGAGAGTGACAGTGGAGGTCAAAAAGCCTATGATCTCGGAGCATTTCAAGGTGAATATGCTATTGATGAATTCTATGGATTGCATGATAATGCTGATTTAGCAACAGGGGTTATTGGAACTAATGCGGAAACCCTATTTGCGGGTACAACTGAAGTTAATGTTATTATTCAAGGAAAAAGTGGTCACGCTGCTTTTCCACATGATGCCAACGACGCTGTTGTAATCGCAGCAAACTTTATTAATCAAGTTCAAACCGTCATTTCTAGAAGTATTGATCCCGTCAAGTGTGGTGTGATCACTTTTGGAAAAGTCGAAGCAGGAGTGATCAGAAATGTAATTGCCGGAACTGCTCGACTAGAAGGTACGATTCGTGGATTGACTCAGGATATGATCGAATTTATCCGGAATCGCATTTTAGAGATAGCAAAAGGATTAGAAATTTCATTTAATGCGAAGATAACTGTTGAATATAATCAAGGCGGTTATTATCCAGTGGAAAATGATCCTAAACTTACTAAACGATTTATTAAATATATGCAACAGGATGATCAAGTAAGATTCCAAGAAACTAAGCCAGCAATGACAGGAGAGGATTTTGGTTATCTATTGAATAAAATCCCGGGAACAATGTTTTGGTTAGGAGTATCTAGTCCCGGATCATTACATTCAGTTGACTTTTTGCCACATGAAGAAGCAATTATGGCTGGTGTTAAAGCTTTTACAGGATTTTTAAATTACCGTATGAATTTGGAGGAAGAATAATGTTTGAGAATGCAGAATTAATGACAGCAATCATAACACCTTTTAATGATGAAGCAACGGAGATCGATTTTGATGCTTTGGAAAAACTAACAAACCATCTGTTGGAACATGGTAGTCAAGGATTTGTTATTGGTGGAACTACTGGTGAAACACCGACATTGACCGAAGTCGAAAAGTTGTCGCTATATGAGAAATTTACAGAAATCGTTGCTGGACGTGTGCCGATCATTGCTGGTGTCGGTAGTAATAATACTCAAGGTACTATCGATTTTGTTAAAAAAGTTGGTCAGATCAAGGGTATCGATATGGCATTAGTTGTTGTTCCTTATTACAATAAACCAAATCAACGCGGTATGAAGGCTCACTTTGAAGCCGTAGCTAAAGCTTCATCAATACCAGTCATGATCTATAACATTCCTGGTAGAACCGGAGTCTTAATGGATAAAGAAACAGTTGTCGAATTGTCAAAGAATCCTAATATTCACGGTATCAAGCAATGTAATTCTTTAGATGATCTGGAATATATCGTTGAACATACGGCCGATGACTTCTTAGTTTATAGTGGTGAAGATGGACAAGCACTATACGCAAGGGTTCTTGGAGCCAACGGAGTTATTTCAGTTGCAGCACATGTTTATGGTGACGAGATGTCTTCAATGTATCAAAAATTGGCTAGTGGGGATGTCGCCGGTGCCGGAGCATTGCAAAGAGAATTGACACCTAAGATGAGTGCCTTATTCATGTATCCCTCACCATCACCCGTTAAGGCTGTTTTAAATGCTAAAGGTTACCATGTTGGTGGATGCAGATTACCTATTCTTTCATTAAATGATTCAGAGCAAAAAAATTTGTTTGATAAATTAGGTTTATAGGAGGATTGCTTGTGATTAAAGTTATTGTTTCAGGTTTTAACGGATCGATGGGCCAAAAGGCCGTTGCAATGGTCAATGAAAATGCTGATTTTCAATTAGTAGGAGTTTTCAATCCAATTATTGACAGCTTAAATCCAGCCGATTATGACTTAGATCAAGACGTCAAAGTCTTTAATGATTTTTCACAGATCAATATTGCAGCTGATATTTGGATCGATTTCAGTATCCCTACTGCGGTTTTTGAAAATACCAAATTTGCTATCAGCAAAAACATTCGTCCGGTTATTGGTACAAGTGGTCTTTCAGAAGTACAAACTAGTGAATTGAAATCACTGGCTGATTCAGAAAAATTAGGTGGCATCATTGCTTCTAACTTTGGCATATCGGCTGTATTGATGATGAAATTTGCCCAAACAGCTGCCAAGTACTTTGACCAAGCTGAAATAGTAGAAACACATCATGAGGACAAACTCGATGCACCATCGGGGACTGCTTTAAATACAGCACGTTTGATTCATGAGGCGCAACAAAAAGATGAACTAGAAAATCCTAATGAGTCAGATCCATTAGGTACACGTGGTGGAGATTATCATGGTATAAAAATTCATGCTATCAGATTACCTGGATTTATTGCTGACGAAGAAGTTATCTTCGGTAGTGATGATGAAAGCTTAACCATTAAACAAAGTACGACTGACCGTGCCTCATTTATGAAGGGCGTCGAGTTGGCAGTCAAAGAAGTAATGAAGAGAAATGAATTAGTAATTGGATTAGAAAAAATTATTTAAAGTGGAGATGAATTCTATGCCCAAATTAGCAAAAAGCGTAGCAGAAGTTGGTAACAAATTAACACGACCAATCGGAGATGACAAAATTCTGATGTTTAATTCAGAAATTGCCAATATTCCTGGGATCGTCAGATTAACTCTTGGTGAACCTGATTTTAACGTTCCAGAACACGTAAAACAGGCTGCTATTAAGAGTATTGAAGATAATCAATCACATTACACACCACAAAAAGGTATTACTGGTTTGCGTAAAGCAATCAGTAATTACTTAGCTAAAGATTATGATGTGCATTATGATCCTGAAACGGAAGTAATTGTTACCATTGGTGCTACAGAGGCAATCTATACTTCACTTTCAACCATTATGAATCATGGCGATAAAATCTTGGTCCCAACACCAGCTTTCTCAATTTACATGGATGATATTGAATTACTAGGTGGAGTACCTGTTGAGATCGATACATCAAAAGATAACTTTAAATTAACTCCAGCTAAGTTAGAAGAAGTTTTAACCAAAGATCCAGATGCTAAGGCAATTATTATGAACTACCCAAGTAATCCAACTGGAATTGTTTATACAGAAAAGGAATTGAATGCTTTAGCAAATGTTATCCGTGATAAGTCATTGTATGTAATTTCTGATGAAATATATAGCCAATTAGTTTATGGAGAAAAACATGTTTCATTCGCCAAAATATTGCCAGAACAAACAGTTTTGATTAATGGACTTTCAAAGTCGCATGCAATGACTGGTTACAGAATTGGTTATATTGCGGCCCCTAAGGAATTTGTGGATCAAGCAAGTAAAGTACATTCATTTACTGTTACTTGTCCTTCTAACCCAGCTCAATTTGCTGCACAAGAAGCTTTGGAAAATGGTCTGGATGATCCAATCGAAATGCGTAAGACATATGAAGAGCGCCGTGACTATGTAGTTAAAGAAATGAATGACTTAGGTTACAAGACAATTAAGCCAGATGGTGCTTTCTACGTCTTTCCAGCCATTCCTAAGAAATTTGGATTAACCTCGGAAGAATTCTGTCGCAAACTTGCTAAAGAGGGTAAAGTCGGAGTTGTTCCTGGAGATGCCTTTGGTGAAGCAGGTGAGGGATTCTTTAGAGTTTCTTACGCCACTTCAATGGATAACATTCAGGAAGCTATGAAACGATTAAAAGCATTCACGGCTAAACTATTATAGAATTAAAACTAGTAACAAATTAATTTTAGGAGAGAGTTATATGCCAAAACTAGATTCTAGTGTTGAACACGTTGTTAATAAAGTTGTTGATCCAATTGGAGTTTCTCAAATAAGATATTTTGCTAAGAAGTTTTCACAAATTCCCGGCATTATCAAAATGACTTTAGGTGAACCGGATTTTAATGTGCCAGAACACGTTAAACAAGCAGCCATCGAGAGTATTAAAGAAAATGACTCACACTATTCAGAACAAGCCGGAATTATTGGTTTGCGAAAAGCCATTGCCAATTACTTAAATGTACGTTTCGACTTAGACTACGATCCTGAATCAGAAATCGTTGTAACTATTGGAGCCACAGAAGCAGTTTATGCAACTTTTGCAGCTATGATCAATCCTGGTGATAAGGTGATCATCCCGACACCAACTTTTGCATTGTATATTCCCATCATCAAAGTTTTGGGTGGAATTCCTGTGCAAGTTGATACAACTGCAGATGGTTTTAGACTAACTGGTAAGAAGTTGTCTGAAGTTATCAAACGCGAGGGCGAAGATAAAGTTAAAGCTGTTTTGATCAACTATCCAGGTAATCCAACTGGTTTCGTTTATTCTAAGGAACAATTGGAAGAAATCGTTGATGTTGTTAAAGATAAGGAAATGTTTGTTATTTCAGATGAAATTTATGCTGAATTAACATATGGCAAAAAACATCTATCGTTTGCTAAATTATTACCTGGTAAAACTGTCTTGATCAATGGACTTTCAAAATCGCATGCTATGACTGGCTATCGTATCGGATATATTGCTGGGCCAGAAGGATTTGTTAAAAATGCTCTTAAGATGCATGCCTTTATGGTAACTGCACCATCAAATCCCGCTCAATATGCTGCCCAAGAGGCACTTGAAAATGGTATTGATGATGCGTCAGAAATGAGAGTTGTCTATCAAGAACGCCGTGACTATATTGTTGGTAAATTGAATGATTTAGGTTATGACACACTTCTTCCAGAAGGAGCATTCTATACATTCTCAAAGATTCCAGCTAAATTTGGATTAAGTTCAGTTGAATTTTGTACACGCTTAGCCGAAGAGGCAAAACTTGGCGTAACACCAGGAATGGCTTTTGGCGAAGGTGGAGAGGGATATTTCAGAATGTCTTATGCATCTTCAATGGAAGATATCAAAGAAGCAATGAGTCGTTTAGAGAAATTTACAAAGAGCTTACAGTAAAAATTTATTAAAGGGATGGAAAAATAATGAGTGAAGGTTATGAAGTTGCTATTTTAGGAGCTACAGGTGCAGTAGGTACACGTCTGATTCAACAATTAGAGGAATCAACAATTCTTGTTTCAAAAGTAAGATTATTAGCGTCAAGTCGTTCGGCTGGTAAGACTTTACATTTTAAGGGTCAACCAGTGACTGTTGAAGAGGCTAAACCAGAATCATTCGAAGGTGTAGATATTGTTTTGGCATCCGCAGGTGGTTCTGTATCGAAAAAATTGTTGCCAGAAGCTGTTAAACGAGGGGCCGTTTGTGTAGATAACACTAGTGCCTTTAGAATGGACCCCGATGTACCTTTAGTTGTACCAGAAGTTAACGAAAAAGCTCTTTATAATCATCATGGAATTATTGCCAACCCTAATTGTTCCACTATTCAAATGATGGTTGCACTTGAACCCATCAGAAAAGCCTTCGGTTTGAAACAAATCATTGTTTCTACTTATCAAGCTGCCTCAGGTGCTGGTCAATCGGCCTTGAATGAACTATATAGTGAAGCTCAAGACTTTCTTGATGGAAAGAAAATGTCAGCTGACATTTTCCCAACTAAAGGAGATAAAGAACATTATCCTTTGGCCTTCAACCTGTTGCCACAGATTGATGTTTTAGAGGACGATCTCTATTCACATGAAGAGTGGAAGATGATCCATGAAACTAAGAAGATTATGTTAGATGACATGGATTCACCAGAAATCAAAGTGACAGCAACTTGTGTCAGAGTACCGGTTCCTATCAGTCATGGGGAATCCATTTATATTGAAGTTGAAAAGAAGGATGAAGCCTCTGTAGAAAAGATCCGTGAGGCCATCGAAAATGCACCTGGCGCAGTTCTTCAAGATGATCCTGCACATCAAATTTATCCACAACCAATTAATGCGACCGGTAAGCGTGATACATATGTTGGTAGAATTCGTCCAGACCTTGAAAATAAAGGTGCCTTCAATATGTGGGTCGTTTCAGACAACTTATTGAAAGGTGCTGCTTGGAATACGGTTCAAATTGCTGAGAGGCTTGTTGCTGATGGTCTTGTTGAAGTAAAATAATTTTTTAGTTATTAAAATCCCGCCATTCATTAAACAATGACGGGATTTTTATATTTTTTGAGGTGATTTTATGAAAGATGTACAAACTGATTTAGGCTATACAACTTTTAGAGATGGGGTTAGGAGCTGCCTACCGACAGTATTAGGATATTTAGGTATTGGTTTTTCTTTTGGCATCGTTGGGATAAACTCACATCTTAATTTATTTGAAATTGCATTGATGTCAGCCATTGTTTATGGTGGAAGTTCACAATTTGTCATGTGTGGTTTATTGTTGGCCAATACATCTATTACTGGTATCGTTATGACGGTTTTTTTAGTTAATTTAAGACATCTATTGATGAGTATGACTGCCAGTCCACATTTTAGAGAAGAGTCACTGTTGAGAAATGTTTCGATTGGCTCACTATTGACTGATGAATCATTTGCAGTTTTTTCTACAACAGTCGCACAAGAAAAATACTTTTCTTTGCGCTGGATGGAAGGATTGAATGTAACGGCGTACATTACTTGGATCGTTGCAACTATCCTAGGTGGAGTAGTTGGTAACTTTATTACTGATCCAGAGCAGTTTGGACTCGATTTTGCTTTGACAGCTATGTTTGCGGGATTATTTATTACCCAATTTCAGTGGGAATTAACTAAGAGTCAAAGGAAAGCTGTATCAGTTGTAGTTTCAGTGGGGGTAAGTTTATATTTATTGTTATTTTTTGTTAGTTCATCTGTCGCTGTTATTATTTCGGCCTTGGTCGGATGTTTTGTTGGAGGAATCGTTCATGATAATAAGTAAAAGGATTCTGTTAATATTAGTTGGAAGTGCTTTAGTGACTTGGATTCCCAGAATAACACCGTTTATTTTAGGCAAGATGGTTAAGTTCCCAGCTGTAGTAACACGTTTTTTGGAGTATTTGCCACTTTCAATATTATTTGCTTTATTATTGGAGACCGTTTTTAATGCTAAGGCAGGGCATTTGGCAATCCCAAAATGGGATATAGTTATTGCTTTAGTTCCGACCGTTATAACGGCCGTTTGGTTAAAGGATCTGATGAAGACCGTTGTTGTGGGAATAGTCGCCATGGCCTTAATTCGTTTGGTTATGTAGATATTATTTTAATGTTAATCTGTAATAGAGGTGAATGTTATGAAGGAAATTGAGAAACTTGACGCCGGATTGGAATATTATTTTCTTGATGATGAGGTTGCCAAAAGAAAGGCACGTGCCGCCAGGTTGTGTCAGGAGTTCAATGCAATTCCTGCAACTGAGCCAGAAAAGCAGACGAAGAAAATCAAGGAAATAGTGGGTTCTCATGGACAGAGAATTTCTGTTCAGGCCAATTTCAATTGTGATAACGGCCTAAATATTCATGTTGGTGAGGATTTTTTAAGTAATTATAATTTAACTATTTTAGATATTGCTCCAGTCAATTTTGGCCATAATGTAATGATTGGGCCTAATGTAGATATTTATACAGTTAATCATCCGATGACTGCCAAGGGTCGAAGTGAATACAAGGCAATTGCAAGGCCTGTGAATATTGGAAATGATGTTTGGATCGGTGGGAAAGTTTCCATTATGCCGGGAGTAAATATCGGTAATAATGTTGTTATTGCCGCCGGTGCTGTCGTAACTAAAGATGTACCTGACAATACTTTAATTGGCGGAGTACCTGCCAAAATTATTAAGAAGCTAGATTAATATTTCAATCTAGCTTCTTTTCTTTTATTATATAAGTACATAAATCATTCAGGGGAGTTCATCTTGAAAAAAATTTTCGAAACCTTTTCTGAGGGAGTATTGAATCTATTCGCCAATGTTGGAGTTGTGATCCCATATTTTTTCTGTTTATCACTCTATAATCATAATAAAAATGTGTTCGCCTATGTATTGCCGTTCTTGATGTTATATACTTTCCGTTCGATTGGAATGTTGGTCACAGTTTACATCAAATACTCGGCATTATTTATGCTGATCATATCTAATTTACTTGGCGTTATTGGTTCGTTATGCTTGATGTTTGCTCGAAATATCTGGCTTGGTATAGTTGGAGGAATACTTTTGGGATTGGCATCTAGCTGGATTTGGCCGTACTTTTTGACGGTCCGCACCAAAGGAAAGATAACTAACGACTTTCATTTAACCAAACTACATTGGCTAGGGTCATTAATTTCTATGATCCTCTTGATAGTTGTCGAATTATTGGCTATTAAAACGGTGCAATATTGGATTTCATTCGTAATCTTGGCAGTATTATTTGCTATTTCAATGTTGGGTAGTTGGAGACTAAATTCTAAAATTAAGTTCTATCGTGAACACGAATTTGTTAGATATAGTCGAAGCTATTCAGCAATTGGTCTGATATTTATTGTGATATTGGTTATGCTGGTCTTCACGATACGCTATACAAGGTTAGAAAATATTATGCATGTTGAAGATCTCTATGTAGGTGGAGTGGCCGTCATGGCATTAGTCATCTTGTGGTTCTATCAACTAAAAATTCATAAAAAACTTTTCCCATTAAGTTTGGCCGCCATCAATCGTGGTATTGTGATGAATTTTATCTTGTTGTATACAATTTTTGACAGTAGTTCAAGGTTTGGTTTTAGTACCTTGTTAATCGTATATCTGTTGTATTTATTAGGATTTGAAATTGGCCCATTTATATTGAAAAATCATCTGGGATTACGCTATCCCTTGGTTATTCTGGGATTGATATTGTCGTTATTTAATTTTACCTACTTTGTCGGAATATTATGTTGTGCATTATTTATCGGGTCAGATAATTCAATTTTAAATAATTCATTATATAATTATCCCCGAATTGAAACTGAGCGGGCATTTTTAGTTAAGTACCAATTATCGGCAGTTGGTAATATTTCTCAACAATTATTTTATATGGTTGTTGTATATTTAGTTAGTTTTTATAGTCATATTGGAGTTTTGAAGTTCTTTAGTATAGGAACAAAGGTGCCTGATGCTTTATTATGGATAGTTCGGATACCGGTAACGTTGGCCGTGCTATTGTCGACTATTGTTACGTATTATTTTGTTCGAGGTGAAAAGGCTGAATAGTGGACGCCCACGAACAAGATTGTGCTGGCATGCTCGGGTATCTTTGTTCAACTAATTATTGGTAGTAAATATTTTTATTTAAAAAATCCTTTTATATAGGTCAGATACTACATCAGACAATTATAAAGGGATTATTTTTTATGCTGAATATAGCTCCATAATAAATAGGTGGAATTACTAGGTACCTTTGACGGAAAAAAACACTTCTATCCAGCTTTCAAACTATTATTAAGACTCATAGTACCATCCATGATTTGATAAACATTATCAGCAAAGTTTATCAATCGTAAATCATGCGTCACCACAACAACGGCTGTATTTTGTTCTTTAGCCAAAGTCTGAAAGATTTTTCCTACTTCGGTTACACGTTCACTGTCTAAGGCGGCCGTTGGTTCGTCGGCTAGAATGATATCAGGTTTAGTGTAAAGTGCTCTGGCGATTGCTACCCGCTGGTTTTGACCGCCAGATAATTCACCAGGGTATTTATTTTTCAAATCAGCAATACCTAGTTGATTCATTAATTTATCTAATGTCTGTTCATCCAAATTGTTTTGTTTTTTTACCTTTGTTACCAATTTGAATTGTTCTTTAACAGTTAGATAAGGAATTAGATTATATGCTTATAAGACAAACCCTATTTTGTTTAATCTTAAGGCATCTCTTTGCTTATTTGAGAGTGACTTTAATGCTTTTCCTTCTAGTTCTACTGAACCATCGGTAGGAGTCTGTAATCCACCAGCAATGGTCAAAAAGGTGCTTTTCCCAGATCCGGATGGCCCAAGAACTAGATTGACTTCACCTTTTTTGGCGGTGAAGTTTATATTTTTTAAAACATGTACACGACTAGTACCTGAGCCAAAATATTTATTGATATTTTTAAGTTGTAAAGTTGTCATATTAACCACCGATCACGCTGACAGGGTCAACGTTTAGAATTAATTTAATAGGTATTAAGGCACCAATCAGTCCTGTTAGGATCAAACCAATACCGACACTTGAAAGGATAGGAACATCAAAACTCATCGGAACTGATGCAGGCAGAATAAAAGCTGTTGCCGCAGTTAGGATAGTTCCAATTAGCAGCCCCCCGATAACAAGGATGATTGATTGAGATATCGTAGCATTAATTAGCGTTTTCGCAGGAATACCTTGTGCTCTGAGGACTGCGTAATTTTGTAATTTTTGAATTGTCAAAATGTATAAGAATACGGCGATAACTATCAGTGAGATGGCCATTAAGAAACCGATCATGAAGATAAAGGTTGAATTTTGAGCGGAATACCCTGGTAGTTTAGAGATAAAGGCCGATGTTGAGTAGGTTTTTAATTGTTCGTTATTAGCTTTGAAGTTAGCTTTTTTAGAGACAATGGCACTACCAACAAATTGCCCGTTTAAATTTTTGATGCTTTGCCAAGTTGTTATATCACCGTAAATAACAGGAGAAATATTCAGTTTGGCATTTTTTACAAAACCAACGATCGTGTACTTAGTCTTGTCAGAATTGAAATTTAATTTATCACCAATTTTATAACCGTCAGTTTTAAATTTTTCATCAACAATTATTTGATGACTACTGTTAATCTTGTGCCCAGAAGTTAAAATTAGATTTTTGGCAATAAATTGTTTTTTACTCAATCCTAAGAACTGTGATGATTCTTTTGCATAACCATTTTTTTTGGCAACTACAGAAGCCTGGCCGATCAAAGCCTCATCTTTTGTCAGTTTGATATTTTTCTTTTGATCCTTAGTAATTAGTGATTGAGATAGGCTGGTATTAGAATCTTTATCCAGAACAATACTTTTCATGCTCCATGAATCGATTGCATCAGTATTTTGACTGGATAGTCCCATAGCTAGACTGGTTAGAATAAAAATTAAGTAGCAGATCATGACGATCATTGCTACGATCAAACCATATCTGAACTTTTCTTTCTTAATTTCTTTTAGTGATAAGAACATTTATTTTTCCTCTGTTGCTAAAGTGGTCAAAATATTAGCAAGTTTCTTCAATAGAATTTCTTTGGCACTAGGTTCTAGCATTATTTGCTTAATGGTTTCGTGGATCATCACTTGAGTAGCCCAGTGATATTCACTTTCAGTTATCAGATGATCATCAAAAACGGAAACAAAGGTCGATTCATTATGCAGAATATGCATTTTTACTAGGGAATAAAAGCGACTGTCTTTACTTTTTTCAACAAACTCACGCGTCTGTTGAACATATGCAGATGGGGATTCGGACCGTTCAGTCTCGATATCCTGATGGATATCTCTCATAGCTATGCCATAGAGATGGCTGTAGGCATCTTTTAAATCGTCAAAATATTTATAAAAAGCACCGCGTGCGATTCCGGATTCTTTCACGATTCGAGAAACCTGTGCCTCATTCAATGTGTGATTAGAGAATTCGTTTAGTAGTGAGTCTATTATTCTTGTCTTTTTGTCAGTATCTAAATTTTCAAATGTGTTTGAAACCATAATGACCTCCTAAGTGACACGGTGTCACCTTTAACTGTGCTGTAAGTATAAAGCAAAAAGTGACACGGTGTCAACTTAAAAAGAATAATTTTTGATAAGTGAAAATAACTACATATATATACAATTTGAATAAAATTTAAAAAATGATAAATAAATTAACTAAAAAAATTCCTTGATTTTTTGAGTAAAATTTGGATTTTTTATGAAACATCATCCGAGAAAATAATTTATCCTCTAGGAACCACATACTAGATATAGCGTGAAACAAATTGGTACTACCACTAGATGTTGATTTACTCAAAATAACCACATATAATATTATTTATTCAATAAAGGGTTGTGTGTGTATGTTAGATATTAAAGAAAATGTACTGGATGCATTAAACGAAATTCCAATCGAAAAAAGATCTGGAGAGAAGACAAAATTTTACTCTTACAAAATTGATTTTGTATTAAATAAGTTGATCGATGATGAGAGTTTGATCAATCAAATAAAACAGGATATTGTCACCGAATATCAAGATTCAACATTGATTGAAACAACAGAATTGCATCAGTTGATTGTTGATTTGATGAATAAGTATAAGTTGACGACTCAAGTTGACTTGTATCAGGCTTATTTTGCGCGCGAAAGAGATTCTTTTTCTGATGCGACAAATGTTGAGAAAAACATCAATAAATTGTTTGGTAATAATGAGGCTATCGTGCATGAAAATGCTAATAAAGATAGTAAGGTCTTTAATACACAACGTGACCTTGAAGCAGGTGTAGCTAGTCGAGCTATTGGTCTAAAAATGTTGCCAGACCTAGTTGCCAAGGCCCACTTAAGAGGGGATCTTCATTGGCATGATTTAGATTATTCACCAGTTACACCAGAGACAAATTGCTGTTTGATCGACTTTGATGAAATGTTGACAAATGGTTTCAAAATAGGTAACGCTTGGGTATCTTCACCACGTTCAATTCAAACGGCAACGGCTCAAATGTCACAGATAATTGCCAATGTTGCCTCATTGCAATACGGTGGTTGTTCAGCTAATCGAATTGATCAATTATTAGCACCCTATGCTCAGATCAATTATGAAAAGCATCTCAATGATGCTAAAGAATGGGTCATAGAAGATAAGCAAGACGAGTTTGCTCGTGAGAAAACTAAAAAAGATATTTACGATGCTATGCAGGCTTTGGAATATGAAATCAATACTCTATATTCATCACAAGGCCAGACACCTTTTACAACAATCAATTTTGGCTTAGGAACTAACTGGATTGAACGTGAAATTCAAAAATCAATTTTGAAGATCCGTATCAAGGGATTGGGAAAAGAACATCGTACAGCAATTTTCCCCAAATTAACTTTTACAGTTAAAAAAGGTTTGAACTTGGCACCAACAGACCCTAATTATGACATTAAGGAATTGGCCTTAGAGTGTTCAACTAAGAGAATGTATCCTGACTTATTGATGTATGACAAAATCGTTGAATTAACTGGTAGTTTTAAAACACCAATGGGATGTCGTTCATTTTTACAAGGTTGGGAGGATGAAACCGGCAAAGAAGTGAATTCTGGTCGGATGAATCTCGGCGTTGTAACGGTTAATTTGCCAAGAATTGCTCTGGAATCAACTGGAAATAAAGACTTATTCTGGGATATTTTTGAAGAGAAGATGGCTTTATGTCATGAAGCTCTAGAGTATCGAATTGAACGTACTAAAGAGGCCAAACCAGAAAACGCTCCACTATTGTATATGTATGGGGCTTTTGGTAAACGTTTAAAGGAAACTGATAGTATTGATGAATTGTTTAAGGATCAGCGTGCTACGGTTTCACTAGGATATATTGGGATTTATGAGGTTTGTACAGAATTCTTTGGTAATGATTGGGAACATAATCAAGAAGCCCATGATTTTGCCGAAAAAATTGTTAAAGCTTTACACGACAAATGTAGTGCTTGGGCAGAAGAGAGTGGATATCATTACAGTTTATACTCAACTCCAGCTGAATCTTTAACTGATACATTCTGTCGAGATGATATCAAAAAATTTGGTCGTATTCCCGATATCACTGATAAGGAATATTACACAAATAGTTTTCATTACGATGTTAGAAAACATCCATCACCATTTGAAAAATTATCATTTGAAGAAGTATTTCCTAAGTATGCTTCTGGTGGTTTTATCCACTACTGTGAATATCCAAATCTTAAGCAAAATCCTAAGGCGCTAGAGTCAGTTTGGGATTGGGCCTATGATCATGTCGGATATTTGGGGACAAATACTTCGATTGACCAATGCTTTAAATGTGGATTCAAGGGTGAATTTAAGGCTACCGCTAGAGGCTTTGTTTGTCCTGAATGTGGGAATCATGATCCTAAATTCTGTGATGTTGTTAAAAGAACTTGTGGATATTTAGGAAACCCTCAACAGCGTCCCATGATTCATGGACGCCATGTAGAAATTGCTTCAAGAAGAAAGAATATGACACCGGAGATGATCAAAAATGCCGCGAACTACCAGAGAACCAAACAATCCGACACCCAAAGAATGGATGGCTAAAGATTTAAGTCAGAAACGCATTGCAGATTATAAACCATTCAATTTTGTTGACGGAGAAGGTGTTCGCTGCAGCCTTTATGTCAGTGGCTGTCTGTTTAGATGTCCAGGCTGCTATAATGTTGCCGCACAAGATTTTAGATATGGGAAACCATATACTAAAGAGTTAGAGGATCAGATCATTGAAGACCTAAGTCAAAGCTATGTTCAAGGACTTACTTTGTTAGGTGGGGAACCATTTGTTAATACTCAAGTTTGTCTGTCACTTTGTAAAAGAGTCAGAAAAGAATTTGGTCATAGTAAGGATATCTGGTCATGGACTGGATATTCTTGGGATGAATTGATGAAAGAGTCAGATGACAAACTAGAGTTGTTATCCTTAGTAGATATTTTGATTGATGGCAGATTCTTGCAGGCCAAAAAGGATTTAACTTTGCAATTTCGTGGAAGCTCTAATCAACGTATAATTGATGTGCAAAAATCCTTAGCAGAAGATAAAGTTGTTATTTGGAAAAATTTAGTTAAATAAAAGGAAAACCGTCTTGGGTATTGAACTCAAGGCTTTTTTTTTAGGTATAATCGTAAGTAGGGTCATTAGGAGGTTAACTATGAATTCGGATAAGATTAAGCTCTATGGAACGCTAACCATAGGTGTGATAGCGTTTGTATTAGAGTTCTTGTTTAAATTGCCAGTTTATTCACAATGGATCATTAGTATTTTAGGATTGATTTTAGCTTTGATTATGTTCATTGATATGGTCAAGGTATTAAAAAATGGTGATTTTGGGGTAGATCTTTTAGCAATCACTGCGATCGTCGCGACGATTGTTTTAGGTCAATACTGGGCCGGGTGGGTTATTTTACTAATGCTCACTGGTGGAGACAGCCTTGAGGAATATGCCGCTAATAAAGCTAAGAGTGAGCTGAAATCACTTTTAGATAATGCGCCTTCAGTTGCACATAAAATAACTTCGCAAGGAATTCAAAATATTGATATTGACGATGTTAAAATTGGGGATAAGTTATTAATTCGTTCTAAAGAACAAGTTCCTGTCGATGGTGCAGTATATGATGGTAAATCAAATGTTGATGAATCTTCTTTGACTGGCGAATCGGTACCAGTGGATGTTGAAGTTGGTTCAGAAGTTATGTCGGGTTCGATCAATGGCGAGTATCCATTTAAAATGGAAGCAAAAAAATTAGCTGCCGATAGTGAATATCAAGCTATTGTTAAATTAGTTAAAGAGTCGGAGTCTAATCCAGCACACTTTGTTAGATTAGCTGACCGTTATGCGTTGCCATTTACAATTATTGCTTATGTGATCGCTGGTCTCGCTTGGTACTTGTCAAAAGATCCTGTCAGGATAGCACAAGTATTGGTAGTCGCTTCGCCATGTCCTTTGATATTGGCTGCACCAATAGCCTTTGTATCGGGGATGAGTCGTACAAGTAGAAATGGTATTATCGTTAAATCAGGGACGGCCTTGGAAAAAATATCTTCAGCCAAAACAATTGCTTTTGATAAAACGGGTACGATCACTAAAGGTAAATTAGTAGTTGATGAAGCAATAATTAAACCTGGCTTTGATGAAGATATAGTTTTAACTTACGCTGCTTCATTGGAAGAAAATTCCAGTCACATTATGGCGCAAACAATTGTGAATTATGCAGTTAAAAAAGGATTAAAACTAAAAAAAGTTGATAAGATCAAAGAATATACGGCCCAAGGTATCGTCGGGTTTATTGACGGTCATTATGTTAAAGTTGGTCAAGAGAAATTCGTTACAGAAGAAAAAATTGATCAAGTCAAAGGATCAGGTGTATATGTTTCAATTGATAGCAAATATGCCGGGGTTTTTAGTTTACTAGATCAGGTTAGGCCAGAAGCTGCTTCAACTATTCAAAAGTTAAGGGATTTTGGCCTCAAAAATATTCTATTGATAACTGGAGATAAAAAAGAGACAACCGCAAAGGTTGCCTCTCAAGTTGGAATAACGCAAACTTATCCCGAAAGTTTGCCTAATGATAAAGTTAAAATCATTAAAGGCATTGAAGAACATCCGACTATTATGGTTGGTGACGGGGTAAATGATGCCCCAGCATTGGCTTTAGCTGATGCCGGTATCGCAATGGGGTATCAAGGTGCAAATGCCGCAAGTGAGTCGGCTGATGCAGTTATTCTGCAAGATGACTTTGATAAAGTTGCACAAGTGGTGAAGATATCTCGTGATACCTTGAAAGTAGCTAAGGAAGCTGTTTTGATCGGAATATTTATCTGTATCGTGTTGATGGTGATCGCCGGATTTGGATTTATTCCAACTATTGTTGGAGCATTACTTCAAGAAGTAGTTGATACAGTTACAATTCTCTATGCTTTGAGAGCTAGAAGTGATCGACTATAACCAACCATAAGTGTCTAGATTCATATCACGTTTATACATTTTGGAAACATAAGGGTTTCCTTCAACAATAAAACGCAATTTTTTAGAAGTCCATGGCTCTTTATTTGGAACACCAATTCTTGGTGTGGTCAAAATATTTTGAGGAGTCCGGACTTTTTCTTTTGAAAAAATAAAATTATCAGAGTTTAAGAAGGTACCAGACAAGTCCTTATCACGAATTCCAAATGCTCTGATCCATTTAGCTGGTCCATTTGAAACATCGAATCCAGTTTTTTTACGATTTTTTTCCATTAAATCTAGACCCTCGATCGGCTGTAATCCTCGAATCAGAATTCCATTTGGAACGCCTTTTTTCTGAATACTAATGTCCATGTCCAGCCAACTATGGATCGAATAAATGTAAATCGTACCGCCATCTTGGTAGAGAGGGTCATTGGAAGGTGTATGCCGACCGTTGTAGGAGTGGGCTGCTTTGTCAATTTCGCCTAGATAAGCCTCTGTTTCAACGATGATTCCTGAAAATTTTCCTTCTTCTGAAAGATATGTAAAAGTATGTCCCAACATATCTTTTGCAATATCCATTGTTTCTCCATTTTCAAAAAAATCCTTTATATTCAATATCTGCCTCCACTAACTTTTTTACAAAAACCTGAAAAAGGGCTTGCCACGCCTTTATAGTTAATATATAATATTTTTTGTGCTTGAGAAAGACATAATTAAATGACCCGTTGGTCAAGTGGTTAAGACACCGCCCTTTCACGGCGGTAACATGGGTTCAAATCCCGTACGGGTCACTTTTATTTGGAGGATTAGCTCAGCTGGGAGAGCATCTGCCTTACAAGCAGGAGGTCACAGGTTCGATCCCTGTATCCTCCATCAAATAAAACATTTTAGCTAGGACGCGTTCCTAGTTTTTTTTGTGTTCTCAATTATGACTTAATCATAACAATGGGTTATGATGTGGTTAATTTCAAAGGAGTGTGATATTAATTACAAAATTATTAACAGCAAATGCAGAGGATAAGGCTAATTTTTTTAAATTGATCCGTGATGAACCTTGGCTTGTTCCTACAACTGTTTTTTTTGAAATGATTCCAGTTTCTATTATGGCGTACGGATTTTGGAAGAACCGCAAATTAAAGACACAATTAAAAATTGAACACGAAAAAACTATTCGATCTTTTATTGAACGATCAGAAACGATTGATTTAAAACCTGAAGAATTGTATTTCTTGAAACATATTTAAGATTGACCTTGATATATAAAACAGGAGCTACACAACACATGATTTTCTCAAGGTGTTATACGGCTCCTGTTTGTTTCTATATTAATAGAAGAATATTTCCGATCAGACGATAAACTAAGTTTGAAACTGAGATATGTCTGAACTCTTTTAATAATGTTGAAGCAACTACAAAAATTACGATCGTTACGGCAGTAATAATGTTGACATAACCTAGGAAGAAGAGGATCAAGGTTAATCCCGCTAAGGTTACAAGCTGAATGAAGTCAGCTATTTCACCATCAAAGTAGTCAATCAAGATAGCGGAAATGTTAACCAATAGCAGTGGTACGACAAAATTTACTGAAATAAAGTGTGCATATGTATAAGCAATCGCGATTGAAGTAAAACTTGGAATTATGAAATTATCGATTAATGTTTCTAAGATCTGATACTTCTTGGAAATGTATTTGGTCAAGTATAAGAAAACCAATTGTACAAAAGCCAAAATGATCACATTGATATTTAAAGTTCGATAAGAGATGAACGCTAAAATAAAGAAGCAGACACTATATAGACCATTAAAGTAGAAATTCGGTTTTAGTGTACGAACGTATTCCTTATAAAAGGCAATCATGGCGACCATAACTAACAGATAAAAGTTAATTGAATAATTATTTAGACCATGCGTGAATAAAAAACTGATGGGGAAAATATGATAGCTGATAAACTCCAGCAGAGCAACGATTAATTTGCGATTATTCATAGAGACTCCTTTACGTATAAAGACATATTAGTGTAGAAAAACTTTCACGTCAATTCAACTTTTTCCTGAAAGTGTAGAAAAGTTGTGTTAATCTATTAAGAGGTTCCTGATGGGATCCTTTTTTTATTTCTGGGAAACTGGATAAAAGGAGAAGCCCTGTAACCGAAAGGTGGAAAAAATATGTCAAAGAATTACTTATTTACTTCTGAATCAGTTTCAGAAGGACATCCTGATAAAGTTGCTGATCAAATCAGTGATTCAATTCTAGATGCTATCCTAGAAAAGGATAAAAACGCTCGTGTAGCCTGCGAAACAACTGTTACTACTGGTTTAGTATTGGTTGTTGGTGAAATATCAACTAGTGCTTATGTTGATATTCAAAGCGTCGTTCGTAATACAATCAAAGAAATTGGTTACGACGGGACTAATCCAGGCTTTGACGGTAATAGTTGTGCCGTCCTTGTTGCTTTAGATGAGCAATCTCCTGATATCGCCCAAGGTGTTGATGATGCGCTTGAAAAGCGTGGAAATGATACAGATTATGATCCATTGGATCAAATTGGTGCCGGAGATCAAGGTTTTGTATTCGGTTTTGCTACAAATGAAACTAAAGAATATATGCCATTACCCATTTCTTTAGCACACAAGTTAATGCGTAAAACAGCTGAAGTTAGAAAGAACAATACTATCGATTACTTGATGCCTGACGCTAAGTCACAAGTAACGATCGAATACGATGAAAATGACAAACCGGTTCGTGTTGATACAATTGTTTTGAGTACTCAACACAAAGAAGAGGCAACTCTTGAACAAGTTCAAAAGGACATCAAAAAGTACGTTATCGATGAAGTTGTACCAAAGAGTTTGATCGATGATAAGACTAAATTTTTGATCAATCCAACGGGACGTTTTGTTATTGGTGGACCAGAAGGAGATTCTGGTTTAACTGGTAGAAAAGTTATCGTTGACACATACGGTGGCTTTGCTCGTCACGGTGGTGGTGCCTTTTCAGGTAAAGATGCCACTAAGGTTGACCGTTCAGCAAGTTATGCGGCAAGATACATTGCTAAAAACTTAGTTGCTGCTGGTATCGCTGATAAATGTGAGATTCAAATTGCTTACGCTATTGGTGTTGCTAGACCAGTTTCAATTCACGTTGATACTTTTGGAACAAGTGATTATTCTGAAGAACAGATTGTTGCATGTATCAATAAGAACTTTGATCTAAGACCATTAGGCATTATTGAGATGCTTGATCTACAAAGACCAATTTATAAGAAGACGGCCGCATATGGTCACTTCGGACGTACAGATATTGACCTTCCATGGGAAAAACTTGATAAAGTCGATGACATCAAGAGTTCCTTAAAGGATTAGTCAGTGATTACAGAGGCGTTCTTTAAAGATATTCTCTTTAAAGAATCCTCTTTTTTTTTGGAGGAAATTAATGGAAAAGAAACAATCGCATGTTTTAGTAGTTACTATTGCCGTCTTTATAGCAACATTTATGACGGCAATCGAGGGAACAATCGTATCTACAGCCATGCCGACAATTATTGGGAGTTTGCACGGAGTTAGTCTGATGAATTGGGTTTTCTCGATTTATTTACTGATGACAGCTGTGGCAACTCCTATTTATGGGAAATTGTCAGATATCGTTGGACGAAAGCCTATTTTTATTTTAGGACTTATTATATTTGTTATCGGATCAACACTTTGCAGTATGTCTAATTCGATGCTGACTTTGATCCTAGCGCGTGCTGTACAGGGTATTGGTTCAGGTGCTATTCAGCCCTTGACCTTTACGATCATTGCTGATATTTATCCATTAGAAAAAAGAGCACGAGTTTTGGGATTGAACGGTTCATCTTGGGGAATAGCCGCCGTTATTGCACCTTTACTGGGTGGATTCATTGTTGAAAAATTGAGTTGGCACTGGGTCTTTTTGATTAACTTGCCAGTTGGATTGATCACAATTACCTTGATCTGGTTGTTCTTTAAAGAAGAGAAAAAGGAACATGACAAAATTAAGATCGATTATACAGGAACAGTATTATTAGTGGCGGTTTTGTTGCCATTAATGCTAGCTTTGCAAAATATTGGAACTGGTTCGGCCTTTATTCCATTAGGTTTGACCGCAATTTCAATTATTGCCGTAATTTTATTTATCGTGGTCGAAAAGCGTGTTGCCGATCCGATTTTACCGTTACATTTATTTGCTAATAAAACTTTTGTCATTCAAAATGTTATTGCACTTTTAGTTAGTGGATTCTTGATTGGGTTTGAAGCTTATATTCCAACTTGGATGCAGGGAATATTAGGTTTGAGTCCATCAATGGGAGGATTTGCCGTTACCCCAAGTTCAATTATTTGGATATTTGGATCATTCTGGGCTGGTCATTTAATCAGGAAGATGGCGCCTAATCGGATCATTTACATTAGTTTATTCTTCCTATTAATAGCGGGTGGTGCATTGATAATGGCTACTGTAACTTCACCATTTGCTTACTTTTGTGCTTTAGCGGCGGTAGCAGGTTTAGGATTTGGACTTACTATCACAACTACAACCGTTACCGCACAGACGGTTGTACCACCTGAAAATGTTGGAGTAGCAACTAGTTTTAATACGTTACTTAGAACTATTGGACAATCAATGATGGTTTCCATTTGTGGGGTTGTTTTGAACACGGCTTTGGCCAAAGGTGCAGCTGAGAATAAAAAAATAACCGTCGACATGATGAATCAATTAATTGATCCACAAACCGCCAGTCAATTACCGGTTGAATTATTACCCAAGATGAGACAGATCTTGTTCTCAGGACTACACAATATTTATATTGCTTCAATCGTTTTACTACTTATCGCATTGCTCATTAATATGTTTGAACTTAAAAACAAGCAGATTTTGGGAGAATAAGAATAGTGTAGTAAACGTTAAGATAGTGGCAGCTAGTAAATAACCGCCAATAATATCACTCGGATAATGCACACCTAAAAAAATTCTGCTATATCCAATTAATAGAGTCATAGTAAGACAACTTATTCCAATTAGTACTCTTAATTTTAGATTTTTAAAAACAAACCATGCTATAATGAAGAGCGTTATATACAATGCGAATGCGCTAGCTGAATGTCCACTGGGATAGCTAAATCCTCCAGCGTAAACAAAGTGATGGTGGATGGGTCTTTCACGTTCAACTAAATGCTTTATAATAGTGTTAGTGGATGTTACGAGTATTTTATTAATGATCAAAAAGATTGCTGCGTAATAATAACGCTTCCAAAGTAAGATAATAGTAAAAATGATTACAATTGCGATTGTTTGGTCAGTATTGCCGAGGAAGGTTATCCCCCTAAAGAATTTCAGGGACCAAGCTGAATGATGATAGATTTCTGAAATCATAGTACTATCAAACAGTTTGATAGGGGATGTTTGGAGTATCACATTGATAGTCCAAAATATGAATACAAGTAGTAGTAAAACGTTAAAAGTTACTTTTTGGGAAGTTTTCATTGATAGGGTCCTTTGGTATCTATTTATTTTGCAGTTCGATATACGGGGGTACAGATTATTATGACAATTACACGTCGTCAACGTATGGCCGAAGAGAGCCGATTGACTAAATTAAATAATAAAAAAGCTAAAAGAACAAACTTGAAAAAGAAGATGACCGTTTTAGGTGCCGGTCTATTTGTTGGTGGAACAGTTGCTGAAGTCAGCAATGCTACCTTACCAATTGTTCATGCCGATAGTTATAGTAATAATGATTCGACTGATGATACTCAGGCATCAACTGATTCAAGTCCAATCATCACCCCTCGTGGAGTTGGTGATCAAGAGTTTATCGATTACATTGGTAATTCAGCTCGTAAATTAGCCCAAAATAATGATATTTACGCTTCAGTTATGATTGCTCAGGCCATGGTAGAAAGTGGTTGGGGAACTAGTGGGTTAGCTAGTGCTCCAAATTACAATCTGTTTGGTATTAAGGGATCATATAAAGGTGACTCAGTTAATATGGGTACACAAGAAGATGATGGAACAGGTAGTCTTTATTCTATCAGTTCCGATTTTAAAAAATATCCTTCATATAAAGAGTCACTTGAAGATTATGTTTACTTGATCAGAGGTGGAGTTTCCGGTGATCCTCAGATTTATTCTGGAGCATGGAAGAGTAATACTTCATCATATAAAGATGCTACATCATATTTAACCGGTCTTTACGCTACTGATACAAGTTATGCTGACAAATTAAACAGTGTTATTGAAAAATATAACTTAACACAATTTGATCAAGCTGATGATTCCGTTCAAGATCAATCATATGTGGTTGCTCAAGGAGACACTTTACAATCAGTTGCTACTAAATTCAATATGGATGTTAATTCATTAAAGACTTTGAATAATATTAATTCTGATAGTTACGTTTATCCAGGTAAAACTTTAAATGTTACAAGTCAGGCTCAACCACAAGATACAACTGATGCGATCAATGTGACAAATACTTTGGATGACACAACTAAAGATGCTTATGGTGCTAATCAGGCTCCAATCATTGTAAAAGATGAAACTAATGGTGTTAAGAAACATACTAAGAGTATCAGTGTTGATAATACAATATCTGACAATTCAGCAAGTTCATCATCGGATCAATCTAGTTCAGTAACAGTTCAATCCGGTGACACAATTGATTCTATCGCCAGTCAAGCTGGTACAACTGTTGATAAAGTCAGACAAGATAATAATTTAAATTCAGATTTATTAGTTGTCGGACAGAAATTAATGGTATAGTATAATACAACAAACGGAAGTAGTAAGTTTAAGAAGAATTTCAGAAAGCACGTGGTTAATGTGAACGTGTAACTTGTTAAACCGAACTCATCCACTTAAGTTTGATTACTGAACTAATAGTAAGTGATCACGTACATTCTGCGTTAAAGATATCGAGAGTCGCCAATTGGCGGAACTTAGGTGGTAACGCGATAATTCGTCCTATGATTTTATAATCATAGGACTTTTTTATTGCACTCATAAATATTGGAGGAATTATATGTATAATCACAACGCTGTTGAAAAAAAATGGCAAAAGTATTGGAAAGAGAACCAAACCTTTAAAACTACTAATGACAAAAACAAGGATAATTTTTATGCACTAGATATGTTTCCATACCCATCAGGACAAGGTCTACACGTTGGACATCCTGAAGGTTATACGGCTACAGATATTTTAGCTCGTATGAAACGTGCTCAAGGATACAATGTTTTGCATCCAATGGGCTTTGATGCTTTTGGATTACCAGCAGAACAATATGCGATGGATACTGGTCATAATCCAGCAGACTTCACTGAAAAAAATATCAACAACTTTAAACGACAGATCAATTCACTTGGTTTTTCATATGATTGGGACCGTGAGGTTCAGACAACAGATCCTAAGTATTACAAGTGGACACAATGGATCTTTGAACAAATGTACAAAAAGGGTCTAGCATATGAAGCTGAGGTTCCAGTCAACTGGAGTCCTGATCTAGGAACAGTTGTTGCAAATGAGGAAGTTATTGATGGCAAGACTGAACGTGGTGGTTTTCCAGTTGTTAGAAAGCCAATGCGTCAATGGATGCTAAAGATCACTGCTTATGCTGATAGATTGCTTGATGACCTCGATTTGATAGACTGGCCAGAAAGTATCAAAGAAATGCAGCGTAATTGGATCGGTCGTTCGATCGGTGCTCATATCGATTTTCCAATCGATGGATATGATGATAAAAAGATTACTGTCTTTACAACACGTGCTGATACTGTATTTGGTGTTTCATATGTTGTTTTAGCACCTGAAAATGATTTAGTTGACGTTATTACAACTGATGAACAACGTGACGCTGTTGAAGCATATAAAGAGGAAGCATCCAGAAAATCAGATCTTGATAGAACTGATTTGAATCATGATAAGACAGGTACCTTCACAGGTGCCTATGCAATTAATCCTGTAAATGGCGAAAAGGTCCAAATTTGGATTTCTGATTATGTATTAGCAACATATGGAACCGGTGCTGTTATGGCCGTTCCTGCTCATGATGAACGTGATTATGCTTTTGCTAATAAATTTAATTTACCGATCAAGCCAGTTGTTGAAGGCGGGGATATTTCTAAAGAAGCCTTTGGTGGTGACGGTGCTCATATTAATTCTGATTTCTTAGATGGACTTCATCAAAAAGAGGCTATCGACAAGATGATCGAATTTCTTGAGGATAAAGGTTATGGTAAGAAATTTGTTAATTACAAGCTTCGTGACTGGTTATTCTCACGTCAAAGATACTGGGGTGAACCAATTCCTGTCATTCACTGGGAAGATGGAGAAACAACTCTAGTTCCAGAAGACGAATTACCATTAAAATTACCTGCTGAAGCTGATATTAAGCCTTCAGGTACCGGTGAATCACCACTTGCTAACTTGACTGACTGGGTAAATGTTGTTGATAAGAATGGCCGTAAAGGTCGTCGTGAAACTAACACAATGCCACAGTGGGCCGGCAGTTCATGGTACTACTTGAGGTATATTGATCCACACAATGATGAAAAATTAGCCGACTACGATCTATTGAAACAATGGTTGCCAGTTGACCTTTATATCGGTGGTGCAGAGCACGCCGTTCTTCACTTGCTATATGCAAGATTCTGGCACAAGGTATTATATGATTTGGGTGTTGTTCCAACTAAAGAACCTTTCCAAAAGTTATTTAACCAAGGTATGATCCTCGGTGATAATCATGAAAAAATGTCTAAATCAAAGGGTAATGTTGTTAACCCAGATGATGTTGTTGAGTCATATGGTGCTGATACTTTAAGAGTATATGAAATGTTCATGGGTCCTTTGGACGCATCGATTCCTTGGTCAGAGAATGGGCTTTCAGGAGCACACAAATTCTTGGATCGTGTTTGGAGATTGTTCATTAATGATGATGATTACAGCACTGTTAGAGAGGACTTCTTAACTGATAAGAACGACGGTAAATTAGATAAAGTTTATAATGAAACAGTTAAGAAAGTAACTGAAGATTTTGATCAATTACGCTTTAATACGGCTATCTCACAAATGATGGTTTTCGTTAATGAAGCTCATAAAGTTGATACAATGCCAAAGGCTTATGCTGAAGGATTTATCAAAATACTAGCTCCAATAGCTCCACATATGATGGAAGAATTATGGAACAAGTTAGGTCATAATGAGTCATTATCATACGCCTCATGGCCAAAATTTGATGAAAGCAAGTTAGTTTCTGATACTGTTGAAGTTATTATCCAAGTTAATGGTAAATTACGTGATAGAATCGAATTACCAGTTGATATGGACAAATCTGAGGTAGAGAAATTAGCTAAAACTGACGAGAAGATTCAGAAATTTGTTGAGGGTAAGAATATCGTTAAAGTTATTGTTATCCCTAACAAGATTGTTAATATCGTTGTTAAATAAAAATCTTAGGATAAAATTTTACGTCTGATCATTTAAATGTGATCAGGCGTTTTTTGTTATTTAAAATATTTTGATTTAATAAAACCCCTTAGTTGAGTTTCCACAACAAGGGGTTCGTTACTACTATTAAAATTAATGAAAAAAGCACAAAAAAATAGACAAGTGACCACACCTGTCTATCTCCCTATACAAAGTGACTGTGAAGGTCACCCATAAAAGCTGTATAGGACTATTGTAACAGTGATTTAACCAAATAGATAGAGTTATTTATGTTGATCATGCCATGACTTAATATAAGCCAGTCTTTGTTTAAAACGGATTTCTTTACCTTGCTCAGTGGGTACGTAATATTCGTGACCTTTAATTTCAGGTGGAGCAGTCTGCATGTCAGTTAATTTATCTTTTTCATCGTGGGCATATTGATAATTTTTACCATAGCCAACATCTTTCATCAACTTAGTAGGAGCATTGCGTATTTGTAAAGGAACGGCTAAATTTCCATATTCTTTAATATCCTTATGAGCCTTAGTTTTAGCTAAATAGACGGCATTCGATTTAGGAGCTAAGGATAAATATATAACAGCTTCGGTCAAGTGAACATCACATTCGGGCATTCCAATGAATTGGCAGGCTTGAAAGACATCAATTGTTAAGGATAAAGCGTGAGTGTCAGCTAATCCAATATCTTCGCTGGCAAATCTGACCAATCTTCTAGCAATATAAATCGGATCTTCGCCGCCATCTAGCATTCTATTTAACCAATAAATGGCCGCGTCAACGTCACTATTACGCATAGATTTATGCAAAGCTGAAATAATATTGTAGTGTTCCTCTCCGTGTTTGTCATACCGTAGCGATTTGGTTGTAATTGTCTGACTGAGAGTTTTTTGATTAATGGTGACAACGTTTTTATTCTTATCGCCATTTAAAACGGCCATTTCTAAAGTATTTAGCGCAACTCTAGCATCACCATTAGAGAATTCAGCAATGGTTTCAATGGAATCAGGGTCGATATTGACAGTAGAGTTAGGAAAAGCCGCTTCATTCTTTAGAGTATTATTTAAAAGATCAATCAAATCATCGGTGGTCAATTCCTTTAAAATAAAGACTTTACAGCGTGATAGTAATGCTGAATTAATTTCAAACGAAGGGTTCTCAGTTGTTGCTCCGATCAAAATAATGCTACCTTTTTCTACGAAAGGCAAAAAAGCATCTTGCTGTGCCTTATTAAAACGATGTATTTCATCTATAAAGACAATCGTCGTCTGACCGATCTCACGATTTAATTCGGCTTCTTCCATTATCTTTTTAATGTCTTTAATACCGCTGGTTACAGCACTAAAGGTGATAAAATTGGCCTCAGTTTTTGCAGCAATGATATGGGCCAACGTTGTTTTGCCAACACCAGGTGGGCCCCACAGAATGATCGAAGGTAATTTATCAGCATCAATTATTTCGCGTAGAATTTTTCCTTTGCCGATCAGATGATCTTGTCCAACGAATTCATCAAGGTTATCTGGACGAACCCTGTTAGCTAGTGGGGAGTTTTCGGTGTTGTTTGCTGAAAAAAGTGATCCTTGTTCCATATTTTTCTCCCTTTTGGTAATTTATTAATTATATTGTATAACATTGGAGAATTTGGTGGGTACAAACGCACTGAGAACGTCAAGTTTTTCTACTCAGCTACGACACCTAAAGAATGCAAAGGCTGCATAATTTAGGTACCTGGGCTATGCTCGAAGTTTAAACGCTGTTCTTAGTGCTCTTGCATTTTGTCTAATTTAAGAGTATTTTAAAGTTTCTGAGATTAGAATTTTGCTATAATTGAAGAGATGTTTTTAAGGTGGTGCAAAACTTGAACGAAAATAACAACCAGAATGGTGAAGAGATTATGCCGGTTATTAATCCTGAGTCTAATACTCAAGATACAATGCTTAAGGGTTCTGCTTGGATGACGGCTGGTAGTATTTTTTCACGTATTTTAGGTGCTATTTATATTATTCCTTGGATGGCCTGGATGGGTTCATCTTATCCTGCGGCTAATGCACTTTATGCTAAGGGGTATAATATTTATAGTCTTTTTATAATCATTTCTACTGCAGGTATTCCTGGAGCAATCTCTAAACAGATTTCCCATTACAATGCGCTAGATGAGTATTCTACTGGTAATAAATTATTTAAACAGGGTCTAAAAATAATGATCCTGATGGGAATAATCTTCGGTGCCGTAATGTACTTTGGCGCATCGTTTATGTCGGCAATATTTGCTGACGGCGATCCTAGAAGTGTACCAGTTATTCAATCATTAGCAATTGCAGTTCTGATCATTCCAATTTTGAGTATCCTTCGTGGTTACATGCAAGGATACTCCGATATGGCTCCATCGGCTATCTCACAATTTGTTGAACAAATAGCCCGTGTACTTTATATGTTAGCTGCTACGTACTTTATTATGAAAGTTCAAGGTGGCGGTTATATTTCAGCTGTTGTGCAATCTACATTTGGAGCATTTATTGGTGCTGGAGTTGGGATTGCCATACTATTAATAGCTTTTGCTAGAAAACTTCCAAAACTTAGAGCCTTATCCAGAAATGGAAAAGCACCGGAGAAGTTGAATAAAAATTTTACTAAAGAAATATTTGAACAAGCAATTCCCTTCATTATTCTAGGTGCTGGTATTACATTATTTAACTTGTTTGATCAGTCTACCTTTAATCAAATTATGAGAATGTTTGTTAAAGCAACGAATGCCCAATTGGATAATTACTACTCGCTGTTTGGATTCCAAGCTAATAAACTGATTATGATCATTGTTTCTCTATCCACAGCGATGTCTGTTACGGCCATTCCTATTTTGTCGGGACTTTTCTCAAAAGGTGTCAAAAAAGATATTGAAGATCAAATTTCTAATACTTTGGAACTCTTCTTCTTTATTATGATTCCCGCCTCGTTGGGAATGTATGCTGTATCACAACCATTGTGGACAACCTTTTATCGTTATGATCAATTAGGAATTTGGATGTTACAATTTTCATCCATCATCTCAATTTTATTAGGAATGTTTACCGTTTTGTCAGCAATCTTGCAGGCCCTGTATTGCAATAAATTAGCTATTCAATACTTTATAGTTGGTTTAATAGTTAAAATTGTTGTACAAGTACCAATGATCGGGTTCTTCCATGAATTCGGACCATTAGTTGCTACAAGTATTGGTATGGGAGTAGTTTGCTTCCTAATGATGCGTAAATTGCACAGTCTGTATCCATTCGATACTAATAGGATTTCTCGTCGTATCAGTGGAATCATTGTCTTTTCACTGGTCATGTTTATCGCTATTTTCTTCATTAATAGTGTAGCTTTCAAATTTATCGGTAATTCTGATCGTATTGTCAGTGTTGTGATTTTGATCATTGAAGCTATCGTTGGTTCTTTGATCTACGGATATTTAGTTTTGAAAACTAAATTGGCTGATAAAATCATGGGCGCCAGAGTAGGTAGAATCAGACGATTAGTGAAAATTAAATAAGACAGGCTTTTTTAATTAAAATTAATAGAGCCATTAATCGATTTCGATTAATGGCTCTATTTTTATTAATGCATGAAAACTGTACCTATTTTGTTAAATAATTTTTTTCTATGAGCAAATATAAGTACAAACTTTACTGATTTATGTATACTAAAAGTGAAGGATATTCCTAAATTATATTGAATATATTCAAATTGTTTATTTCAAAGTAGTTTGGGCAATATCTATAAACATAAATAAAGTAGAGAGGGTGCATATATAATGAAAATTGAACTTACAAGTGAAGCAAAAAGTAAATTACAATCATACGTTGACGCGGATAAGAAAATCATTCTTGATCTTGATGACGGGTTAGGTCGTTTTTCTGGTGAAGGTGACTGTGCCTTGATCACTAAATTTAGAATTATCGCAGTCAGTGATGATGAAGATCTATCTGATTATAAAATAACTTTAGATAGTGATTTAGGAAAAATCTATTACAAACAAAGTGCTGAAGACTTTCTCGATAATGGTCTAAAACTTGAAGTAAATCCTAAGACTCAACTTTTAGTATTCAAAAATGAAAATGAGATTATTGACAGCAGTGTCAATATTATTGATTATGACGTTGTTAAGGCGAATGCCTAGATTGGAACTCAAATGAAAATTGAAATAACAGATGAAGTAAAGCAAAAATTGAAGCCATATACTGATGCTGGTAAAATGATTTTACTGGATTTAGATAATGGCTTGGGACCATATTCAGCAGAAGGTAATTGAGCACTCGTTACAAAGTTTAGACTTATTGCAATTGACGCAAATGCATCTAGGTCCGACTATGAAATCACTTTGGATAGTGATATAGGTCCCATTTATTTTAAGAAGATAGCTGACGATTATATTCAAAAGGACATGAAATTAGAAGTAAATCGTAAGACACAGATGATTGTCTTTAAGAATGCACGTGAATTAGTTGACGGCGCCGTTAATATTATTGATTGGGATACCACTAATAATAAGACTACAAATTCAGGCGAATGCTAAAAAAACACTTCCAAAAGTTGGAAGTGTTTTTTGATTTTAGTCTGTTTTTAAAGGTATTTTTCTAAGAAATCACTGATTATATCAATGATTTCTGGTTGCCAATATCTGATATCCATATGTCCGGCATTCTTTAATTTATAGAAATCAGCCTTAGCATTATTTTTAATTAAAGTTTCATAAAGTCTTTCGCCATCTTCAACGGGAACAACAACATCTTTGTCACCATGAAAAATTAAAAATGGCACTGTTTTATCGTTAATATATGTTAATGGGTTAGCAGCCGCATCCAGTTCAGCGTTTTCTTCGGGTTCCGCGCCAAGTAGATTACGGTAAACAAAATCAAAATCGTTACTCAAACTTCCCTCTTTAGCAGTTAATGGATCAACCACGCCATACAGGGGAATAGCAATCTGAACGTCGCTCATAAATTCCAAATTGTCACCAATATCGAATTTATCAACGTCATTTGTGACACCAAGCATACTTGCCAAATGTCCTCCGGCCGATTCGCCCATGGCCACAAATCTTTCAGGATCAATTTGAAATTTGTAGGCATTTTTTCTCATGTAACGAATAGCAGCCTTCGCATCATTTAATTGACCAGGGAAGTTTATCTTATTACTGTCACGATATTCAACACTGACAATAACGTAACCCTTGTGTGCTAAGTCAACTAAGTTGGGTAGATGTATATTGTGATCAACGTCCATCCAGCCGCCACCAGCAAACCAAAAAATAACAGGATATTTGGTGTTCTCATCGTCAGTGGGGAAGTGGCGAATGACAGATAACTTCAAATCACGAGTAGAGTTTCCCAACCAACCAGGTACTTGTGCATAAGTGATGTCACTATCAAGCCAAAGTCCGTCACGTGTTATTGGAACTTCAATTTCTTTTTTCATTGCCCCGACTCCTAATAATTATTAATTTTGACTACAAGCAAATTCTTGCATAGTTTCAGGGATTTTACTAGCTAACTTTGTTGGTAAAACTACATAATCTTTTTGATAAATTTTATCAGCAATATGGCTGTGTAAGTACAATGCAGCGCTTACAGATTTTAGTGAATAACCAAATTGTCCAACGAATCCGGCGATGATCCCAGTCAAGGTATCTCCCATGCCACCGGTTGCCATACCAGGGTTTCCACTGATCAGTTGATAAATTTTTTCTTGGTAGTAAATTTCAGATAAATGTTTTTTGACAATTAATAAACTATTTGGTGCTAATGAGTTTATTTTTTCTAAATTATTTTTTGTGGTCTGATCAGGTATTTTTAAGCCCGATAAACGCTGCCATTCGCCTTGATGTGGGGTCAAAATTAAGTTTTTAATGGTCTTTAAATTAATATTTTTTTCAGAAACGACCGTTAAAGCAGATGCATCCATGATAATTATTTGTTCATCGATATTTTTAATAATAGTTTTTATCAAATGAAAGGTAGTTTCGGATGAACCTAATCCAGGTCCGATCACAATGACGTTGTTTTTTGAAATAGCATCCCTTAAATCATTTTCTTGGCGATAGTCGATCGTCATGGCCTCGGGAATATCAACGTTAATAGCTGTGAATTTTTCTGAGACAGTAGCAACAGTTACTAAACCAGCACCAGTATTAACCGCAGCACGGGCCGACATTAAAGCAGCCCCACCAAAATGAGTCGATCCGGCAATTATCAAGATTCGACCGTAATTTCCTTTGTATGAAATGTCAGGTCTCTTGTGGATTACTTCTGAAAGAATTGATTTATCAATTTTTTGCATTACAAGTTCTCCTTTTTGTAGTATCATTTATTATTGTAATCTTATTACAAAAGATATTGTATTAACTTTTGCCGCCGTGGCGGAATTGGCAGACGCGCAGTGTTCAGGTCGCTGTATGGTTTTCCATGTGCAAGTTCGACTCTTGTCGGCGGCATCTTTAGAACTAAAGAGAACGAAAGTTCGTATAAATTAAGATAGGAAAGCCGTTATATCGGTTTTCCTATTTTTTCTCGATAATTAAAAGATTTTTATAAATTTTGCGTAGTCATTGTTACATTTAGTTTTCATTTATTACATATTAACGTTTGGTCGTACCAATTTTGGTAAAATTGTAATGAAAATTAAATAGGGGGCTCTTTATGAAAAAGGGGAAAGTTTTACTATCGAGCGTAGTGGCAATACTACTAGGAGTATTGTTTATTTCGTTTGGTGGTTTAAATACTAAAGCTGATACAATCAACAGCTATATTTTAGGAAATAAGATTCAACCAGCGGAGATTCAATATCGTGAGGGTACATTTTCACATTGGTTTGGTTATGAAAATGGTGTTGGTAAGCCTGAGGGTGTCGTAGTTCACGAAACTGCTGACGCTAATGCTAGTGCTGAAAATGAGGTTTCATACTTTAATAATAATTGGCCAAGTTTGCAGACTTACGTGCACGCTTTTGTTGATGATAAAGAATCTATTAATATTCACAGTGCAGATTATGGTGTTTGGGGTGCTGGACATACCGCCAATTATAAATTCATTCAAGTTGAACTGTGTGAAGTTCATGATTATGATGCTTTTGCACGTTCACTGTCCAATGATGCATACTACATAGCCACACGTTTGATCCAATATAATTTGCCGGACATTCCTGGTCAAACTGTTGTTTCACATCATCAAGTAAGTAATACTTATAGAGAAACGAATCATTCTGATCCCGATGGTTACTTTGCAAAATGGGGCTATGACATGAATCAATTCAATGATTTGATCTCATATTATTACAATAACTTGAAAGACTCTGGTCTGATTTATGGAAGAGATAATAGTAATGTTCCTCAGACCACAGTACTTTCAGTTAATAATGAGAAAGCTATCTTTGTTCCTTTAGTTGCATTTGATGAATCTAATAATAAGACGGATATTCAAAATCGTGGTTTAGCAAATAATACTCCATGGCAATTTGACCAGCAAAAAGATTTTGACGGTCATGTATATTATCGTGTATCTACAAACGAATGGGTCATGGACAGTTACGTAACAAATCATTCATAAAATACTTTTAAACTAGTGAATTCTGATTTACTAGTTTTTTTATTGCCTAAAATGTATATTGGATGTAGGAGGTTGCGCCTATGTACAAGAGTAAATTAGAATTTGAAACCGTTGATATTACTACAATTAAATGTGACTGTATTGTAAATGCTGCCAATAGAACCCTTTTAGGTGGTGGCGGAGTCGATGGAGCAATTCATCGTGCCGCTGGCCCAGAACTATTGCAAGAGTGTCGAACTTTAAATGGTTGTAAAACAGGTCAAGCTAAGATAACTAACGGCTATGATCTACCTGCAAAATATGTTATTCATACAGTTGGTCCTGTTTATTCTGGAAGTGACAGTGATGTTTTGAATTTGACTAGTTGCTATCGAAATTCACTTGATTTAGCAAAAAATAGAAATCTTCATAGCATTGCTTTTTCTGCCATTTCAACTGGTGTCTATGGTTATCCGTTTGATGAAGCGGCTATGATCACGTTGGAAACTACTGCTCAATGGTTAGTAAATAGCCCTGATTATCAAATGGATATTTTATTAACATGTTTTGATGATAGAGTATATAAATCCTATGTGAATTATTTAAAAAACTATACCGGAAATAATGAATATTTAAAGAAAATTAGCTAGCTGATAATGGGTAGCTAATTTAAGCAATTAAATTGATTTTGAACGAATTTAGCCTATTATTCGTGTTGAGAAATCGTTATTTATTGCGCGTTGGCCGGTAAAAAGGATAAGATTATTTATATAATTTACCAGGAGGGGTATATGTCAAAATATTTAGATTTTTGGAAGAAGATGACCGTATTCAATGCGACCGCCACGAGAAGTCAGTATTGGATACCAACCATCGCAAACTACTTTTTGTTAGCAATTTATTATGCGCTGACAAATCAAACACAATATGTTGTTAATGGAACATATCATATGCATTTGACGCCTAATTCGATTATCTTTGTGATTGTCACGGCATTATTGTGGCTAGCCAATTTTACCGTTCGAGCACGAAGATTTCATGATATCAATAAAAGTAACTGGTGGATGTTAATTGAATTTGTTCCACTGATCGGTAGTATTTGGTTGTTCATTTTGATGTTAACGGCTTCAAAACCTAGCCGTTGGACTATCAATCAAGCAGATATTAATTAGATAGGAGATTATTGTATGTTAAAGGAATTTAAAGATTTTATTAGTCGTGGTAGTGTAATGGATCTGGCAGTTGGTGTTATCATGGGGGCTGCTTTTACATCGATCGTTCAATCTTTAGTAAGTAATTTAGTAAATCCTTTGATTGGATTGTTTTTGGGGAAAATCGATTTATCGAATCTAACCTTTGCGGTTGGGGATGCTACATTTAAATATGGTACTTTTATCGAATCGATAATCAATTTCTTGATTATCGCTTTAGTAGTATTCTTCTTAGTTAAGGCTATGAATAAGGTAATTAATAAACGTGAAGAAGAAGCAGATGTGGAATCAACTAAAGAGGATGAAATGATCGAATATCTTAAGAAGATTTCTGAATCACTTGATAAGAAATAATTATTGTTTTAATATTCGTCAAAAATTTCAAACAAATTAACCTTTTGTGGAACTTAGTCTTGTGCCAAATTGGCTCCGTTACTTAGACTTTTTGGCTAGTTTGTTCAATTAGAATATTTGTTTAAAGCATGATCTCAAAGGTATTGGGGATCATGCTTTTTATTTTTATGCCAAAATCATTTAGACGATCGGAGACATTTAAGCTTATTTCATTTTTTTATGCCATTAAATTAGCTGTTGCGTTAAAATTAAACAGACTAAAAATTGCTAGGGAGGGTAATTGATATGGAGACTGTCTTTATAGTTTTATTGTTGATTGCAGCGGTTGTTGGGGCTAATGCCATTTATTCACGTTTTGATTTAATACCAGTGGCATTTTTACAAATGGCTGGTGGATATGTTTTGTCATTCTTACCGATTTATAAACACTTTGAATTTGAGCCAGAGATTTTTTTATTGGTGATTATCTCTGTTCTGATGTTTAATGACGGGCAGAATACCAATATTAGAAAATTGATGCGTCAAATGGGAACGACGTTATCAATGTCAGTTGTTCTGGCTATTTTAACAGTACTAGTAGTGGGGACGATCACTCATCAATTGATCCCGCAATTTTTCTACCATTAGTCAAGGGAAACTTGATATTATAGTATTCTCTTCTTTTATATTTAAACATAGGTAAGAGTCAAA
>NZ_RHOS01000018.1 GCF_003946205.1 Companilactobacillus keshanensis | reverse complement strand
GTCTCCTGTAGAATACAGGAGACAATCCATGATTTCTTAAAACTTATAAAAATGTCTAACTTTTTTATTGCACTTCAGTCCCATGACTTTTTATTTATGTCTTCGATATCCTATTAAGGGTAATAGTAGAGCTTTCATTAAAAATATTTTGTAAACGCCGGATAACTTGGTATCTATAAAAGCATGACCTCTTTCAGTAAACTTGAGTATATCAAGTAATTGAAGGAGGTTATTTTTTTGGAAACAGTTCAAATTAAAATGGATGAAATCGACAGTAATACAATTGATAAACCAACAATGCCCGTCGCAGCAACACTGCGCTATGGAGACGTGATTTTAGAGATTCATAATGGTATTGATAAATATGTGCTGTACCTTCTTATGAAGGAGCTTCACGAACATGTTGATTATACCAAGGTGTGGTAAGACTGATTTACATCGTGGTATCGATGGTCCGAAAAGAATAATTTAAAGCCAGGTTTTGTAAAAATCGAAGTGTTAAATAAAAAAGAAAATACCCTATTTTATAAGACCAAATATATCCTTTATATGCTCGATCCTATTTGCCCTGATAAAAATAAAAACATTCGCGCTGCCAGTATTGAGATGATGCACAGAAATTATCAAGCAAAAGTAGATGCCTATGAGAAAGCTTATGGTAAAAAGTTGGATTATAAGTTTGATTATGATGATATTGCTGGTTATATTCCATCTGAACCGGTGAGTCTGGAAACTATTTAATATTAGCAAGGTTTAAAATCTTTTCCTTCTGAAAATCAAGTATCCAAAGGCTGTGAATAACAACATATACAGGATAGTTCCAGTTAATAATTGCATATTACTAAGAAGTGTTACTGGATGGTAGGAACTATAATTGTAATACTGTTGGGTCAAATTAGTCATATTCAGTGGATTCCACTTTAATATGTTCATGGCATTTGACTTGCTCCAAAACAAATTAGTTGTAACAAACGGACCCATAAATATAATAAGAATATTAATCGTTATAACGGCCGAATTTGAGTTGATAATGCATGATAGCAAAAAAATCAAACTAATTATAAGTAGGGATGTAATCATATCAACACCGGTATTCATTATCATGTTCAGAGCCAATGGCTTTTGGTATTGATAAATATTTGACCAAGAAGCGGGATTGTTCAATGGTGTCAGTGACAGAATGATTGTAAATATGATTGCAATCAAATGTAAGATTACATCGTAAATAAAAATCACAATAAATTTGGAAAGATACACATGCCATTTACTAGATGCTTTATAGAGTAAGGTTAAAATGGCATTGTTTTGGAATTCCATCGAAAAAAAAGTTGAACCGACAATAATCAAAACAAGCGAGATCCACTGACTAGAATTATAAGCAGTCATTACCAATAATCGTTCACTGGATTTACCCATTGCAATACCCATAATTATCATGAAAAATATCATCATAAATGGAGCAATCCAAGCGACCTTCCTATGATAAAGTTTATAAAATTCTTGATATAAGTTTGAACTCATCATCTTTTCCTTTCACTGGTCAAAGATTACACACGTCTTTTTTTGAAAATAAAATAACCTATTGCTAAAAATAAAGTTGTATAAATTATGTTTCCAATAACAAATTGATTATTAGTAAGTTTTGTAAATTGAGAGTAGTTAGGATGCGACAATTGATTCATGATATTTATCATGTTTAGCGGATTCCAAGCAATAATCCTGTTCAAGTTAGAAAATACTGATAACAATACATTCGATATGCTTGCTCCAAAAAAGCCAATTGCCAATCCTATTCCTATAACTGCTGCATTAACTTTGACAAATGAAATCAATAGTAATTCTAGACTGATAATAAAAAATGAATATATTACGGTTCCCAGCATATTCAGCAACAATTCAATTAGGAGGGTCTGCTGGTCCCAGCTGTACCTATTTCCAATTATTAAAACCTTAATAATTAAAGTAAAAACGAATCCTAAAATCACTAGAAAAAGTGTATACAGAATTAATACCACAAATTTAGAAAAGTATATTTGCCACTTATTACGATTTTTGTACATCAGTGTAATAATCGTATTATCGCGATATTCCATTGCCAAAAAATTGGAACTTATTGTAATAACGATTATTGTTATCCATTGTCCAGAACCAAACCCTTGAGAAATAATTGATTTCGTATTTGAATTGGTAATTGCGACATAATTCATTAATAACAACAAACAAATTGCCCCATATAGTGTCATTTTTTGATGAATAAGTTTGTATAACTCTTGAATTAAATTATTTTTCATCTTGAGATCCTCTATGATTTTTCAAACTAGTGACAACCAGATCTTCAAAAGATGGCTGTTGGAGTTTTAACTCTAGTAGGAGAATATTATTTTGATAAAGAATTTTCTGTATTGAAGATAATGCGCCTCGACTTACCACAATGTGATTGCTAGATTGAGAAAAGTTAATATTGTAATCATTCAGGCTTTGAAGTGTCTTAGGCATATTTTCCGTATATAATTGATATTGTTGATTATTTATTTTTTCAAACTCTTCTATAGAACAATTTGTGATTACACGCCCATCGCTGATCAATACAACGGCTGTCATGACTTTTTCTAGTTCTCCTAGTATATGACTGGATATTAAAAATGAAGTTCCGCTAGAAGAATATTGTTTAATTATTTTTCGAACAAGAATTGTTGCTTCAATATCTAATCCATTCATTGGTTCATCTAAAATCACCAATCGTGGTTTATTGAGCAGTGCAATTGCAATACCTAATTTCTGTTTCATTCCTAGAGAATATCCTTTTGCTTTAAGATCAATGTAAGCATTCATCTTCAATTGTTCAACTATATTCATCATGTCAATTTTGTTTGATGAATATAGTTTGAGATTCTCCAATCCTGTTAGAAATGGATAAATTGCAGGATGTTCGATCAATGCTCCCACCTTAGTTAAGGGTGAATGATTATTTTCTGTTATTTCTTTTCCATTTAGCGTTATAACGCCAGTGAATTTGGTTAAACCTAAAATGGTTTTCATAATAGTGGTTTTACCTGCACCATTTGGACCAATTAATCCAACCACACTACCATCTTTAACTGTAAAAGAAACGTTATTGATTATTTTTCTTCGACCGATAAACGTATTGACGTTACTAAGTTCCAGCATCAGAGCACCTCGTAATTTGACTTATGATTCGAGTATATATTGTAAAAAATCAGCTACAAGGGCAGTTTTATCAATGCTAGAGAACATAGCATGTAAATCTATTAATATATAGGTTTGCTATAGGTAGTAGCATGAATGTTAACTCACATTTAAAAGGAAAGTATTCTATGAATAATAATCTTACTGATAATATGAAATATTGGCGGAAAAAAATAATCTGAATCAAGACGACTTGGCCAAAATGATCAATGTTTCCAGGCAAACTATATCAAGCTGGGAAACTGGTCGAAATAGTCCAGATATCGAAACGCTAGTCAAGTTAGCTGATATTTATCAAATCAGTCTGGAGCAAATATTATTCGATAAAAAACAGCCTATGAAGATCTATTCAAATGGTCTGAAAAGCATTCTTGCAATTGTATCCTCTATTTTATTAGTTGAAAGAATCACACAATTATCAACAGTCAATGCAAGACTATGGATGGATTTTATGTTATTGATTCCAATAGCACTTCTTCTAATTGTATTCTTAGTAAATAAAAATATAATCAATCCTAATATTGGTGCTCCAGTTATAATAATTAGTATGTCGCTATTTGGAGCTATTGGAATTATTAGCAGTGTCATTAATCTCTTTTCCATGGGATTAGGTTTTCAAATAACTTGCTTTGTATGTGGATCAATTGTCATTGTTTACTTACTTTATATACGAAAAAATCAAATCAAAATTTTAATTATGAAACTTAAGAAAAGATGACACGATAAAAAATGGATTAAATGCAAGTTCTTCAGATTTGCATTTAATCCATTTTAGTTTTGAGCTTTTCCACTTTTGAGTTATTTATTCAAAACTTGGAAGTTCAATAAATAGTTTTACTTTCTTGAAGTATTCTATACGAATCTAGTAGAATACATACTATGATGAATACAAAAAATACAGATCAAATAACGATTTTTAAAGCATTGGCGGATTCGGTGAGACTGGATATTATCGAATATCTGAAACATAATGATCATGAGGTTTCTTGTGGTGAGGTAGGGAAGGCACTGAATATTAGTAAAACTTCTGGATCTTATCATTTCAAATTGTTGCAAGAGGCTGGAATTATAACTACTAGAAAAGAGGCTCGAGAAAAATACGTGAGTCTTAATTCAAAGACGTTTGATAAATATGTTACTAATTTTTATAAAAATATTTGAGAGTGTATATTTACACTCTCTTTTTGTTTGTCATTTTACTTGTCATATTTTTTTGATAATGTTAGTTTTAAATAGTTCAAAAACATTTGAACTATTTTGAATAGAAAACAGTGAATGAGGGAAGCATAAATGAGAAATAAGCAAGTCAATTCAACCTGGATTTTGATTTTAACTTCATTAGGATTCTTCATGTCGATGATAGATTCAATGATTGTAACCACCGCTTCAACAGCTATTCGGACAGATCTGAATATCTCCATCGATACCCTGCAATGGGCCATGAACGCATATAATATTACAATTGCAGCTGTACTTTTGGTAGGAGTGTCATTGGGAGAGCGTATTGGGCGTCGAAAAATCTACAATTTTGGAATTTTTATTTTTACATTAGGTTCAATATTATGTGCATTATCTGGTAATATTACGATTCTGGTGATTGCGCGTGTCATTGAGGGAATGGGTGCTTCAGTTATGACACCGATGTCCATGGCGATTTTGACCAATTCAATACCAACATCAGAACGAGGTAAGGTATTGGGGATTTGGAGTGGTATTGGTGGCCTGGCATTGATCGTTGGTCCGTCATTAGGTGGATTGATCGTCGCCAAGTTAGCTTGGCAGTGGATATTTTGGATCAATGTTCCAATTGGAATTGTTGCAATTTATCTTTCGAATAGAATATTGCCAGAAAGTACTGGTAGCAGCGATAAAGTTAATTTGTTAGATTCAGTTCTCATTATAATTGCATCGGCAGGTATCATTTGGTCATTGTCCGCTATGACATCTGCAAACTTAACATTGTTGCCAGCTGTGATAGGAATAATTAGTATATTATCTGGAGTTTGGTTTGGATTTCGTCAGAGGTTTGAAAAAAAGCCGATGATCCCATCTGATTATTTTAAATCAGTAACTTTTACAGGTGGAAATATTGCCACTTTCTTGTTATATGGCTCAATGTACGGAGTAGTGTTCTTTCTTCCACAGTTTTTACAAGTAGTAACTGGTGCTAACCCATTGACGGCGGGTCTAGAAATACTTCCATGGACTGGAACTCTGGTTATCGTTGCACCATTTGCTGGGAAGGCGGTCGACAAATATGGAGAGAAAATAATTGCAACGTTAGGATTATTGTTTCAGGGAATTGGCTATATCTTGATAATAATTTTTGTGAATAAACGCAGTTCATATTTGAATATGGTTATTCCACTTGCACTAGCAGGGGGAGGTTTATCCATGGCTGGTCCAGCTTTACAAAAAGCTGTTTTAGAATCAGTTGATAAATCAGCTATCGGTAAGGCATCTGGAATTTATAATGTTTTTCGATTGTTTGGCGGTGCAGTTGGAACAACCATCTCAGTTATCATTTTTTACAAGTTTGGTGGAGTTTCGAATGCTGAACTCTTTACGAACGGCTTTCGTGCCGCAATATTTGGAGCGGGGATGATTTCTATCTTAGGTGTTATGTTTTCCCTGCAATTCAAAAGAAATAATTCGATAATGTGATTTTTGATATGAAATGACTGGTTAAATAAAATGATTAATATTTAGTATAAAAAAGCTTTAATTTTAAGAAAAAAGCAAATATGTTAAAGTTATTTTTAAACGAATAAGAAAATAATAATGAAACGGATTGCAGTTAGAATACATACTATTACGTATCTTGATTCTTTTATTTGGTATTTTTATAAAAATTCCTTTACTAAAATCATAACTACTCAAGCCATGAAAGACCATGTATTGACATATTGTCGATATTTTATAAGTGATGATTTGTTTACTATATAGGTAGAACCATAAAACAAATTCAGGGAGAATATCTATGCAAGAGTCAGCGAACTCGCAACAAGTAGAAATTAAAGGAATACCGGATGAAATCAAAGGTTGGAATTGGGGAGCGTTTGCTTTCAATGTATGGTGGGGAATCGGTAATAAGACTTATTTGCCACTGCTATGTTTGATTCCAGTTTTTAATATTATTTGGGCATTTGTCTGTGGTTTCAAGGGTAACGAATGGGCGTGGAGTAACAGTGATTATAATGATATTGATAGTTTCAAAGAAATACAAAAAACCTGGAATTTAGCGGGACTAGTTTATTTCCTGGTCAATTTAATTTTTAGTCTAATTGCAATATATTGGATGTATTCGTTGATTGTTGGATTGAATAGTTTAAATTCTATGTATTAATAAGATTAACTTTCAGGCCCTGAAAAGGGCCTTTTTTTGTTGGTTATTTGTTAACATATATGAGCGAGGTGAAAAATGGATATTAAAGAAATGATTCAAAAGGATCGTCCTTACGTGATAAGTTACAAGGACATGCCTATGAATTTACAAGATAAATCAAAAGAATTATATTTTGAATACAATCAGACTAGACCAACGGAGGCTGACAAGCGAAAAAGTATCATTAAGAAATTATTTGCGGAATCCACGGAACAAACAATGATTGAACCCAGTTTCAGATGTGATTATGGGTTTAACATTCACAGTACAGGAATGGCATTTATCAACTATAATTGTTCGATCCTTGATACTTCACCAGTTTATTTAGGAGATGGTGTTTTTATTGCACCTGGTGTCTGCATAGCTTGTGCCAGTCATCCATTAGATCCTAAACAACGTGCTTCTGGAATGGAAACTAGTGCTCCGATTCATATTGGAAATAATGTATGGTTGGGCGCAAATGTTAGTGTACTTGGTGGTGTAACTATTGGTGATAATAGTGTTATTGGGGCCGGTAGTGTCGTTAATAAAGATATTCCGGCCGGAGTTATCGCTACAGGGATACCTTGCAAAATGTTAAGAAAGATTACTGAAAAAGATCGCATCTTATTAACTAAATAGGAGGGGTATAGTGATATATTTTTTAGTCGTCGTTATTGCCTTATTCGGAGCTTTGATGAGAACGGTTTTTGGATTTGGTGAAGCACTGGTTACCATGCCGTTATTGGCGTTGATATCATTTAATATTGAATCGTCAACAGCACTGATTGGAGCTTTAGGATTAATCGTAGCCATTCCGGTAGCTATAAAATATAAGGGTAATATTGACTATCAAGTTTTAAAACGTCTAGTGATTGGATCAATTTTAGGAATACCGATTGGCATATTGATTATCAAACTAGGATCCCCTAAAGTAATTATGAAATTTTTGGGAATATTCATTATTGTTTATGGTGGCTATAATCTCTTTTTTATCAATAAGAATAGTCCGATAAATATAAAAATAAGTAATAAATATGACTATTTGGCGGGTATAATATCCGGTATTTTGGGAAGCTCATTCAATAGTCATGGTGTACCAATAGTAGTTTACGGCACGGCAAAAAAATGGGATGCTCTCAAATTACGAGGAATCCTGCAAGGGCATTTTGTATGTGTTGGTAGTATTGTTGTATTTAGTCAGATATCTTCCGGAATGTGGAGTGTGGAAGTAGTTAAATTACTTTTAATAATCGTTCCTTTGTTGATATTAGTGATACCATTGGGAAATTGGATCGCATCGAAAATAAATAGTGCTGATTTTGTGAAATATGTTTACATGATTTTAATATTATTTGGAGCAATACTTTTGATAAAATAAAATAATCAGTTCAAAATAAGGAGATTTCTCTTTGGAAGACTACTTTAAATGGATTCTAGGTGTTTTGATAACTTTTACTGTTGTGCCATATCTGACTGCAAGAATTGTTTCATGGATCGGACATGTTGCCAAGAAAGCCCTAGTAAATAATTTGGGAAATAATAGTCAGTTAGTTATTGGTGGTTTAGGAGTCGTGATCCATGAACTAGGTCATGCAATTTTTGCCTTTATTTTTGGGCATAAAGTTACTAAAGTTCAATTATTGAATGTTCATTATCAAAATTCGGGAGCTTTAGGGTCGGTTCAGCATTCTTGGAATGAAAGCAATATCTATCAACGTTTAGGCAATTTCTTTATTGGTTTAGCACCATACTATACATGTTCAATAGCACTGTATCTCTTGCAAAGATTTCTATTAAAAGCACAATTTAATTTCAGCTCTATCGGTACTGAAACAACCTTGGATGCTACTAATTTAATTGAGTCGGTTTTAAACAATTTAAAAACTGCTTTTGCTAATGGAACTTGGTCCATGATAATTTTATACTTAATTTTGACAATTATGATTGCCAGTACTGGATACGATTTGAGTGATGCTGATTTTAGTACAGTACACAAGGGAATAATACCTTGGCTAATTGTCCAATTTGTTGTTGGTAATATTTTTATAATTGTTGGTAAAATTGATCTTTTAAATAGTTACTTGCTATATTTCACGTCTTTTTCAATTTTATTTATGGTTCACGCTATTATTAGTATGATTCTAGCAATTATTGTTATTAAAATTTTAGGAATTTTTGAAATATTTTAGATAAAAAAAGCCATCAGATTGGGGAATCTGATGGCTTTTTTGATTTATAAAAATCAACCGGGGGGTGGATACAAACGGTAGGGGATGTTTGTATCTAAACATATTTTGTCAGGTTTAAGAAAGTATTACTAGATTTTTGCTCAAAAAACTATAAAATTATTTTCATTAATGAATCTGGAGTGCTTAATTTGTATTCAGCATTTTTGAATTCTGGATTATCTTTGGCTCCCCAAGTAGCCAAAGCAAATGGTACATCAGCATTATGAGCACATTTCATATCGTAAATTGAATCACCGATGTAGATAGAATTGCCTGGTGTTGCGTGTAACAAATCTAATGCTTTATATATTGGATCAGGGTTAGGTTTGTGTTTTTTTGTATCTGAGGCAGTTACAAAAATGTCGAAATATTTATTCAAATTGAAACGGTCAAAATCATTCTTTAGCTCCTGATGGGTTTTTGAAGTGATTATTCCTAAATTCAAATCAGCATTATTCAAGTTGAAAAAAAGCTTTTCCATACCATCAAAAACAGTTGAATAATTTGCATAATCAGCAATGATAATGCGCCATTTTTCTAATAGGTTATTTAAATCATCCTGATCATTTGAAAACTGTCTTACTCCATCTTCACCCGGTATTCCTAATATATAGTAGAGATCTTCGTCTTTAACCGAAATTCCCTTTTCACGTAAAAGCAATGTTTGAAGTGATTTAATAATCGTATATTCTGTGTCAGTAATGGTTCCATCAATATCAAAGAGAATATTTTTTATCATGTTTGCTCCTTTTAGTTAATTCGTTTTAATAATCGCCATAGTGTTGATCTAGATATGCCTAATGATTCTGCAGTTTTAGTTTTATTAAAGTTATTTATTGAGAGTTCTTTTTGAATGATTAAATCTATACTATCATTTAGGTCGTTATTTATAGGAATACTTAAAAAGTTTTGTTGAATATGTGTTATTTTTGAAGTATTTGTAAGATTGTATTCACTATTTTCTTGGTTTAATCCATATTTCAAACTGCTTAGATTAATATAAGGAGAACTTGAAGCCTTATAGCTTTCGGTCAAAACATTTATAAATTGACGATAGTTTCTTTCCCAAGGTCCTCTGAGTATACGATCAAATGTTATGTCAGTAACACCAAGTGTTTCTCTACCATATTTTATATTTAATTGATTTATCAATAGAGAAATAAGTAATGATATTTGCTGACTGTCTAAGTAGTTGAACGGTTTGATTTCTATATACTTGGGTTGTTTAATTAAGATTTTTGTTAAATTATTTCCACTTTGTGAATCGAGTTCATAACTGAAAATTAGCTTATTTCTTTTGAAAAGTAAAGTTTCATTAATGAAATGCATTAGTTTTTTTTGAAGATTTATGTTCAATTTGTCAAGATGATTGAAAATAATAGTATTTTTAGTGTCTAAAAATGGGGATGCCATTGAACTTTCTAAATTGGTTAGTTTGGATTCTGTTAGTTCATTACAATTTATTTGAAATGTTTGTTTAGATTCCGCAGAACTGATAATGCTTATCAATTGACCTTTTCCTGAACCATTTTCTCCAGCAATAAAAAGTATATCATCATTATGTTTGTATATTTCTAATGCGTTCAAAAATTCTTCCGATAAATTGCTCTTAAGATAAGCATTAAAAATTTTAATATCTATATTATTAGAAGAATCCCTAATTTCTCTAGGTTGGTAATTATTAAGCTGTTTAACTATATATGTAGTACTTTTTAGCTTATTTATTTGATACCATTTATTTTGGCTCATGAATATACTAGCTTTATTATCGTTCCAGTTAATATAATGAATCCTTTTTTTAATGTGTGGCATCAATTTGGCCACGTAATTTAAATTCATTGTGTAATTGATAATATTATCGTCATCAGTAACAACAAGGCCTTCGTTTCGATATTTTAATAACTCTAATAATGTTCTACTAGATTCTTTTTCGGAATATTTATTTTTTAGCAGATTTAAACAATTTTGTAATGCCGAAATAACGCTTTCGTCCCCGGAAGATATCAAAATACAGTTTATTCCGAGCTCATTAGCCAGACGACTTGTAATACGATCACCAATAATAACATCATAGTCATCCTCCTTTAATTTAAGGAGGATTTTTTGTGCATCGTTTAATGATTTTATCTGGAATACTGATAAATTTTTATTAAAGTCTTCAATTACATGTTCCGCGTTAATACTTAAAAAATCAAATCCAACTATTGCAATTTTATTAATATGTTTAAGACTCTGAATGGCCTGCAAAATATCATATTTAGAAACGCCAATGTCAATTATAGGTAAATCAAATTTTTGTTCGAGAGCGCGTTTAGTTCCCCCACGTGAAATTATTGCGTCATAGTTATGATTCCTTAATTGCTTGGTCGCAATTTCAATTCCATAGTTTAAATCTCCAACAAAGTGATCTATTTCTAATTCGGAGAATTCTGGAAGTTGTTTCTTGATAGATTGCTCCAATCCAGCATATGGATAGATACCTAATATTTTAAATTTCAATGCAAGTTATCCTCCTTTGTTTCAGATTGAAACGATAGTGAACATTATTGTGAATTTATAGATTTCTTTTGTAGAAATATGTTTCAATATGAATCATATTATGCTAGTGCTTTAATTTCAACCCATCTAAACTAAGTTAGGAAAGATAAGGAAGGGGAGTGAAGGTATTCGTGTAGAATACCGTGAAAAATGAAATTACCTATTATTGCTATTACTATGGGGGATCCAGCAAGTATTGGTCCCGAGATATCATTAAAAGCATTTAAGCATGAAGAACTATTTGAGAAATGTCGTCCCTTTATTGTGGGAGACGTTTCGGTTTTGAATTATGTTATGGAAGAGATTCCAGATTTGAAAATAAAATTGAACTCTATTTCCGAAGTTAGTGAGGCAAAATTTGAATTTGGTTCAATGGATGTTTTGGATATGCATCTTGTTGATATTGACAAATTGAAGTTTGGACAGGTTAGTGCAATGGCTGGAGATGCGGCTTATAAGTATGTCACTACTGTGATTGATTTGGCCATGAACAAAGAAGTAGATGCTACGGTGACTAATGCCCTTAACAAAGAAGCGATGAATTTGGCTGGACATCATTTTGCCGGGCATACAGAAATATATGCAAGTAGAACTGGCACTAAGAATTACACAATGATGTTGGCTCACGAAAATCTTAGAGTTGTTCATGTTAGTACACATGTTTCATTAAAACGTGCCACAGAATTAGTTAAAAAACCTCGTGTGTTAGAAGTTATTGAAATAGCTAATAAAGCTATGAGGCAATTAGGTATTTCAAATCCAAAAATAGGTGTTGCTGGATTGAATCCACACAGTAGTGAAAATGGGTTATTTGGAGACGAAGAGGAGAAAGAAATTATACCCGCGATCAATGCTGCAAAAGATGAGGGTATAGATGTTACTGGTCCCGTGCCACCAGATACTGTATTTCCTAAGGCCGTTGGTGGATGGTTTGATATTGTTGTAGCAATGTATCATGACCAAGGTCATATACCTATTAAATTAATAGGATTTAAGTATGATCAAAAGACTAAGACTTGGGGAAATGTATCCGGTGTAAATATTACACTAGGGTTACCAATTATTCGTACTTCAGTTGATCACGGAACAGCTTTTGATCAGGTTCTGACTGGAAAAGCAAACGATATAAGTTTATTAAATTCTATTGATTACGCAACAAAATTAGCAATCAATAAATAGAGGAGGTTTAGCAATGAAGATTCTTAAAGGGATAAATAGAGTTCCTGGAGGATTGATGGTGGTTCCACTGTTACTTGGGACTACTTTTAATACTTTCCTACCAAATTCACTTGAAATTGGTGGATTTACAACCGCACTTTTTAAAACTGGTACTTTAACTTTACTATCGTTATTCTGCTTTTGTAATGGTGCACAAATTTCAATTAAACAGGCTGGGCAACCAGTAATTAGAGGAACTGCTCTAACATTTTTCAGACTATTATTAGGTCTTATTTTTGGATGGTTGGTAGGATCTCTTTTTGGAAATGGAACATTTTTAGGGATTTTACCACTCGCTTTAATATCATCAATGACTAATGCAAATGGTGGATTGTATGGTGCGCTTGCAGGGGAATATGGTGATGCTAGTGATGTTGGAGCCATTTCAATTACTACTTTAATGGATGGACCCTTCTTCACAATGATTGCTTTAGGAGCAACTGGAACGGCCAAGTTACCGGTTATGTTATTCGTGGCTGCTTTAGTTCCCATCGTATTAGGATTTATTTTTGGTAATCTGGATTCCGAACTTAAAGATTTCTTTAAGGCAGGGACTGTTATGCCTATTCCATTCTTTGCATTTACACTTGGAGCAGCCCTGAATTTTTCGCAAATTATTAAAGCTGGGCTGCCAGGAATCGTATTAGGTGTTTTAGTAACAATAATTGCCGGATTTGGCGGTTATTTGATTATGAAATATGTACTTCGTACAGAGCATCCAGCTGTTGGTGCGGCTATTGGTACTACTGCCGGCAACGCCGCAGCAACTCCTGCTGCTATAGCTGCAGTTGTACCAGCATTTGCACATACTACTGCCGTTGCTACTGCACAAGTTGCAGCTTCTGTTATCATTACAGCAATCCTTTGCCCCTTATTAGTTTCTTGGTTAGTCAAGCATGAGGATAAATCAAAAGGTAAAGACTTTGTTGAGAAACAAGGTGTAGTTGCAAATGGATAAAAAATATTTAATTATGGCTGATGATTTTACAGGATCAACTGATACTGGAGTACAATTAGCAAAACGTGGAATACCAGTTCAAGTCAGACTTCACGATGAAGATGGAAGCCATTCCTCTCTAGTTGTAGATACTGAATCACGTAACTTGAGTCCTAAGGATGCTAGAGATAAGATTTCAAGAGCCGTTTTACAGACGGATATGAAGGAATTTGATTACACGATCAAAAAGGTAGATTCCACTTTACGTGGGAATATTTCTGATGAACTTAACGAGTTAAATAGACTTTATGATAGTGATATTTTGGTGTTTGCCCCTTCATTACCATCAATCGGCCGTCAGGTAAGAAACAGCATTTTAACTATCAATGGAATTAATGGACTGAATACACAGTTTGCTAAGGATCCCGTGAAACCTTTGACTGAAGACAATATATTTAATATTTTGAAAAAGGCATTTCCTGGCGAAAATGTTAATTCAATTTCATTAGATGAGATAAGAAATGGAAAAGTTCATATAACTCCTCAAACTAAGTTCTATGCAGCTGATTCTATGAACGACTTAGATTTACAATTATTAGTTCAATCTGTTTTGAAGACAAATTTGAAAGTATTATGGGTGGGGTCGTCTGGAATAATGGATGCAATATTAAGTATTGAAAATCCAATAGTACCTGCACTGGCAATCGTTGGTAGCGTGAGCGAGGTCACTGCCAAACAAGTTGAGTTTGCAAAGGAAAACAATGTCAAAATAATTTCAATTCCAATCTATGATGTTTATAAAGATGAATCCTATTATGATTATGTTGATGAAGCCGTTAATGCTATGCGGTCAGGTCAAGATGTTATTGTTACTTCATCTGCTACCGTTAATAGGAAGGAATTAAAGTATACCCAAGACAAATTAAAGGCCGATGGCCTTTCTATGGACGAAATAGGTTTAATAGTTCAATCAATACTTGGTGGATTGGGCAGAAGAATTATTAAGAAAATTAGGCCATCTGGATTATTTATTACAGGTGGAGACACTGCAAAAGGATTCTTTGATGTTATAAAAGCTAACGGTGTTGATATTATTACTGAAATAGCTACGGGTACACCTATGATGAAAATAAAGGGTGGAGAATATAATGATTTAAAAGTCATAACTAAGGCTGGAGCTTTTGGTAACGATGATCTAATTTCTTTCTCGTTTAAGAAATTGAAAGAGTCAAATAAGTAGAATTTGTTTTTGAAATCATATCAATTTTTGATATGGTTTCTTTTCTATTTTGAAAATTTCATCAAAGTAACAGATTTCAATTAAGCGGCTAGGATCCATTACTATAGTGAATTATGTTAGGAATTACTATGTATCTGATTAATCAATTATTTTGTGAAAAATATAGATAATATTGGAAATAATGTTAATGGTTTCAGGTTAAGTACATTAGTAATACTAATGTATCCCATTAACACAAGGCTTTATTAAAAATAAATGGCGAAAAATAAATTAAAATTTGGAGTGTGTTGGTAAGAATATATTTCAAATAATAAATTAAGAAAATTGAAATTTCATTTTGAATTTTAATATAAAACTTAAATCATTTCAGAAACTGAATTCATTAAAAAATATAATCTAGAAGACATTTTTATGTCTTCTTTTTTTATTGTCAAAATATTAAAAGTTAATTTTGAATTTGTGAATTGCAATCGATATACTTTGTACTTGCAAACGTTTACTTATGTTGTAAATAGGCGTTTTCTTATTCACAAAGTATCAAAAAGGAAGTGAGCAAGTCATGAAAAAGGGAGTATTGTTAGAATTTCTGATTAGTATAGGACTCTTATTATGTCTGATACATTTAATTTCTGGATATATAAATGTTAAGGCCGACGATAAGGATCTGGGACAAGATATGGTAATTGGAACAAATACGTTGGAACAATCTGATAAAAAAAATGATTCAAATGATGTTTTAAATAAAAAATCAGAAGAAGATGAGACAGAGAACATTAAAGAGGAATCAAATTCAACGTTTGAACAAATGATAGAAAAAAATCAGGAAGATTCTAGAAACGATGATGGTGACGAAGATGGTGCTGGGGAAGAAGGCTCAGCTGTTGGGAAGGGCAAGTATGTTCATCCAAGTCATCGACCACTAAAAAGTATGGGTATGATCGTTAAAGCAGGGTTCTTCGTTCAGCCATTAAAGAATTATTATGTCAAACAAGATAAGAAGATAGTTATAAAATCAAAATTCAAAGAATCAATTTGGAACAGACTATCTGGGGTTCTGATTTTAAAAGATCCAATACCAAATTATCGCTGGCGTTATTCAGAGGACATGACACATTGGTTGAGATTTAAGAAAAGTATCGCACATTCAAAAAACTATGAATTTAAAGAAAAAAAGGTTGGTACATATTATATGCAAGCTCGTGCCACATCAGGGGTTCTTCTTGGACTAGGTGCGATTTATTATTATTCTGAAATTGCTACTATACACGTGGTTAAGGAACCAAAAAATATCACAGATTTGAAAGTTGAAACGGATGAGGATTATCTCTTTAACATGAAGGGATTAGACAATATTACTAATGCACGAGAGATAATTACTCCAGAGGATGCAGCGGGTCATGTCGTCTGGAGTGGGGATAATAAGACTTTGGCCCGAATAGATCCAATAAGTGGGGAAGTAGAAGCTAATCAAAATGGGGTATCTGGGGATTATACAATTACCGGAACATTTCTCAATGATGATGGCACAAAAATGAGTGCTCAAAAAACGATTGAAGTTGGTGGTGGTCTGGATGATGAAACGGTAAATGTTGATGAGGATGCTACATTCGATTTGAAAGGTATTGATAAACATACTTTACCAGAGGATTGGCATGCTGAATGGTATGAGAAAAAAAGAGGTCGAGATGTTAAATTGGCTACTGATCCACATCAATTGTCTTATACGATTAAAAATACAAAGTTAGAGGATCATAAAAGAGAATTTTATGTTCGCGTCTATGTTAGAACCAAAATAGTTGAAGAAGATGGTTCAGAGAAATCTAAGGAACATAAATTTGAGACTAGGGTTGCTACATTGAATGTACTTAACCCCAATGTTCCTTACATCAACTTTGAAGTTGGAATAGAGAACTTGTCATTTAAGGATGAAAACCATAAATATAATATTGATAAAGTTAAAAAGGGTGATCGAATTAAAATCACCACGGTAATGAATAATGAAAATATATTGAGCGTTTTGAAATATGGTGTCTTTGAATTACCACTACAATCTAATATGAAAGAAAAACATATTGAGAAGGTTTCTTTGGATGGTAAGGATCTTGGAAGTAGATCGTATTCTGTAGAAAATGATGATGGTTGCCCTCATCTAAGAGTTGAAAATCTGAATTTTATTGTAACTGGAAAGGGAGAAGGACTCACACATACAATTGAGGTTGAATTTAATGCAAGAACACCTGATGATTCAATGAGTTTTAAAACTATTCCTAGGATTCATGGTAATTCTGATTTTGAGTCAAGTGATTCATCGGATAAGGCACATAACTATACAGAACACAGTAAAAATAATTTAACTATGAACTATACAAACGATAAGTTGGACATCAAACCTAATACGATTTCATTTGGCAGAGTGTCAACCATGAATCAAGGTGATATTCTTAATCGAACCTCTTTTAATGACAAATCAGAATCGGTTGTTACAATTGATGATCAAAGAAGAGATAATAAAAAGCATAGTTTATATGTTCGTCAGATAACTCCCTTTCAAATAAATGATTCCAGTAATACTTTGCCAGTATCGCTGCGCTATTATAATGAAGATGGTAGTTTTACGATATTGACTGATTCGAATGCACCGATTCCAAATGAGGATATTGAAGAAAATGGTATGTCTGATATGGACTGTGTTGTCTGGGGAAGAGACTGCGGTTTATTGATGCATGTTGATGAGGTTAGTTCGGCTGTTGGGACCTATCATGCAACACTAGAATGGACGGCCAAGGACGCAATATAAAAGGTCGCATTATCTCCTGATTTATTGAAAGGTTAAGGTATAATATCCTTAGGGAGATGATGGCATGAATCAAACACCATATACTTTTCAGGATACCGATGCCTTTAAAAGTACGGAACAGTTAATCATAAAGGGACGTTATTTTGCAACGATGGTTCCAGATGATTTTGATACTTTTGAACCACGTAAAAGAAATATTCATAAGATTCTTAATATAAAGAATAAATTACTTGTACCGGAATTATTAGCGGTCAAAAGGGAAAGAATGTCTAAATCACTATTCGCCTTTTTTCGGGGAACGGCGGATGTGATGCATTACGATTTGGCAAGTCACTCTGACAGTGCCATTAAGGTTTTGATCGGTGGGGATGCTCACTTAGGGAACTTTGGTTTTTACGGTTCTTCTGAAGGTCAATTATTATTTGATATGAATGATTTTGATGAGGCCCATTTGGGATATTGGGAGTACGACCTAAAACGTTTCCTGGTCAGTGCGCTATTAGTAGCTAGATCTCATGAATTTGAGGAAACTGACATTCAGGAATTTTTACTAAGTGTTATTAATACATATTTCGATACGTTAAAACATATGACAAAGATTTCAGAAATGAAGCGTTTTATTTTGCCGAACACATTGCAAAATATTACTGAAATTTTTGGTAACTTAAAAGATAATGAAGAATATTTTCAAAATTCTTTTGCAAAAATGATCACTAAGAGTATCAAGAAAGCTCAAAAAAGTAACTCTAAATTAGTGATCGAAAAATATACTGTTTTGAATAAAAAAGGCGAAAGACGATTTGAAGAAAATAAGCCGGTCACACAGCATATTACTAAAGAAGATTTTGACTCTTTGGTTAAGGGATATAAGGAATATAAAGCACGTCAAAGAAGTGACGTTAGATTATTTCTTGAAGATTTCAATATTATAGACGTAGTCAGGCATAGTGTCGGCGTGGGAAGTGTCGGAACACTGTGTTATCTGATTTTGCTACAAGATCTGGATAAAAATTATCTAGTATTACAGGCTAAACAGGCATTACCTATCTATAATGTTGAGGGATTATATTCCGATAAAAAAGTCAGCCAAGGTCAAAATATTGTGGATAGTCAATTAATCTTGCAAAGTGCTTCTGATCCTTTCTTAGGAGCATTTGACACTGATAAATACAGTTTTTATATGCGTCAATTTAAGGATATGAAGACTTCAATAAATTTAGATAAATTAGACTATGCTTCTTTTGAAGATTATGTAACAGTTTGTGTGACTTTGCTTGCCAGAGCCCATTCACACTCGCCGAATTATCCATTAATAATTGGATTTGGTGCAGAGTATCAGGATTTGGATAATTCTTTGATGAATTTTGCTAACAGCTATGCAAAGCAAGTTGAATACGACTATGATTCATTTAAGAAGGAACTGGAAAATGAAAATTAAATATTATAATAGGGATTTAAGCTGGTTATTATTCGACAATCGAGTTATTGACCAGGCTTATAACGGCAAGGTTCCATTGCTTGAAAAACTGCGTTTCTTGTCGATTGCATCAAATAACTTAGATGAGTTTTTCAGAGTAAGAATGCATAATGTTTATAGCATGATAACTCGAAAAAAGCGTGATCGCAGAACAGGATTAGATGGGGTGGACCTGTTAAGTTTTATCTATGATTTCAATTCACGAAATATTTCTAAGCAGTATCAAGCTTTAGGAATCGTTCTGGATGATATCAAGGATAAAGGCATTTTTGAAATTTCTTACTTCAAAAATACTAGTGACAAAGAAAAAGAATATCTAAAAAAATATTACACTAAAAATATTTCAAAAAAAATCAAGATAGTTGAGTTTAGCGCGGCTAAAAAATCGCATTCTAATTTGAATATCTTGTTATGTTCCAAAGATCAATTATTTACAGCTGAAATACCAGATGACTTAGAGCGATTGGTGGAAACAGGAGTACCTAACCATTTCGTTTTGCTAGAAGATCTGATTATGAATGCGGTCGATGAACGTTTTAAAAAACTTAAGATTGTTAATAGTTATGTCTATCGTCTAACCTTTGATAAAAATAAGCATTATGACTTTTTGAATGAGGATCTTAGCGATGAAGAGTATTTGGACAGTATGACCGATTATTTGACTAATAAAGGCCACAGAAAGGTTACTCGAGTGGAATTTATGAGCCACGATGTCTCAAGAGATAGAGTGTTCTTCAGCTCATTATTTGGTATCAGTAAAAAAAGTGTCTACGAAATTTGTGGTCCGTTGGACTTAAGATTCCTAGATAAACTTTTTAAAAAATATCGAGATGATCCAAAATTAGTATTTGCACCATTTACAGGCTTAACTTGGAATGATTCAAAAGATATTTTGAAATATCTGGATACTAAATCGTTACTGGTCAATTATCCATATGCATCATTTGATATCTTTTTAAAGTTTCTAAAAGCAGCAGTTAATGATAGTCGAACAACAGGTATCAAAATGTCGATTTATCGTACTGAGAAAAAGTCCCAAGTGGTTGATTTGCTTAGGACGGCTGCAAGCAAAGGGATAAAAGTTACAGTTATTGTGGAATTACGAGCAAGATTTGATGAACAACACAATTTGATCGTAGCTGATGAGCTTGAAAAGGCCGGTTGTAAAATTCTTTATGGTGATCGTATAAATAAGGTGCATGCTAAGATCTGTTTAGTTGAGCAAGATAAAACGGGTTATGTACAAATCGGTACTGGAAATTATAATGCAATTACTTCTAAAATATTCTCTGACGTGAGTTTCTTTACTAGCAATCAACAATACGTAAATGATGCCAAATTATTTTTTGACGCTGTTTCTGGAACACAGTCAAGTAATTTTGATCTGCTGGTGACTTCTCCAAATAGTATCAAGCAGATGGTTCTACATAAAATTAGAAAAGCAACTAGAAATTACTTGCGAACTGGTAAAGGTAAAATATTCATTAAAGTTAATGGTTTGACTGATATTGATATCATCAACGGTATCTACGGTGCAGCCAGACTGGGATTGCCTTTTAGAATTATAGTTCGTGGACCTTGTTCATTAAAATTAGGACTATGTGGTGAAAAAGAGGACATTATTGTCAAAAGTATCGTTGGAGAACTTCTGGAACATAGTCGAATTTATAATTTTGATTATGGAGACGGTAAGGACGAGATTTGGATTTCTTCAGCCGATTTGATGACTAGAAACTTAGATCGTCGTGTAGAAATCGCCGCACCGATGGTTGAAGAACCTGTTAAGAAGAAGTTAAGAAAAATGATCAAGATGTATATGAAAGATTCCGCCAATTCTTACTATCTAAATGCAGATGGTGAATATGGTAAGATTAAAAAGTTTTGGAACATTTCCGCTCAACAAACTTGGTTGAAACGGATAAAATATAGAAAGTACGTTAAATAGAAAAGACTTGTAGTTTATGCTACAAGTTTTTTTATATGAGAAGGCAAATAAAATGAGATTCGATTTAGCAAGTTTAAGTGATTTAGATGAAATAATGACAATAGAAAAACAGGGTTTTAATTCCGCAGAGGCCGGCAGTGTTGAAGGCTATCGTGAACGTATTCAAAAACTTAATAAAACCTTTTTAGTTGCCAAAGATGATTCAAATAAGGTTATTGGATTTATTTGTGGTCCAGCGGTTTCAACACGTTTTGTAAAAGATGAAATGTATGATAAGACACCTGATAATATGGCTATCGGCGGTCATCAATTGATTTTTACAATTGCTATAAGTCCAAATTTTCGTGGTCAAGGGATTGGTAGCAGATTGTTAAATGAATTTGAAAAAATTGCTAAAAGAGACAAACGTGAAAGTATCGCTTTGACATGTTTAAAGGATCGAATTCCATTTTATGAAAAAAATGGTTTTAAAAATATGGGACAAGCTGATTCTAACCATGGAAATGAAATTTGGTTTAATATGGAAAAAATTATTTAAGTAAACGCATTCAAAGTTTTTAGAACTCTTACCTTTTTTGTGATATAGCTGTTTAATAAAGGAAGTAGATTTCTATTGGGGGACTTTGAGTGAAAGAAAATAGACGAACATTAGTTACAATTGCATTATTACTGTCAAATATCATGACGGGAATGGATGCAACAATTGTCAATACAGCTTTGCCGGCTATTACGGGTGACCTGCATGGATTGGCATATATGGGTTGGATCGTAGCGACTTTTCTCTTGGGATTAGCGGTATCAACTCCACTTTGGAGTAAATTTGGTGAACATCGCGGTAACAAACGTGGTTATATTTACTCCACGATCTTGTTTATGATTGGAGCCATATTTCAAGGTATAGCCCCAAATATACAGTGGTTTATTATTGCTCGTACGGTCATGGGTATTGGTGGTGGCGGGATGAATACAATTCCGTTTATTGTGTTTGCTGATATCTATACTGACTTAAAAAAACGTTCACAAATTATTGGTTTAGCGACGGCTTTATTCAGTACCGCGTCAATTATTGGACCTTTACTTGGCGGTTGGATCGTTGATGTTTTAACATGGCGCTGGGTTTTTTATCTGAATGTTCCAGTTGCTTTATTGTCAGTTACCATATTGATGTTATTTTATAAAGATACGAAACGTAACGCGGCAGGTAAACCGGTTGACTATTTGGGTGCAACGCTATTGGTTATTGGATTGGTATCTATTTTGACGGGAATTCAGATGATTGGAGTAACATCGATTTTTGTAATTGTTGTTCTATTAATTGTCGGAATCGCTCTGATTGTTTGGATGATGAAAGTGGATAGTAAAGCAGAAGACCCGATAGTACCCAGTCGTTTGTTGACTAATCGAGATTTAGTGATCGACTTTAGTTTATTTGTCATTATCTGGGGTTCGTTTATTGCGTTTATTACATATATCCCCATGTGGGCACAGGGTATTTTGGGATTGAGTGCCTTAATGGGAGGAATGACTCAGATTCCTGGTGCGGTAACTAATATTATTGGTTCTGAATCAGTTGCCTTTTTACAGACAAAATGGAGTAAATATCTGATTGTCACTGTTGGTACAATAACTATTTTTATATCATTTTTGATTATTCTTTTATTTGGACAAAAAACTCCTTTTTGGTTATTGTTAACAGCAGGAGGATTTGAAGGTTTTGGAGTTGGAATAATTTTTAATATTTTACAGGTTAACGTTCAAACCGATGCAGAAAGAAGAGATATTCCAACTGCTACATCTTTGGGTTATCTACTGAGAATTCTTAGTCAAACGTTGATGTCATCGGTTTATGGTGTAATTTTGAACCATGCCTTGATGAAAGGTGTCAGCGAATCCAATCATACGATAACGATGAGAATGTTGAATAAACTAAGTGATGCTAGTGCTGCTAAGCAGTTGCCGCAAAATTTAGTGCCGAAAATGAGGAACATTTTGTACAGTGGTTATCGAAATATTATGATCACTGGATTGTTACTGATAATTATTTCAATGATAATTGTCATTACTATGTTGGCTTATTATCATAAACAAAGTTTGACTAAAAAAATCAATTTGAATTAGGGGGGGATGTCACATGCAAACAAATGCGATTGTTATTGATGGCTATGGAGATAGCAGTAAATTTAGAGATCAGATGATTGATATTCCGGAGTTGAAACCTAAGCAGTTATTAATAAAAGTTGCCGGAAGCTCAGTTACTCCATTTGATATTGCTGTTCGCGAAGGTGTTTTTAAAAATGATTTTGCTCTAGATATGCCGGCCATAACAGGAACTGATGTAGTTGGCAAAGTAGTCGATATTGGTTCAGCAATTGAAGGATACAATATTGGCGATACCGTCTGTGGAATGATTGGGGTCAAAGGTTTTGGAGCTTATTCAGATTATGCGATCTTGGGACAGAGTAAGGCCGCTAAAGTGGCAGATAATATTCCAGTAGAAGTTGCAGCAGCTTTACCGATGACTTCTATTCCAGCCTATAATGCTTTATTTGATTTAGGGCAATTGAAGTCTGGTGAAAAGGTGTTGATTCATGGTGGCGCCGGTGGAGTAGGTTCTATGGCTATTCAATTAGCTAATAATATTGGTGCAACAGTATATACAACTGCTAGTGACCTCAATGCTAAAGCCTTGAAACAATTAGGCGCTAGTCGGGTAATTGATTATCATACAGAAAAATTTGAAGAAGAGCTATCAGATTTAGATTTAGTCATTGATACAGTTGGACACTATACTTATAAAAATAGTTTTGAAGTATTAAAGAAAAATGGTCGTTTAGTTTCACTTGTTGAAGAACCAGACGATAGGCTAGCGGCTAAATATCAAGTTGACGCCATGTATTTGAGTGGAAAATTTGATAATCCGTTGAGCAAAGTAGTGAAGTTAGTCTCTGATGGAAAAGTAAAATTAAATGTGCAACAGACATATCCATTGACTGTGGTCGGTGTTAAAGATGCCCAGGATTATTATGAAGATAATCACGTTTTTGGAAAAGTTGTTTTATTAAAGTAAATTCTCTTGTGTACTTCGGTTTAATGTTAATTAAAATAGAATATCCCTTCAATATACATTTTCAAATATGTATATTGAAGGGATATTTTTTTATTACATTACTCAAAATTTTCAGAGATAAATACTATTTAATTTTACTATCTAACCAATGAATCAACAAACTAGCAACAATCTTTTGTTGATCAGAATTTTTGATGCTAGCCTTATTGTCACCTTTTTGTTTACCATAGCTACCAAACCCTGCATGATTACCACCGTTTATTACTAGATACTTTGTAGAGGCGGGGAGTAGTTTTTTAGCTTTTTTATAGTTAGATTCATTTAAGACACCGTCCTGACTAGCAGTTATGGAAAGAACCGGTTCCTTAAGCTGTCTGAGATTGATTTTTTTATCGGGATAACTAGCTAAGAAAAAGAGGCCCTTTAATTCTTTAGGATTATTATGTGCATATCGGGCAGCCATAGTTCCACCAAGTGAGTGTCCACCGATAACATATGGCTTGTTTGCTTGAACCTTTGATGCTGCATTTGCATTCATAATGGCCAAATCTAAAGGAAATCTGACAATATATACTGAATAACCAGCCTTTGCAACTTCATTGGCCCAGATACTGTAACTTTTGGGTTCCACTAAAGCCCCTGGATAAAAAATTATAGCTGGTCTAGTATCGTCACCTTGAAATTTGATAGTGTTTTCAACTGTAGTAGTAGTAGTGGCCGCATTTATAGCATCCGTTGAAGGTTCATACTCTTTATTTTTTACTACTAGGTAAGTAGATATAGTGATGATAAACAATCCCAAAATAATAGCGATTATCCACTTGGTAAATTTCTTCATATTAACTCCTCAATAAATAAAACTAATTAATCAGTAATTACGGCATTTCTGTGAATCCACTTATCATCATGAGCGGCTGCACATAAAAAGTCGGCCACATCGCCGCGACTGATCATAGGTATACCGTGCATTTTAATATGATCGTCTGCTTTGAATTTGCCCTTGGCACTTCCGTTTGTTAAAGCAGAAGGGTAGACGATCGTCCAGTTTAACTTGCTGGCATGGATAATTTGTTCGGAGGCTTTTTTATTAGCGTAGATATTTCTCAAAAAAGTTCTATAGGCGATTTTTTGAGTTGCAGTGGCATCTTGAAAAGTATCACCAACTCCAAATGATGACAACCAGATCAGACGTGGTACTTCAGTATGGTTGCAGGAATTGACTATTGAGACGGCCGCACGTGTAAATAAATTATGTGCATGTATCGATCCTCCACGGCCTAAAGTTGAAATGACAGCGTCTTGTCCAATCATGGCTTTTTCCAAATCGGCGGTTAAAATTGCATCTCCAGGGATAATGTTGATTTTATCATTGATATCATTTAAGGATTCAGTGTGTCTGGCAAATGCCGTTACTGTATCTCCTAACTCAAGTGCAGATTCAATGACCTTTCTACCAGTCGGTCCGGTCGCACCAATAATTAATAATTTCATTTCATTCGCCTTTTTCCTAAGAATTTCTTGCTGTAAACCTATTACTCATATTCTATTTTTTTGAGAAGTCTTTAGCAACTATATACCGTTATAAATTAAAAAAAACGATCTGCAATGAACCCCAGTAATTGGAGTTGATTATGAAATTTTACGTCTAATCACTTAAATGTGATTAGGCGTTTTTTGATACATACGATTCTCTAAATTCAATCGGTGTTTTCCATTCATTTGATTGTCTTATTCGCTTGTAATTATAGTAATGAATCCATTTCTTCACGGCTATCTCAAGCTCAGATTGAGTGGCATATGAATTATTTAAAACGGTTCCTATCTTCATTTTATGAATAACACTTTCTGTTGGTGAATTGTCATATGGAGTTCCTTTACGAGACATACTTTGTCTAATATTGGCTTTACGTAAGGCCTTTTGATATTTTCCGGACTGATATTGAATGCCTTGATCTGAATGAATTGTAGTTAGATATGAAACGCCTTCGGCACGTTTCATAACTGGATATAATGATTCCATCACGAATTCAGTAGTTGGATGTAAGGAAATACTGTAAGAGAGTATTTCTCCAGAATAAAAGTCTAAGAATAATGATATGAATATTCTTTCATCAGTAGATTTTCTTCCCCATCGTGCCTCTGTCACGTCTGTGCCAATCTTTTGCAGTGGTCTATCGGTCGTGAAACGTTGTCTAATATGATTCTTGTGACGTTTGTGATCATCACCGGAATAGCTGTTATATTTATTTGTTTTCTTTGAATAGGCATTACTCAATAATCCATTTTGTCTCATAATACGTAATACTCGTTTATGATTAACAACTGGTTCGTTACGACTAATGCGCTTTTCGTTAATATATTGAGTCAATGGGCGGTAGCCCAAACTCAATCCATCAATCATCTCGGAATCATTTCTAATGTTCTCTATATCTTTAATGATAGATGCATCCTCATTATAATGAAATCCGTAGTTTCTTTTTCGCGCATCAAAATAACTACTGGAACTTATATTCGCAATTTTTAAAAGTAAAGACAGACTATATTTTGGCCGTAATAAATCTATTACTTGTGCTTTTTCTTGGTTTGATGCATTACGGCTTCTAATTTTTTTAGATATTCATTCTCAGCTTCTAAATATTCTAATCGTTTCTTCAACTCTTTGTTTTCTTGTTCTGGTGTTAATTTCTTTTTGTCAGACATATTTGTGTCTCGCTTCCTTCGGTCAGCGAATCCACCAGCACCATAAACATCATATCGATGTTTCCACGTCCAGACTGTACCTTCATTTGAAATATCAAAATATTTGGCAGTTTGTGGATATGATGCTTTATTTTTCACCATCCAAATTATTACTTTCATTTTGAAGGAAGCTGAGTATATTGGCAATTTATTTGGACGTTTTAAACCACTTAATCCGTATTTACTCCATAAATGAATCCATCTAAGAATAGTGGTTTCTTGATGAATTCCCAATTGATGAGCAATGGTTGTACTTCCCAAACCACCATTATAAAGTTTTATGGCTTGTATTTTAGTTTCAACAGAATACTTTGGCATAATAAAAACCCCTTGCTTGGATTTCTCCAATACAAGGGGTTCATTACAATCACCTATTTAAGATGATTGTTTTAATATCCAGAATCATATTGATCATAATCTTGATCAGATTGATCATCAGTGTGATTTTCCCATTGCATACCTTTATCGGTCATATTTCCATTATGATCCATTAAACCTCGATCCATCTGACTTTCCGACTGTTGTTCTCCAAAGGTTTCCATAGAATCCGGGGTACTTTTGAGTGCATCATAGGCTGACATGCCATTATTTTGCATCTTGTAAGCGGCTGGAGACATACCATATTTATTAACAAATCCGCTTAAAGTATTTTCATCATAAGATATGCCACTACTTTGTTGAGATGGCTGTGTTTGTTGATTGGATTGGGTTGTTTGAGCTGGTTTATTAGATGATGTCTGATTACTAGTTTGGTCGTTGGTAGTTGGATCTGATTTCTTTATTTTTTCCTTCTTAGCTTTCTTTTTATGTACCGCTTTCTTTTTTATAGCAGTGGTTGTGTCTTTTTTGTGCATATTTGACGATTGTTTGTTGCTGTTAGAACAGCCCGTCAAAGAGAATACCACTGCTAAAAGTAAACCAGTATTGATTAATTTTTTCATAATTACCCCCATAACATCTGTTTTCTATATATAGCATAAATTATCAAAATATGAATGTAAATTGTTATATAATCTATTCTAAATAATATGTGGGAAAGTGTGACTTCATGAAAATATATTTTGCAGGTTCAATTCGTGGTGGTAGGGAAGATGTTGGTGTTTATAGAAAAATAATTGACTATTTGAACATTGATAATAAAGTTTTAACAGAACATATAGGAGACTATAAATTATCAGTGGAAGGTCAAGGTCAATTAGATAATGACTATATTAGAAATAGGGATGTTGATTGGCTTAACAAAAGTGACTTAGTAGTGGCAGAAACCAGCAATCCTAGTTTGGGTGTTGGATACGAATTAGCATATGCTGAAAAAATTAAAAAACCAGTCTTAATTTTACACAATAAAAATAAGAGTCAACTATCGGCAATGATAGAAGGCTCTAAATATTTTAGAAATATTAATTACTATAGTGATGTTACTGAAGCAATAAGTATATTGAAAAGTAAACTAAAGTAGAAAGTCAGCTATTTATTCCACTTGAATTCTTTGTAGTTAGACATTTTGGAACTACCAACGTTTTCGCCATCACAAAAAATAACAGTGTAGATTCCTTGTTTATAAGTTTTTTGTTTAACCTTTTTTTGTTTAGCGAGTCCTATTAATGCAATATTTTGTGCTTTAAGTGCCACTTCGCTCTTATTAGCAGCCGGTAAATCTTTGAATTCAGTTACAACGTGAACATTGATTCGATCTTCGTCTACCATTTTTATTTTAACAACTCCGTTAGACCATGCAAAAGCATTATTAGGAGTTCCGTTATCAGTCGGTTTACCGTTCTCATCAAGAGTGCCATTTGCAAAGCCTTTATCCATCTTCAATTTTGAGGCTATCGACTTGTTTACTTTGGAATAGTTCTTAATGGTCTTTTCAGTTTTAGATTCAGACGATTTAGTTTGATTGTTATCTTCCTGTTTAAAAAGGCTGATTATGATAAATAATGCAATAATGACGATTAAGATAATAAACCAGATTCGTTTATAAAATGGTTTTGGAGATTTACGTTTTCTATGCATTTCTGATCTAGTACGTATCCTTTGATTATTCATATTCAAATCCCCCAACGTTAATTCAAGTATATCAGATGTAAGTCAGCTTTCTTTTACAGAATAACTAAAATAGCCGAAATTAAATTATTTAAAAAATGTAAAAATATACTGTAGCGAATATCTCCAAATCTCACGTAAGCTAAGGCTAAGATAACACCCATTAAAATATATGGAATTACCGTCAGACTAAAACTTGTTACATGTGCCAATCCAAAAGCCAATGAAGAAACCAGAATATACCAAAATGCTGTCCTTTTGTCAGTGATTTTAGGGAAAAATAATTTAGCAATCAGTCCTCGGAAAATCAATTCTTCGGCCACTGGTCCCAGAAATACTGTAGTTAAAATAGTATTGATAGTATTACCATGTAATTGATCCAGAACTATTTTTTGGTTATCAGATTCTGGAAAGAATCCGCTGAAATATCCCACTACAACGATTGCAACGATAAAAATTACTAATTCTAAATGAACGTTTGTAGTTATATTAGTTTTAAAAAAGAAATCTTTTTTAAAATATTTCCACAGTGCATAAAGAAAAAGTCCGAAAATGCTTACTGATATTACTGTCACAACTAAATAGCCGATGTGATTATTAATTGCCATACCCGCAATAAAGGGAATGGTACATAATTGATAAACAAATAGGTAGAAAATAACTATCAAACCCTTACTAAATATGTGTTTTTTCATAGGGAACCTCCTACAAAATAAATAATTTCAAGGAAGTTATACAACTTTTTTAATTGTAAGGGTTAGTTAACTGCTTTAAAAATGTTAATGCAAATAAGACAGATAATCCAAAATCGGATTATCTGTCTTATTTACTTTTTTATGCGAAAACTTATACTAATTTATCTTTTCTTTTATCTAAAAGTTCCCGCAGAGCCTTAATGTCATCGAGAGTAGCTCGATTATTTATAAAACTCTTGGCTGATGACCGAGAATGTAAATATCTTACACGCTCTTTATGATTTTCGTCCCATTTTCTATTTGCTTTGATCCTTGCAGCTGTTAATTTCTCTGACAATTTTACTACCCCCTAGATATTTATTCCCGAACAAAAAGCAATCTACCAGTCAAAGACTAAGAAGATTGCCTTATTAAATATTAATCAGAATCTTTAGAGATATGATTATGTTTTCTCGCATATGCGTAAACAGGCAATCCTAACAAAGTGATACCAAGTCCAAGTAATGCCAAGGATGTTTGAGTGAAGATAGTTGAAACAACAATGAATATACCACCCAAAATGGCAACAATTGGAGTAAATGGATATAGAAGAGCTTTATAAGGACGTTTTAATTCAGGTTCACGTTTTCTCAAAATAATTGTTGCAGCGAATGTCATAGTATAGAAAATCCAGATTACGAAGACTAGCATATCTGTTAATGTATTAAAATCGCCTAAGAATACCATGATAAAAGCAATGAACAATTGAACTAGTGCAGCGGCAGTTGGAATACCAAATTTAGATAACTTAGATAGTTGTTTACTGAATGGTAGAGTTTTATCCAAAGCCATAGCATAAGGAATTCTCAATCCCGTCATTGTGTAACCGTTGATAGCACCATATACAGAAATTAAAATTCCGATTGTAACTAATCTACCACCGAAGTCACCAAAGATTACTTTGGCTGCATCAGCAGCAGTATTTTCGTTACCATTAATACTACTAATAGGTAATGATTTCAAAAAGACAAAGTTAATAAATAGATAAATTACAGTAATACCTAGTAATCCAAAAATAATAGCTCTTGGAAGATCTTTTTTAGGATTCTTTAATTCTCCGGCAATGTTACCTACTTGAATCCATCCATCATAAGCAAACATTGTGGCAAGGAGTCCATGACCAAGACCAGTTAAGAAATTGATATCTGTACCAGCCTTAACTGGGAATAGAGGAACTGGACCACCATTTTTTGAGAATAATCCAAAAACAATTATAAGTGCGATAGGAATTAGTTTAAAAATAGTGGTAAATGTTTGGAATCCACCACCGTACTTTGATCCACATAAGTTGATCAAAGTGATCGATAATGCAACTACTAATGCCATAGGTATCAAATATTTGAGATCAAGACCCAATAGATGAATCAGTTGAGTACTAAAAATAATTGATAGAGCTGAAATGTTAGCAGGGAAGTAGATGACCATCTCCGCCCAACCGAGCATAAATGATGGTGTTTTCCCATACGTGTGATTGATATATTCGACCATACCACCTGTTTCTGGAATGGCAGCAGAGAGTTCTGCAGTAGTAAGTCCTGCGGCAATAGTGATTAGTCCCCCTAGTAACCAACTGAATAATGTAAGACTAGAAGAACCAGTTACTTCTGTAACAACAGGTGTTTTAAAAAATACCCCTCCACCTATTGCAGTTCCGATAACCGTTGAAAGAGCAGCCCAAAAGCCAATGTTTCTTTTGAGCTGAGCATCTTCATTCATTATGTTGTACCTCCTTATTTCCGAAAACAATTTGATAATGTTTTCACAATCATTCTAACAGATAATGAAAATATTGAAAGAGGAATTTGGACTTTCCTTTCTCAAAAATCAAATTTTAGGTTCGAATACCTAATAAAATACTCTTTGAATCTATCAATAGCAATGATTATTTATCAAAAAAAGTGATGTTTTATTCCCTAAAATGGTCTGAAATTACTAAAATATTGCTATTTTAAGATTTTTTATCGTTGATTTAACAGTGTTTACTGAGTCGATACACTGAAGATACACTGTACGTTACAAAAAGTACTTAAATGAGATAAAAACCTGTTGTTTCAACGATTTATCGTGCTTATTCAATGGATACGAGTGTTTATTTATCATAGACATTATCATAAAACAAATTCGCAATTTCAGAAAACTATTGTTAAAATATTCACAAAATTCGGTTTGAATCTAAAAATCGTGCTATTATGAAAGAGATTTCAATTATAAAAAAAGCTTGAGATAGGGTGATATTATGCGACGAAAGTCAATTGATGATTTAATAAACGTTTCACAGGATAAGCCCAAAACATTAGGGCTTTTTGATCTCACAATTATGGGGATCGGAGCCATTATAGGTACTGGTATTTTAGTTTTGACAGGTATCGTTGCCGCAACGGATGCTGGTCCAGGTGTAGTATTTTCATTTTTAATAGCAGCTTTAGCTAGTGCATTGATTGGATTGTGTTATTCAGAATTAACAACAACAATTCCAAGTTCAGGTAGTGCCTATGTTTATTCATGGATAACTATGGGTGAACAGATTGCTTTCTTTTCCGGTTGGACATTGCTTGGTGTTTATATTACAACAACAGCGACAGTCGCTACTGGTTGGACAGGATATGTAACGTCATTTTTGAAAGAGGTAAATATTTTCTTGCCTCAAAGTTTAGTACAATCTCCATTTAACGGAGGGATAGTTAATTTACCCGCTGTTATAGTTGTACTACTAATAACTTTATTGTTAACCCGTGGTATGAGTGAAAGCAAAGTTGTTAACGATGTATTAGTTTTAGTAAAGATAGGTATTATCTTACTTTTCGTAGTTGTTGGGGCATTTCATGTTAGAACTACTAACTGGAAACCATTTTTACCATTTGGGGTAAAGGGGATCTTCACAGGAGCTTCAACGGTGTTCTTTTCATTCTTAGGGTTTGATGCTTTGGCCACATCAGCTGAAGATTGTAAAAAGGTTCAAAAGAATTTACCGATTGCCATTATTGCTTCATTAACTATTTCTACTATCTTATATATCATTGTTAGTTTAGTAATGACTGGAGACGTTAAGTATAATTTATTGAACGTTCCTGAAGCAATGTCATTTGTTCTGATTACTTTAAAACATCCAATTGTAGCAGAAATTGTTTCATTCGGTGCAATATTAGGTATTCTTGCCGTAATTTTAGCGTTTATCTATGCATCATCAAATATTGCCATGTCAATGAGCCGTGGGGGATTCTTACCAGCAAGATTCAGTAAGTTAAATTCTAAGACACAAACTCCTAATGAAGCACTCTGGATCATCGGAATTATCACTGCAACATGTTCAGGATTATTAGACATCAAAAAACTGGCGACTTTCGCAAATGTCGGTTCGCTATGTATATTCTTCTTGATTTCTGTTGCAGTTCTACTATTAAGAAAGCAACATCCAGAATTAAAACGTGCCTTTAAAGTTCCGTTTGGATCAGTTATTCCAACACTATCAGCTTTAGTATGTATCCTGTTATTGTTTAATCTACCGGGCTCTGCATGGTTAAATTACATAGGGTGGCTAGCGATTGGATTGATCCTATATTTTGCTTATTCTAAATCACATGTAATTTATTGATTTGTTTTAGTCTTGATTGTGAACGTAATCACTATATTGATTAACAAATGATTTTGAACCACTTAAGTGTTAATGCTTAATGAACACGACTATTGACGATCAATGATTGCTAGATTATAAAAAGATTATAGATGGCTTCGCGAAATTTACAAAAAGTTTAATGTGTAAAGTAGGAAATAAATTGATATATCATATGAAACACTGCATGTACAAAGCCTAATATATCAGGACTTTTCGAACAATTAATTGATTTTTTTAAGGATATTTTTACTGTACTGTAAAAGAATCAGTTCTCCAATTAATAAAATGGGCTTTAATGATCTTTAATATAAACAAATTGATATTTTTTTCGTAAAAACGCTTGCAAATCAATCGTTAATACGATATATTGCAGTTGTAAGAGAAAGTGAAAAAGTTAACAAAGGGGGTCTGAAGAATGGCAAATTTCCATATCTTGACTAATAATCCGATGGTTAAAGATAAGTATTCAGAATTTACCAAATTTGACCAGAACTTAACCGTTGCAGATATTTTTGCTCATAGTAGGGATTCCATTCATTTAGGAGCCAATTTGATTAATCATCCACTTGCTGGGAGCATCAAGCCTAATCAGAGTCCATATAAGAGTTTAGTTTTAAGTAACCAAAAAGGTGAACTTGATATGACTTCACTAAAACTAATAGAAGGATCGATTCAAGTTCTTAGAAAGTTTCCTCCTTTAAATCGGAAATATGATGAGAGTGTTTTAGAGGATTTTCAAGTAATTGACTTAGACTTATTAGATTCTGCAATTGATAGTTTGCCTTACAAATACCATGAATAATTAAATTAATAATTGTCTTATGTATGGGAGGAGAGTTTTATGTCAAAGATATATGATCTTTTAATTATCGGTGCTGGCCCTGGTGGATTAGCTGCAGGGATCTATGGGAGCCGTGCTAAATTGAGCACAGCTGTGTTAGATAAGAATGCTGAGCCTGGTGGACAAGCTTCAACAACAGATGAAATGGAAAATTACCCTGGATTTTATAACGGTACTACTGGCCCCGGTATTATGAAGGAATTCGCTGACCATGCTAAGTCATTTGGAACAGAATTTCTTAGAGGAACAGTTGATGAAGTTGATTTCACTGGACCTGTAAAAAAAGTTCACACACAACAAGGCGATACATATGAATCAAAGGTAGTTGTTTTATCACCAGGAGCTACACCAAGAAAAATCAACGTTAAAGGTGAAGCTGAATTAAGAGGTAAGGGCGTTAGTTATTGTGCAACTTGTGATGCCGACTTCTTTGTAGATTTGGATGTTGTAGTTGTTGGTAATGGGGATGCTGCCATTGAAGAGGCAATGTACTTAACAAAATTTGCTGAAACAGTAACGATTATCGTTATTCATGAAGAAGGAAATCTTGATTGTAATAAAGCTAGTGCTGAAAAAGCGATGAAGAATCCAAAACTAAAATGGGTTTGGAACTCAACTGTTGAAGAAATTGCTGGTGATGAACTAGTAGAAAAAGTTGTTTTGAAGAATATTAATACTGGTGAATTAACTGATCTTGAAACAAATGGGGTCTTCGTATTTATCGGTACAGAACCACATACAGACTTCCTTAAAGGAAAAGTTGAATTAGATGATCGTGGCTACTTAGTTGCTAACGATATGATGGAAACCAATGTACCTGGTGTTTACGCCGTTGGTGATGCAAGGGTTAAATATCTTCGTCAGGTTGTTACAGCCGCAGCCGATGGCGCAATTGCCGCATCAGCCGCAGAGAAGTATTTGTCAGAGCTTGAAACACTTCAAAATGATGTTCTAGATGTAAGTAACAAGAAACCAGTTATTTTAGCATTCTGGGCACCACAAGTTGAAGAAAGTATCGACTCGATCGCTGCAGTAGACAAAATTGTTGAAGAGAAAAATGGTGCAGTTGAATTAGTAAAACTGGATACATACAGAGCTAAAAAGACGGCTACACAATATAAAGTTACACAAATTCCTACTATTATATTGTTCAAAGATGGAAAAGATGTTGCTCGGATCGAAGGAGTAAAAAACATCACATCTTCAGCCGTTGAAAACCTATTGAAAGAATCTGTTGAAGTTTAGATGGATCAAATAAAAAATTTAGATTGATTTCTAAATTTTTTATCTTTGAAATTTAGTCCAGTATTAGATTTCAAAGATAAAAAATTGAAGGGAGGCGAAAATTATGATGGAACATCTTACAAAAGAAAACTTTGAAGATACAATCAGTAATTCGAAAGGTTTAGTTATGGTGGATTTCTTTAGTCCAAAATGCGTACCATGTATGGCACTTATGCCAGATGTTGAAAAACTATCAGATGATAAATCTGATGTAGCAACATTCTATGCATTCGACACTACAGGAAATATGAGAATGGCCATGAAACAAAAAGTCATGGGAATTCCAGCATATCTATTCTACAAAGATGGTGAAAAAGTTGCTACTCTTGGCAAAGAAATCTTGGAAGATAAGGGTATGGCAGCCGTAACAGCTAAACTAGATGAATTAACAGTTTAGTTTCATCATTCAGAACAACTGCAAATATGCAAAGAATGGAGGGATATTATGCGATTAGAAATTGGCAATATCCTAATTAAAGATATTGCCTTCGGTAAAAAAACCGAAGTTAAAGATGGCACACTATTCGTTGATAAAGACGAATTGATCGAAGCTGCAACAGGTGGAGATGAAAGAATCAAGTCTCTTGATGTGTATTTAGCTAAACCAGGTGACAAGACTCGTATCATTCCAGTTAAAGACGTTATCGAACCACGTTGTAAGGTTGACGGAAAAGGGAACATCTTCCCAGGTGTTATCGGTGATGTTGAACAAGTTGGATCCGGACGTACACATGTACTGAAAGGTGCAGCGGTTGTAACAACAGGTAAGATTGTTGGATTCCAAGAAGGAATCATTGATATGAGTGGTGAAGGTGCTAAATATACACCATTCTCAAAACTAAATAATATTGTAATTAAAATGGAACCAATCGACAGCATCAAACAACACGAACACGAAGAGGTTATTCGTCTAGCCGGTTTTAGAGCTGCCAACTATATTGGTGAAGCAGGAAGAAATGTTGAACCTGATGAAGAAAAGGTATATGAAACAAAACCTCTTCTTGAACAAGTTAAAGAATTTCCTGATCTACCAAAAGTAGTTTATGTATATGCACTACAAACACAAGGGTTGATGCATAATACATTCTTCTATGGTGCAGATGCTAAGAAGATCGTTCCAACATTCATGTACCCAACAGAAGTATTTGACGGAGCTATTACAAGTGGTAACTGTGTTTCAGCCTGTGATAAGAATCCATCATATGTACATTTAAACAGTCCAGTTATTGAAGATTTATATGAAAAGAATGGTAAAGAAATTAACTTTATCGGATGTGTTATTACCAATGAGAACGTAACATTGCAAGACAAGAAACGTTCATCAAATATGACCGCTAAATTGGTTGAATTACTTGGCGCTGACGCAGCAATCATCTCAGAAGAAGGCTTTGGTAACCCTGATGCCGACTTAGTTATGAACTGTAACAATCTTGAAAATAAAGGTATAAAGACAGTTCTTGTAACAGATGAATATGCTGGACGAGACGGTGCCAGTCAATCATTAGCCGATTCAACACCTAAAGGTGATGCTGTTGTAACTGCAGGTAACGCTAACGAAGTTATCGATCTTCCAGTTATGGATACAGTTATCGGTCATCCAGAAGTTGCCAACATTATTGCTGGTGCTTGGGATGGAAGCCTTCATGATGATGGATCAATTGAAGCTGAACTTCAAGTAATCACTGGTTCAACAAATGAATTAGGATTCTTTAATCTATCAGCTAAAACAATCTAGTATAACGAAATTATTTAGTAAACATTAAATTTAATAAAATTGAAGGAGAGCACATTATGGGTATTCTTGAAAACAAAAAGATCGCCATTTTAGGCGACCGTGATGGAATTCCTGGCATGGCTATCGAAGCTTGTGTAAAAACAGCAGGCGCAGAAGTTGTCTTTTCAACAACTGAATGCTTTGTTTGAACGAGCGCGGGAGCTATGGACCTGGAAAACCAACAAAGAATTAAAGATCTTACAGACAAATACGGTAAAGACGATCTAGTAGTAGTACTAGGTGGTGGGGAAGCTGAAGCTTGTGGTTTGGCTGCCGAAACCGTATCAACTGGTGATCCAACATTCGCTGGTCCATTAGCAGGAGTCCAGTTAGGACTCAAAGCATATCATATGTTTGAACTAAAAGATGAAGTAGATCCAGCAGTTTATGACGAACAAATATCAATGATGGAAATGGTATTAGATAAAGACGCTATTAATAAAGAAGTACAAGAATATCGTGGATAGTTTTCACTACTTCCCAAACCTTTTGTAAAGGAGGAAATAAAATGACCAAAAAAAGAATTGTGCATTACATAAACCAATTCTTTGCCGGGATCGGTGGTGAAGAGAAGGCTGATGTTAAGCCTGAGAAGAGAGACGGTGTTGTTGGACCTGGTATGGCTTTTAAGGGTCAACTTACTGATGTAGCAGAAATCGTTGGTACCGTCATCTGTGGTGATAGTTACTTTAATGAAAATGAAGCAGAGGCTTCAGAAACTGTTCTTGAAATGATTAAAAGCTACGATCCAGATATCGTCATCGTAGGACCAAGTTTTAACGCTGGTCGTTATGGTGTCGCAGCTGGTGCAGTTGCCAAATTGGTTGATGAGAATTTACATTTACCAGTTGTAGGTGGTATGTATCCAGAAAATCCTGGTTTCGAGCTATACAGAAAACACGGATATTTTGTAGAGGTTGGTAACAGTGCCGCTACAATGAGAAAAGCAATTCCTGCAATGTCTGCCGTTGTTAAACAAATTATTGACGGTAATAAAGAGATTACAGGCTATATGCCAAGAGGTCTCCGTGAAAATGTATTCAGAGAAGAACGTGGTTCAAAACGTGCTGTTGAAATGCTCGTAAACAAAATTCAAGGCAAGGAATTCACAACTGAGTATCCAATGCCTACCTTCGACCGTGTTGATCCAGCTCCAGCCGTTAAAGATATTACAAAGGCAAGAATTGCTTTGGTATCTTCTGGTGGTCCAGTTCCGAAAGGAAATCCTGACCATATCGAATCTTCAAGTGCATCTAAGTATGGTAAATACAGCTTGAAAGATATCGACGACTTTACTCCAGAAAACGGTGAAACAGCTCACGGTGGTTACGATCCAGTTTATGCAAATGAAGACTTAGATCGTGTTCTACCAGTCGACGTGATTAAAGAAATGCTTGCTAACGGTGAAATCGGTTCGTTACATGATTATTGGTACGCTACCGTTGGTAATGGTACATCTGTAGCAAATGCTAAAAAGTTTGGTACAGAAATTGCAGCACAACTTAAAGAAGACGGCGTAGATGCTGTTATCTTAACATCCACTTGAGGAACTTGTACTCGTTGCGGTGCAACGATGGTTAAGGCTATTGAAGCCACAGGACTACCAATTGTTCATATGTGTACAATTGTTCCTATTTCTAAGACAGTTGGAGCTAACAGAATTGTTCCTACAGTCGCAATTCCATATCCATTAGGTAATCCAGAATTGGATCCTAAAGATGAGAAAGAATTACGTAGAAAATTAGTAAGAAAAGCTCTTAAAGCGCTTGAAACACCTGTTACTGAACAGACAGTATTCAACTAGTAAGGGAGCTCAAGAGTTTCAACTGGGAGCCGAAAAAACAATTTTTCGACTCCTTTTTTTATAAGATAGTTTCAAATAATTATTTTGGGGGTGCAAAGTATGACTTTTCCAGTGCTTAAAGGAACCGCTTATACATTAGTCCATACACCAGATATCTTAGTTCATGAAGGTAAATTGCAAGAAAGTGAAATGAGAAATAGTCCAGATTCAGATTATCTTAAAGCTATTCCAGATCACTTACGTTCATTCGAAGATGTTGTTGGGTATGGTCCTAATCAAGCTTATATAGGTAATATTCATCCGCGTGATTTAAATGATATTGAGAAACCTTGGTACGAACATCCATTAGAAAACGCTTCAACCGAAGGGAAATTCGGTTCAATTATGCCAGAAGATATGTTTTATGGCTGTTTAAAAGCCGTTGACATGTTTGAATTAGTCGTTTTAGATGCAAGTTTTCAAGAAAAGATTGCCAAAAAAGTTAAAGAAGACCCAGTGATCGGTAAATATTGGGTAACTTTGGACAAATTAACAGAGAATCCCAGCTCAGTTGATGAAATTAAATCTTTAATTGAAGAAAAAGATGCAAAACCACTGTATTTGGATAATAAATTAGTTGGGTGCATCAAGAGAGCTCATGAATTTGACGCTGCTTTAACGAGTGATGTCATGTTTGAAAACTTAGTAAGTAAGGCTTCTGGTGCCTATGCATTAGCTGAATTATTTGCTAAGAATGATCTCGAACCAAGTGATGTTGACTATTTAATCGAATGTAGTGAAGAGGGTTGTGGTGACATGTTCCAACGTGCCGGTGGTAATTATGCCAAATCTATCGGTGAAATTTGCGGATGTGTCAACGCTACTGGATCAGATACACGTAGTTTCTGTGCCGCTCCTGCTCACTCTATGGTAGAAGCTTCAGCACTAGTACAAGCAGGCGTATATTCAAATGTTGTAGTCCTTGCCGGAGGTTCATCAGCTAAGCTTGGAATGAATGGTAAAGATCACGTTAAAAAAGATCAACCCCTCATTGAAGACTGTTTAGGTGCCTTTGCTATTCACGTTGCTGAAAACGATGGCAAGTCCCCAGTAATACGTACAGATATTGTCGGTAAACATAAAATTGGTAGTGGTGCCGCTCCACAAGCTATTATGCAAGCTATAGTTGCCGATCCACTCGAACATGCAGGTTTATCGATCAAGGATGTTGATGTATTTTCTGCCGAAATGCAAAATCCTGAAATTACTGTCCCAGCTGGTGCCGGTGATATACCTTCTGCTAATTACAAGATGATTGCCGCTTTGGGTATTATGAAAAAAGTATTTGCTAGAAATGAATTAAATGAAGTTGTTGAAAGAATTGGTATGCCTGGATTTGTACCTACACAGGGCCACATCCCATCAGGTGTTCCATTCTTAGGACATGCTATCGAGATGATTGAAAATGGAGATATACATCGTACAATGATCATTGGTAAAGGTAGCTTGTTCTTAGGAAGATTAACAAACCTCTTTGATGGTATTTCATTTATTGTAGAAGCAAATGATGGACATGTTGAAGACGATTCAGTCGACAAAGATACAATTCGTCAAATGATCGCCGAATCAATGAAACAATTTGCTGATTCTCTAAAATAAAGAATAATCATCCTTAAAGGGGGGAGAAAAATGGAAAATAACGTACAAAATACGATTGCCGAAGTGTTTGACGAAATTGCTCAAGGGCTAGAGGATGGTAATTTTGGCTCTAGACCTCGTGTAGGTGTAACACTACTTGGTAGTGAACATGGTGAAGAAGAAGTTCTTCGTGGTGCTGAACTGGCTCAGGCTAACGATCCCTCCATTGAAGTTGTAGTTATTGGTACTTTAACTGATACAAAACTAGAGACCGTTGCTGCATCTACCCCAGAAGATGCACATGATAAAATGGATGAATTGTTAGCCGAGGGCAAATTAGATGCCGCAGTAACGATGCATTACACATTTCCAATTGGTGTGTCGACTGTTGGCCGTTCAACTACACCAGGTGTCGGTAAAACTATGTTTATCGCTAATACAACTGGTACTTCAGATATGGATAGAACGAGTGCCATGGTTAAAAATGCCATTTCAGGTATTGCCGTGGCCAAAGCAAATGGTAACGAAAATCCAACAGTTGGAATTTTAAATATTGATGGCGCACACCAAGTTGAAAAGTCATTAAATAAATTAAAAGATAAAGGTTATAAAATAAACTTTACTCAAAGTCATCGTGCAGATGGCGGCATAGAAATGCGTGGTAATGATTTACTACAAGGTGTTCCTGATATCATGATCATGGATAGTTTGACGGGTAATATTATTACTAAAGTAATGAGCTCTTTCTTAACTGGCGGAAGCTATGAATCCGTTGGTGAAGGATATGGTCCCGGCGCTGGTAAGGGGTACGATAAGATTATTAATATTATTAGTCGTGCTTCAGGCGCCAACGTTATTGCCGGTGCACTAAGTTATGCCGGTAGATGTGTCAAAGGTAATTTAGTAGATAAAGTAAATGCCGAATATAAAGCTGCTGAAAAGGCTGGATTGTCTGACGTTCTAGCTAGTTTGACAGCTCCTCCAAAGAAAGACGATTCAGCTCAGGAAGTCAAAGAACCAGCCAAAAAAGCTGTCTCGGAAGCTATCTTAGGTATTGATATCTTAGTCTTAGAAGAAGCAGTTACAGAGCTTTGGAAGGCTGATATCTATGCTACAAGCGGAATGGGATGTACAGGCCCCGTTGTCATGGTTGCTCCAGCTGATGAAGATCATGCGCGCGAGGTTCTCAAGGCCGCCGATTATCTTTAAAAGGTATTTAACTCTGGTGAAAGAATTTTAGTAATTAATGTGATACGCACCTCCAAATATGAAACGATTCGTTGACGTTAAATCAAATAAGCCTTCAATCACGCGTGTGTGGTTGAAGGCTTTTGTTGTGAAGAAAAATAAAGTTTTTTTAGCTAGTATGAGGTTAATTTAATCCTCATATAAAAATTTAGTAAACAATAATGATGACTTCAAGAGTATAAAGGAGGGACTAAGCGCCATGCCGCGTATAGAAGACAGGAGAGGCTGTTTATTAATAGTCATGCACAATTAGATGAATTATCGGAATTAAAACTATTAATTGCAAAGCGTGAAGAAGAATTAAAAAGTAGATGACAGCGTAATTGCTGAATCTACTTTTTTTGAAACAAAAAAAACGCTAGTTATCATTAACTAACGTTTAATTAAGACCCCCCCCCACGGCATTTATTAAATCTTATTATTTAATTTCAGGGCCCGGTTTATGGTCCGGTTCGTTTGAATTCCATTGAATCTATTTGAAACAGATAAAACTTAAAATCCTAATCTATCAACGTTTTGAAGCCCATTGCATCTATTTAAACTACATCTATTGGGCAAGTAGGGTTCGAACCTACAAATTACGGATTCAGAGTCCGTGGCCTTACCGTTTGGCGATTGCCCATTAACAATAAAATTCTATAAAAGAATTATCTTTATGTCAAGTTCAAAATATCTACGACTTATTTATTACTAGTGTGTTATCTTATATATCAGGAGTGATCAATGAATAATTTGCGAGGTGAACAAATGGAGAAAAGTGAGATTTTAGTAAGCACGACGGAGCATATCCCTGGTGTTGAATATGAAATTATCGGTGAAGTTTTTGGTATCACGACTCAGTCTAAAAATGTTGTAAAAAATATTGGCGCTGGTCTAAAAAACTTGGTCGGTGGTGAGATTAAGGCTTATACGGAACTTTTATCTGAGGCTCGTGACATTGCAATTGAACGTATGCGAGATAACGCTGTCAAAATGGGTGCAGATGCAGTCGTAATGATGAGATTTGATTCTGATTCAATTAGTCAAGATATGGAAACGGTAGCTGCTTATGGTACCGCCGTAAAATTTAAGTAGGGTGAAATTATGTCTTTAGAATATAACAAAAATACTTTGTCAGCATGTACAAGTATCTTAATAGGAAAGAAAGCAACAATTGACGGTTCAACCATCGTGGGTCGTAATGAGGATTCGCAAGCATCGTGGCCTAAACATTTTGTTGTTCATGAACATACTGAGCTTCCCGAGGCTCAAAAGTTCATTTCTAAAGCCAATGGCTTCCAAATGAATCTGCCCAAAACTCGCTACAAATATACAGCTACTCCGGAATGGACTTTTAAAGAGGGTTTATTCGAAGAAGATGGTTTCAATGAGTACGGCGTAGCAATGAGTGCGACAGAAAGTGCTTATTCGAATCAACAAGTATTAGGTGCTGATCCGTTATTAGAAGACGGAATTGGTGAAGAAGCAATGGTCACAGTTGTCTTACCATATATCAAGACTGCTAGAGAAGGTGTTTTACGTCTTGGTGAAATAATTGAAAAATATGGTACTTGTGAGACAAATGGAATTATCTTTTCTGATAAAGAGGAAGTTTGGTATTTTGAAAATGGCTCTGGACATTATTGGGTCGCGCAACGTATACCTGATGATAGTTATGCCGTCGTCGCTAATCAATTGGCTATTCAAGAAATTGATTTTAATAATCCAAATGATTTCATTTATCGTGAAGATATAACTGAATTTGTTAATGACAATAATTTAAATCCAGCAGTGAAAGGATTTAATTTTAGAGAAATTTTTGGTACACATGACGAATCAGATGAGGTTTACAATACTCCGCGTGTTTGGTGGGGACAACAATTTCTTTCTGGAAGGTCTGAGGAGAGTCCAGAGAGTGAAAATTTGTCCTTTATTAAACAAGCTGATCGATTGATTAGTGTTGATGATGCACAAGACTACTTATCCTCACATTATCAAAAAACTGAGTTTGATCTTTTGAAAAATGGTGCTAATAACAAAAAATATCGCCCCGTTAGTCTTGCTAAGACACAAGAATCACATGTCTTACAGATTAGGCCCGATATGGATCTCAACGTTGCCTGTGTGCACTGGTTAGCCATGGGAGTATCTTCACAGAGTGTTTATGTTCCATTTTACTTAGGGATGACAGATACACCTGCGGAATATAAAATTGGTGAATTGCCATATGACAGTGAGTCAGCCTATTGGACTTATAAATTAGCCGGTGTTTTGTTAGATGCTCACTATTCTGAGTTTGGCAAAATGTATCAAGAAAAACAAAAAAATATCAATATTACATTGCGTAAAATGTTGCGCGATTTTGATATGAACGCTTTGAGCAAGGATGCTGAAGAATTACCACAATTTTTGACCGACGCATCATTCCAAATGTCTAAAATAGCTTTAGATGGTTATAAGGAATTGATCGCCCAATTAATTACGGACTCGACTGATTTTTCGCCCCTCAACTTCAAGCACGATAGCAATTTATAATTGCACATTGAAAACTTAATAAGGGGATTGTTTTACTATGAATGATAGTAGTTCGACAAAGAAGACTATTACATTATTTGCGTTAATAATGATGATCTTCACGTCGGTATATGGATTTGCTAATACCACAGTGGCCTATGAACAAATGGGTTTGGCAAGTATTATTTGGTACGTTTTTGCGGCTGTATTCTTCTTCCTACCTGTAGGATTTATGATGGCTGAATATGGTTCTGCCTTTAATGAAGCGCAGGGTGGAATCTATTCTTGGATAGAAGGAGCAGTTGGACCTCGCTTTGCCTTTACTGGTACGTTCATTTGGCTTGCTTCTTGGGAAGTATGGCTAGTTTCTACATCATCAAAGGTCTGGATTCCATTATCCACATTCTTTGCGGGACATGACGTTACCCAAACTTGGCATTTATTAGGTTTAAACTCAAACCAAGTTATTGGTATTTTAGCAGTATTTTGGATCCTCGTAATTACTTTTACTGCGACACAAGGTGTTGATAAAATCTCAAAAATTTCATCTTTTGGTGGAACAATGATGATTGTCTTAAATGTCTTGTTCTTAGTTTTAAGTATTAGTATGATCTTCCTTTCTGGATTTCATACGGCTGAACCAATACATGGCTTTGGAACCTTTATTCACTCAGCAAATCCAGCTTTTGCTTCACCAATTGGTATGGTTTCATTCGTTGTCTATGCTATCTTTGCTTATGGTGGTATGGAATCAATGGGTGGTGTTACTGATAGTATGAAGAATCCTAAGCGTGATTTTCCACGTGGTGTTTTGATTTCTGCTGTAATAATTTCCGTACTTTATTCACTGACGATCCTTTTATGGGGTGTCAGCACGAACTGGCATGCAATCATTGGTAAGAATGGTGTTAACCTGGGAAATATTACCTACGTTATGATGAGTAACTTAGGATATACTTTTGGTCAACATATCGGACTTAGCGGTACTGCTGCCATTACTGTAGGTGAATGGATGGCTCGTTTTACAGGATTAGATATGTTTATCCTGTATTTGGGCTCATTCTTTGTTTTGATTTATTCACCAATCAAATCTTTTATTCTAGGAACACCAAGAGATTTATGGCCAGAACATATGACTAAAATTAACAAAAATGGGATGCCTGCAAATGCTATGTGGATTCAAGCAATTTTTGTAGCAATTGTGATTGTCTTAGTTGATTTTGGTGGTAAAAACGCCAAAGCATTGTACAATGTTTTGACATTGATGGCCAATGTTTCGGCTACGGTGCCATATTTATTCTTAGTTGGAGCATATCCATTCTTTAATTTGAATGATAAGATCGAAAAGCCTTATTCTTTCTACAAAAATAAGACTTGGATGTGGATCACGACAATCGGAGTATTATTTGTACTTACATTTGCTGTAATCTTTACATTGATCGAACCAATTCTAGAACATGCCTATATGGATGCTTTCTGGACCATTATTGGACCAGTATTATTTGGTATTATTGCATTGATACTTTATGGTAGATATTCTTATAAAAAGAAACATACTGCCTAAATAAAAACGATATTCGCTTATGCGGGTTGTAATGAACCCCTTGCATTGGAGAAATCCAAGCAAGGGGTTTTTATTATGCCAAAGTATTCTGTTGAAACTAAAAT
>NZ_RHOS01000017.1 GCF_003946205.1 Companilactobacillus keshanensis | reverse complement strand
CGACTCAATTATCTTATCAATTGGACAAGTTAATGTCAACAACTTTTTAAAATAATTTTTTGAAGGTAAAGATGAATAAAACTCATCAATACGTTGTCGCCGTTGCTCTGTCGCAACAACAGGTAATATATTACTAGTTAAGTAACACCTTTGCAAGTACTTTTATAAAAAAAGTTAATTCTTTTTAATTTGCTCTATATCTAGTACCTTGTCGATCCAGTCACTACTATAGAAGCCCTCTTCGTGAGTAACTAGGATCATAGAACCAGGATAATTTCTAAGCGCTTTTCGTAATGAAGATTTACTTTCGTCGTCTAAATGATTGGTTGGTTCATCCATAAATAAGAAATTAGTTGGATCAAACATTAAATCGGCGATTTTAACTTTTGTCTGTTCACCACCAGATAATGATCTAATTGGTGACATGATTTGTTGACTCGTTAAACCAGTTCTAGCCAAAACTTGTCGAACTTCCTTGTTATCTTTCTCAGAATGTTCCTCTCCCACGATTTGGAATGGGGTCGCCATCTTATTCTTCCAATCAAGATCTTGCTTAAAGTATCCCACCTTGACCACCTCTGAGAAATCAAAATTACCTTCTATGGGCTTGATTATATCTAACAGAGTCTTGATAAGAGTGGATTTACCGATACCATTGAATCCCTTAATAACCATTTTTTCTCCACTTACTATAGAGAAGTTAAGCATTTGCTCAAATAAAGGTTTGTCATAACCTATCTTCAAGTCGTTTACTTCAAGTACCATTCTAGAACTTGGTATTTCTTGATAAGGAAAGTTGAAGCTGGCAATTTTTTTATTACCCGGTGGTGTCAAAACATCCATATGTGATAGTTGTTTTTCACGACTCTTAGCACTTTTTGATCTAGTACCAGCTTTAAACTTTCTGATATATGCCTTAGTCTTAGAAATTTTTTCCTGTTGTTTAACATAAGCTTTCATATATGTTTCTTTATTGGCAGTCTTTTGCTTCATAACTTGTTTAAGATTACCAGTATACTTAGTGATCTTTCCAAACTCAATATCAGCCACACAATTAACGATTTTATCCAAAAACCCATAATCATGAGAAATAACTATAAAGGCACCTTCAAAATCATTCAAATAGTCTGATAACCATTCAATATGATTAGTATCCAAATAGTTGGTTGGCTCATCTAATAAAATCATATCTGGTTTTTCCAAAAGAATTTTAGCCAAAATGATCTTTGATCTTTGTCCACCACTTAATTTTGAAACGTCGTGATCATATCCAATGGCGTCTAATCCTAAACCAGTGGCAACCTGTTCGATCTTAGTATCCAGCTCATAAAAATCATTAGCGTCTAATATTTCTTGAAGTTTACCAGCTTTTTCCAGATCATCATCGTCTGGATCATTCATGTAAATCTCAGTTAATTTATCATTTGCTTCATACAACTTGTCAAAAGCAGTCTGAAGATATTCTTTTATGGACATCCCCGCAACTAATTTTGCCTGCTGATCAAGATAGCCAACGGTTAAATGCTTTTGCCAAGTGATCTTGCCTTCGTCTGGTTCGATCTGACCTGTCAAAATCTTAATAAAAGTAGACTTGCCGACCCCGTTTTGACCAGTGATCCCCAAGTGATCTTCTTTGTTTACTTGGAGACTTGCGTCATCGTAAAGTTTTTTATCCAAAAATTGTTGTGTTAACTCATGTACCTCTAAAACACTCATAAATAAACTCCTTATTTTAAAAACATAACAAAAGGCCGAAACAAATTCTGCTTCAGCCTTTTAATTAAAATCCTGATAGTCCGATTGTATCGTTTCTATCTTTATTAGTACCTTCACTGCTTGGCGTACTTTTAATCTTAGTTTCGTAATTCTGGTTTTGATCCCCAGTGTAATTAAACGAGAATCCTAAAGACTTATTGTACTTATTCAATTTTGTTTCCTGATTATCCAAAGTTGCTGGCGTTAAATCTAACTGCTTTCTTAGCTTATTAGATACTCGTTGCAATTCTTTGGTTGGTGCAATTTCATACGAAGATCCATCAATCGTTGAACTAAATCCTTGAACATGATCCGAACCGATTTTTTTGGAGGCTCCTCGATAGTTAAGGAAGATAGACTGCATATCACTGAAACTCAGATTAGTTGTCATTGAATTTGAAATACTGTTCAAGACTTTCTGATAATGAGTGAACGTATTCGCACTTGCTGCACTCTTAATAATAGCAGAGATTACCTGTCTTTGACGTTTTTGTCTACCATAATCACCTTCAGGATCCTCATATCTCATTCTTGAGTAATCCAATGCCTGCTTGCCATTAAGGTGCATTTTACCCTTCTTAAAGTGAGATTCTTTTTCGTCAGTATCCCCATAAGAAAAGCTGAATGGAACATTAACATCAACGCCACCGACACTATTAACGATTTTCTTCAACGAGTTAAAGTCGACTTTTACATAGTAATCAATGGGAACATTTAAGAGTTTTTCAGTCGTCGTAACAGCACTTTCTTCGTTACCTATATTGTAAGCAGAATTGATTTTTTGAATCTTATTAGTGTTGTTATTAGTACCCTTCCAAATTTGAGCCATGGTGTCTCTTGGTACTGATACCATTGTTGTCTTATTTGTCTTGGGATTAACTGTCACAACAATCATCGTATCTGAATTACCACGATAATCTACTTCTGTATCTCTAACGCCGCCATCAGTCGTATCTACCCCTAAAAGTAAAATTGAGATAGGTTTCTTATCAGAAATCTTAACTGAAGCTTGTTTACCGTCGAGTGCTTTGTAAGTCTTACCCAAAGTTTCTTGTGTTTGAGCATAAATTCTAAATCCATATGCACCTAATATGAAAAATACTGTTAAAACTACTAAGCCTAGAATTTTTAAGAAGGATTTCTTTTTTCCTCCACCATTGTTAGAAGCCAACGCACTATTTCTAGTTAAACGACGTCTGTGCTCTCTAGACATATTATTCTTATTATTCATAAATAAACTCCGTTTAGTATATCCTTGAGATTTTCCATTAGTTTATGAAAAATGGACATATTTGTACAACGTTAATAATATACCCTAAAAATATGAAGAAATTTAGTGTACGTTGAAACAATTATAAAAGTTTAAGCTATTCTGTCAAATTACGAACGTGGATATCCACTCATAAATACTAAAAGAAGGATGCGATCTTAACCGCATCCTTCTTGAACTATAGCTCACTTGAACTGAGATCCTCAGTTACTTTAACGCTGACTTTAGTTTTATTTTTCTTTTTTCTTGGTTCATCCATAGCATCATTTAAGTCATTTAAATCACGACCCGTTGTCTCAACGGATAGATATGCACTAACAAAGGTAAATAATGAAAAGACAATAACCATAATTGCAATTGGTAACCAGCTACCTGTAAAAGCTGAAACTAAACTGGCAGCAATTAAAGGACCAAATCCAGTTGCAACAACACCAGCAATTTCTTTTGCCAATGCCATGAAAGTCATCCTATTCTTTGATCCAAACAATTCGGCTAACATTACGTTTTCAAGAGCGAACATACCTTGAACACCAACATTTAATCCAATAACCATTGCAATAGTCAAAAGAACTGTGTTCTTAGTTTGAATCATGAGCAACATTGGAATAGCATAAATCGCCATTGCTCCTGACAAAAACATGTACATCTTTCTACGTCCAATTTTGTCTCCCAAGTATCCGACAATTGGGATCGTAATGAAGGAAACTAGTGAAGCAATAATATTTGCATTAGTTGTTACTGTCTTTTGAACGCTTAAGAAAGTTACCATAAATCCAGCAATATAGGTTTGTAAAATACCACTATTACCAGCTTGACCAAAACGAAGACCTAAAGCTACTAATAAACTCTTATTAGCTACCTTTTTCTTAGAAGTCACTGGGGCTACATTTTTTAAATCAGATATTCTTTCTTCTTCAAGTAGTTTTTTCTTCTCAGCCATAACGGGACTTTCTTTAATAAACAATCTAATCAAAATAGCTACTATCATAATTAAAAATGAAGCATAGAATGGAATTCTCCATCCCCAAGTATATAAACTTTTTTCATCTAATTTCATTAAAATAATTGTCCAAATTAGGTTTGCCAATAATGTCCCTGTTGCAGTACCTAAACAAACAAAACTACCAATCAAACCACGATTACTCTTCTTAGCAAACTCAGCAACCATAACTCCAGCACCACTAATTTCGGCACCTGCACCGAATCCTTGAACAATACGTAAGACCACTAAACCGATTGGGGCCCAAATTCCAACTTGCTGATATGTTGGTAAAAATCCGATAGCTGTAGATGCTAATCCCATCAACATAATTGTTACAAACAAAACTGTTCTACGACCTATCTTATCACCCATACGACCAAAGACATATGCTCCTAAAAGTCTAGCAACATACCCGGCACCATATGTTCCCATAGCCATAACCAAAGCCATCGCAGGAGATGAATCAGGGAAGAATATCTCCCCAAAGACAATCGCCGCAGCTAAGGAATACAATTGAAAATCCATGAATTCCATCGCTGTTCCCATCCAGCCACTAGCAGTAACTTTAATTAACTCCTTTGTATCTACTTCTGTATCATACTTGTTCGCCATTACTTAGTTCACCAGCTTCCATAAAGGTTAGATCCATTAAATTTTAATCAAAGGTCAATACAATTTTACGAGCTTGTTCTGGATGTTCATTCATCAGATCAAATGCTTTTTGAGTATCTTTAATATTGAATTTTTGGTTAACTATTCCATCATCATCTAACAAACCTGATTCAATTGACTTGATGATTGGAGCAAATTGATAAGCCTGTAATCTTGAACCACAGATAGTTAATTGTTTCTGCATAATTGGTTTTTGAGGAATATTAGAAAATTCTTCTGACATACCTAATGGAACAATTCTTCCAGCCACTGAAGTTAGGTCTAAGCATGCTTCAAATGTCTTTGGTGCACCTACGGCATCGATAACAACATTAGCCATTTCACCATTAGTCCATTCTGTAACACGATCTTTAAGATTTTCCTTAGTAACATCAACCACTTCATCAGCACCGTTATGTTTAGCAAATTCTAGTTTTGATTCCAAAACATCAGTTAACATAACTTTGGCACCTTTAGCCTTGGCTACACGTAAAATCAATTGACCAATTGTTCCTCCACCTTGAATTAAAACTGTCTTTCCTAAGCCGACTTCAGCCCTAGTTGTTGAATTTCCAGCAATTGTATAAGGTTCAGACAAAACTGCAGTTGTCCACGGAACATTACTATCTATCTTATGAACCTGTTTTAATGGAATTCTTACATATTCCTGCATACCACCGTCAATATGAACACCTGATACTACCAAGTTTTTGCATACATTAGGCATCCCATGACGACAGGCATAGCATTTTCCGCAATACGCAATTGGCTCAACTACTACATGATCTCCAACAATCACTTCTTTGACATCATCAGAAACTGAATCTATCTCACCAACAAATTCATGTCCCATAACTCTTGGCAAAGTAGCAAAAGGATTTTCACCATGATAAAGGTGATTGTCACTACCACAGATACCTACAGCCTTAACTTTAACGATTACTTCTTTAGAATTTTCAATTTCCGGTTTTGGAACATCTACGATCCTTAAATCTTCTTTTCCATATACACGAGCTGCTAACATTTTTAAAACTCCCTTCCGTAATTAAGCTTTATTGATTGCTTCCCATAAACCATTTAAATACGTTGCTCCCAGAGCTCGATCATAAAGACCATATCCAGGTCGGCCTGATTCATTCCAAATATTCCTACCATGATCTGGGCGGACATAACCTTCAAAATCACTGTCATACATGGCCTTCATAATTTCATACATATCTAATGAACCTTCACTTGATAAATGGGCTGATTCGTGAAAATCAGTTTTACCAGTAAATTTAATATTTCTAGTATGAATAAACGGTGCTCTGTCTTTTTTTACAAATTCCCTAACAATTGCTGGTACATCATTATCTGGATTCTCACCCAAACTTCCTGTACAAATCGTGAAACCATTGTATTTAGATTCATGTAATTCTTCAATTTCTACCATATCTTCACGATTTTTATAAATTCTTGGAAGCCCAAATAATGGCATTGGAGGATCATCTGGATGCATGGCCATCCTCACATCACATTCTTCACAAACTGGAATTATTTCATCCAAAAAATATTTCAAATTATCAGTTAATTTTTGTTCGTTAACATCTTTATAAGCATCAAATAATCGTTTAATCTTACTTAATCTTTCAGGTTCCCAACCAGGCAATGAATATCCTTTAGAATTGCTTTCTACTCGATCAATCATCTCTTGTGGGTCATCCGCCAACTTGTCTAATTCAAAAGACATAACATTAGACCCATCCTGTAAATCAAACTGCAGATCGGTTCTCAACCAATCAAAAACTGGCATAAAGTTATAACAAATAACTTTAACTCCATATTCGGATAAGTTTCGGATCGTCTCTTTGTAGTTTTCAATATATTTATCACGACTAGGTTTCCCAATTTTAATGTCATCATGAATATTGACTGATTCAATTACGTCCATTTTCAAACCGGCGTCATTAATTTCTTTTTTCAATTTAGAAATTTTCTCTTTAGGCCAAACTTCCCCAACGGGAACATCGAAAAGTGCCCCAACAATTTGTGTCATTCCGGGAATCTGCTTTATCTGTTGTAATTTGATTGGATCATCATCAGATCCAAACCATCTAAATCCCATTTCCATAATGTTTAAAAATCCCTTCTATAATTTAGCTAAGGCTTCTGCAATAGCCCCTTTACCCCTAACAAGCTCTTTAAAATAAGCTTCAACCTTGTCTGCTAAACCTATTTCATATAAATCATGAGCAAATATTTGCTTATTATTAAGTAACTTTTTAAAAGTTGTATGAATCAATTCTTCATCCTGTGTTCCTAATTTAATAGGTTTCATAATTTCTTCAACATAGTCATGTAATGGATCTGGGCTCAATGTAAACTCATTACCCATATCATCAACAGCCAAAATATATCTACACCATCCAGCTAATATAAATGGAATAAATTTCAAATCTACTACATTGAGGTTTTTATCATCTAAATAATGTTGAATTGTCACACCATAGCGAATTGGGATTTTTTGAGAAGTATCACTAGCAATTCTTTGTGGTGTATCAGGAATATTTTTATTAGGTAAACGTTTTTTAATTAATTCATTGATGAAATTGTTTGGATCGATTATTTTAGGATCCTTAACAACAGGAAGATCTTCATCAAATCCAAGTCCTTTAATCAACTTAACTAAATCGGGATTAGTCATTTCATCGGCGATGGATTCGTAACCTAACAAACATCCAAAAATTGCTAATGAAGTATGTAAAGGATTAAGGCAAGCGGTAACTTTCATTTGATCAGCATCATTAACGGTTTCTCTATCTGTCATGATTACGCCTGCATTTTCTAATTTGGGACGTCCATTTGGAAAATTATCTTCGATTACTAAATAATGAGTTTCTTCAGTATTACCAAATGGTGCTATATTTGTATGTTTTTGTGTGTGAGTGATTTTTACATCGTCAAATCCCTGATCTTCTAATATTTGAGATACTTTTTCTGAAGGATTAGGAGTAATCCTATCGATCATTGACCAAGGAAAACTAACCTTGTTTTCATCCTTCAAATACACTACAAAATCAGATGTAACTGAACCGTTATCTATCCAACCTTGAGCAATAGTTAAAATTTCCTTTTCAAAGCGTTTTCCGTTCTCAGAAAAATTATCTGTGCTGACCATAGCGATAGGATATTTTCCAGCTTTATAACGAGCCAAAAGCAATCTTGCAATAGCACCCATGTTGGTTGTTGCTTCATCTGGATTACCAGCAATATCTTTTTGAGCGCTTTTTGTAAGATCTCCATTCATATCTGTTAAGACATATCCTTTTTCAGTGATCGATAGGGTAACGAATTGCAATTTAGGATTTTCAAAAATTTTTTTTAATTCTCCCCAACCGGCTGGATTGGCATGGTTGTAGTAAATACTGTCAGCCACACTTGCAAGTAAATTTTTTTGATAGCTACCATCACTTTTCATAATTACTTGTAGCATCTGATTGTCATAGGGATGATAAATATTTTCGATAACTTGATCGTCATATGTTTCTGCAACAACTATTCCACTTTCCATATCTCCACTGTTTAATAAATCGTGAGCAATTTTTGCATGGAAACATCTAAATAAATTACCTCCACCAAAGTGAATCCAAACTGGATCAGTCTTTGTTTTCTCCTTAACTGTTTTGAAATCATATTTGGGAATTGTAATATCACTAGTTGTAAATTGACTGGCGTTATTTAAATAGTTGTCTTTAATGCTAACCATGAAATTCATCTCCTGTTTGAATTCTTTAACATACTAGCATGCTAGTATTTCGATAAAGCTAATTTAGCATCATTTGTAAGCGCTGTCAATAGAGATAAAAAAATAACCCTTCAAGGGTTATTGATAAACCTTTGAAGGATTATGTTAGAAACTAAAGAAGCTTTGTTTTTTTAGTTTTAAATTTTTAATTTCTGCATTTTTCCAATTAGAAAAATATTCAGGATATTTGTCATGAATTGCAATTGTATCTCCAGCAAACTTAGAAATATGTTTATAGATATTTAGCGCCGCCTCTTCTGCTTTTCCCCCTCGAATAGATTCCAAAATATTATTGTGTTCTTGAAGTGTCGGATCGGCCCGCATATTAGATAAAACTTTTAATTTTCTCAGACGATTTTGATCGGCTGAAATTTGTGCCAGAGCCTTTTCAATGTATAACATATTTGCTGCTTTATAAATTATGTGATGAAATTGTTCATCAATTTCAAAAGATTCTTCGTATAATTCTCTTTCTAAAACTTTCTTTTGATTATAAATATTTTGTTCTAATTGCATACAAACATCTTTGCGATCATCAAAATCACAAATCTTAATAACTGCAGCTTGTTCAACTAAGTTACGCATATAAAATGACTCATAAATTCGATCAATATTTATTTGGGATACGTAGGATCCTCGTTGTGGTAAAACTTCTAATAGTCCATCCTCAGCTAATTTTGCACTGGCTTTCTGTATTGGAGTTCTACTGATACCTAACTCTTTGGACAATTGAACGGGACTAATACTTTCTCCTGGAGATAACTCTAAAGATACAATTTTATTGTATAGAGTCTGGTATGCATAATCACTAGCCAATTTGGGTTGTGCACTATTATCCATCACTTTTTCTCACTCCTAATTATAGTAATAACTTCAACTTGTATTCACATCTAAAAAACATCTTAACTCAAGAATACTCTATTTAGATAGTTTTTTAGTTCTTTAACATAATCTGAAAGTAAATTTATTCTTTCAAAATAAAAAAGAGAAAAAAGATAAAAACTTGAAAAAAATCAAGTAATATCTGTTTTCTCTGCCTATCAATGAATCATGAAAATACAATCATCTACAATACTCGATCCAAATTAGGAACTTTATCTGTTTTTTCAGATTTAGATGCAACATCAATTTTACCATCATTCAAGGTAAATCCATCCTTATTGCGACAACGTGGACACTGCATCGTAATTTCATATTTAACAGAGTTGTCTGGATTAGTTCCCAGTTCTTTTTTCTTAAGGATCAGCATGGCTGGATGATTGCACTGACTGCACTTGAACAATAACATTTTACCTTCAGAAACTTTATCTGCTAAGCTCATTGTCCTTAACCCCCCCATTAATTATTCTACTTAGATGTTAATAGATTGCGTACCTCATGACAACCTATTAATTGCTACTATTAGTGTTTATTTTAACATCTGGAACATTTCCACCATAACTTCTGATTTCATTCATAATATCAACAAGCTTTTGCTTTTGATTTTCCTTGTCAGAATCATCATTATTGTATGCATCTTTAACTTTTTGCAGTTGAGAATTATATTGTGGCATCAAGTCACTTACTTTAGTTTTACGTTTTGCAGCTCGTTCGGACTCGATTTGCTCTTTTTCTTGATTATATTCGGCAATTTTCTTATTATCTTTTGAAGTTTGGAACATAGCTTGACTCATATTAAGATCCTTTTGCAAATCAAGAATCTGGTTGTTAAAGTCACTCTTAGCGTTTTGACGTTTAACATTAGCATTCAAATAACGAATTTTTTGTAGTTGATCCAATTTTTTATTGTATTGAGATTGTTTAATGATCGGAGACTCTTTATACTTCTCGATTGCCTTTTCAACCTTGCGTTCGCGAGAATATTCTTCCTTTTTAGTTAAATGATAAATAATACGGTAATCCAAGTTAGCTAAACGTTCAGAATTTTTATTTGTCTGTTCTGAATTATATTTAGAAAAATCTGTATCAATAATATCTTGGATAGATGGCTTCTTATTCTTAGTTTGAACTGATAATTTATCGCCATTGACTGTGATCGTACTTGGCTTCTTAAAATCTTTATTCTTTTCTTTAAGTGAATCGACCAAGTACTCACCTTCCGCTTTAAAGGCCTGCATCGAAAGATTTTCTTCAGCAGTTGTCAAAGTTGATGGCATATCATTACCAGTCCAATTAGCAATCGTAAATTTTGGAGTCATTCCTACAAAATATGAATCCTTACTGTCGTCAGTTGTACCTGTCTTTCCGGCTGTGAAATCATAATTGTCCAATTTTGCATTTTTACCTGAACCATCAGTAATTACTGATTGCATGGTATTCAATGTCATATAACTGGCATCCCTAGTATAGATCGACTTCTTAAGGTGGGTATTTTGATAAATATATCGTTCATTAGCATTGTCATAGATACTACTCAAATTACTTGGAGCTATAAATTTACCGCCTCTAGAAAATGAACTATAAGCTGAAGCCATCTCAGTAGTCGTTACACCATTTTGGAAACCACCAATGGCAATGATCGGATTATCATCTTCTGGTGCTAATCTTGCAAAGTCCATCTTGATCAAATTGTTGTAGTACAAATGTTTACTGTCTTCCAAGGCTAATTTATAAGCAACAGTATTAATTGAATTTGCCAAAGCATCACGAATTGTTGTCTTTCCTTTATAACCACTATACCAATTTTTTCTACCGGCAATAGCCGAATCAATTACAGTACTTTGTGGCAAATAACCACGCTCGAAAGCCGGGCCATATGCTGTAATTGGTTTTGAAGCAGAACCTGGTTGACGATAACCAGTAATAGCACGGTTGACTTGGTCACCATCAGTTGTTCTACCACCAATAATCGCTAAAACATCTCCAGTTTGATTATCAACAATCGTACTAGACACTTGTGGTGCTAGTTTTCCATGTACGTCTCGACCAGTATATGACTTATAAGTATCAGAAACGATACTCTCAATTTTATTCTGAACATCCATGTCAATAGTCGTATGGATACTATATCCCCCTTCCAACAACTCACCACGAGCACGTTCAAATTCTTGTTGATATCTAGTGTAGTACTGACTCATTTCTTTATCACTGCTGAATTTGTATTTCATCATAAAGCCAGAGGACTTCATAAGCTCTTCGGCGGCATTGTTGACGGCATAGCTCAACGCATAATTATTAGAAACATCGTTATCAAATTTATGTTCGTTGATCTTCAATCCTAATGGACGGTTTCTGGCTGTCAAATAGGCGTTATGACTGATCAATTTATTCTTATAGAAAATGTATAGTACCATGTTTCTACGCTTAAATGAGCGTTGCGGATAGCTGACTGGATCATAGTAAGCTGGATTATTTGGAATACCAACTAACATCGCTAATTTATCAATTGATAATTCATTTTGATTCTTTGAAAAGTAGTATTCAGCCGCACTGCTAAATCCGTATGAACCGTGTCCCATATAAACATCATTGATATAGAATTCTAGAATCTGCTTTTTAGTAAATTTCTTCTCTAACTGTTGAGCAATGACCATTTCTTTTAACTTACGATCAACGGTTTGCGACTGATCTTTTAGAACAACATTTTTAACCAGTTGCTGCGTCAAGGTTGATCCACCTTCGATCCTACGATGCAAAATTCTTGCTCCGATTGAACGAATGATAGCATAAACATCAACCCCATGATGAATATAGAATCTCTGATCTTCAACTTTTACCAATCCTTTAGTGATCTTAGGATTGATTTTATTTATCGGAACATAATTGGAACTTGATTGTGACAGTTTCTTTAAGACCTTTCCGTTACGATCGTATATAACGGTAGAATTTTTAGGACGAAAATCGCTCTTCGTCAGCCCTTCACTGTATGAATAACCATCAGCAATAGCGCCTTTGATATCATAACCATACTTCATCCAGAATGTTCCGATTCCACTTAAAATAAGAATGATCAATATCAGTATTATCCACGGCCATTTTCTGTGTTTTCTTTTAATATTTCTTTTAGCTTCTCGCATAATGACCCCTAATCAGCGTAGAATGTTGTTCCTGATGAAATCTTAGATTGCAGACTGGATAAGTCTGATGAACTTATTTGTAGTCCATTGTTGTAGCTGCTTCCACCAGAATAGATAAATCCGATTGTTGATCCATTGCTGAAGTAGATCGACTTACTTAAACTACTATTATTCTTCATCCAAAAGACCGGTGTAGCAGAATTGAAATCAGACGTTGTATTATCTGCGTCAGTGATATCATTACTCTCTAAAGTACTGTCAGTTGCATTATTTAGATACTGCCCAAAACTACTATTACTACTATCAGTGATAATTGCATCATTACTACCGGCCGAAGTAATGACCTTCTTGATATTATACTTGCCTGAACTCACTCTTGAATTACTTACCGAGATATATCCATCCTCGGCAACATAATTTCCATTAACATTAGTCATCAAGGCTAATTTACTACTGCTGGAATCATAATAAAGAACTGTTTTACCTGTTAGCCCAGCATTACTCAATGTATCGGAATCATTATCTGATTTGTTCAAAGTACCGATAATATCGACATTGGCTGGCTTATACTTCTCTGTCAAAGGCGAATTTCTCAAAGCATCCAATTGTTCTTTTGCAGCTGTAACTCTAGCACTAGCACCTTTATGATTAGAATAATAGTCAGTCATCTTCGAAACGGCATCGGTCCATTGCTTTTTAATAGTTTTATTCTTGATCAACTTATAATAAGCATTGACCATAGATATTTTTTTGATATTCAAGCTAGCATTGTTATCGTTGAACTTATCCCAAGTTTTTGAAATATATCCATTGGCATCTTGAGTCTGCTCAAACCAGATTTGAATCATATCTAGTCTATTACGTTGTTTTTGGTAAACATCCTGATTCTTTTCCTTTAGCAGTTTTTTATCTAACTCATTGATCTCACCGCTAGAAACGCCATCTTTATAGTCACTCTTTCCATCAAATAGAGCTGAAACTTGGTTGGATCGAGTCGATCTAGCGTCGATATATCGTTCTAATTCCTGATATCTTTTAACGTTATTCTTAGTTATGATATTATTCCCACTGACTTTGATCAGCTTCCCAACAAAACTAACTGAACCGGAATCAACACGTGTTTTCAAAACCTTATTGCTCTTATCCTGATACTGACCATTTATCTTGGCCGTAACAGCTGCATTGACTACCCCACGTGAAAGCATGACAAAAAATATAACTGCTGTAACAATAGCAATTACCTTGGCCCCTAGTAGTAAATAGTGTACTGATGGAGAAGTACCTTTTAAATATTTTTTATCTTTCACGATTTTCCTCAAATAACGTTTCTTTTTGTATATTATATATATTAAAGTACCACAATTATAAAGGGTGAGAAATTTTGAAAAAATTATTAAAAAAACATCTGAAATTATTAATCACTTTACTGATCCTAATCTTAATAATTTTAACCTATGTCTTCAACTGGGGAAATATCAAAGATAGAACTGTCGACAAAATATCTTCGATCACGATTCCTTTTTCTTTGATCGTTAATCCTAAAAATGTCGATCAAGATGTCACACCAAAATCTATCAAATTAAATGATAAAGATTTTGAGGCAGATAAGACCCAATCGATCAATTTAGTTAATACGATCAATAATAATTATAAGACTACCAAAGATTTTAATTTTCTCACTGAAAAACAGGATAAGTCTCTCACCGATAAAATCAAAAAGCAATCTCATCAATATATCCATGATGTCACCTTGCTGAACTTTGGAAAAGATCGTAAAGGAAAGTACTTGACCATCAGTTTGAATCAATACAATGACACCAAGCAAATCGTCAGTTACCGCTATCGTTTGTACCATAGAAAATCACAGATACTCTCAGTTAAATATCTGAAACAAACTTCAAATATCTATCCTCCACGTTTCATCATTCCTGATGTTAAAGTTGGGGATGCTGGCATTAATAACTCTAAAAACTTTATGCAACGTTTAAAAACCGCTGTCATTAATTCCAATTTGACGATGAATAATGCTTCTGAACCGGGTAATTTCAATCAAATTGCCATAAACCTAGGACTTAGTGCCGACAAGAGTAATAAAGGACTCTACAACTTAGCTAAAAATTCTAATTCTAGAGTTACTAATTACGGAATAGTTGGTTACGAAATATCCGATGTTCCGCGCTATTCGCGGGTTTATATCAAACAACTAAGTAAAGATGAAGATTACTATTACACCTTGACTTACAATCGTAACAGCAAAAAATTTATAAGTTTTCAAAAAGGAATCATCTCAACTGATAACAGAACAAAATAAATAGTGGATACCTAAACGGTATCCACTATTTATTTTGTTAATTAAGCATTCCAAACATCATTAACTTCAATTGTTTGCTCACGATCAGGACCAACAGATATGGTTGCATATTCAACGCCAAGTTGCTCTTTCAAGAAATCAAGATATACTCTAGCTGCTTCTGGAAGATCACCGATTTTTTTAGCACCTGTAATATCATCATCCCAACCTGAAAATGTCTTATAAACAGGTTTGCATTGAGCCAATATATTAAGATTAGCAGGATACTCATCAATTATTTTTCCATTCAAGTCATATCCAGTACATACTTTGATCTCTTTTAAACCAGTTAAAACATCAAGACAGTTCAGTGAAAGGTGAGTAACACCAGCCACATTAGATGAATGACGTAAAACAACTGTATCTAACCAACCCACACGACGAGGACGATGGGTAACTGTTCCATATTCATGACCAGCTTCACGTAAGAAATCGCCAACTTCATTCTCCTGTTCTGTTGGGAATGGACCAGCACCAACACGGGATGTATAGGCTTTAACAACTCCGATAACTTTGTCAACCATTGGAGCACCTATACCGGCACCTGTAGTAACACCGCCGGCTGGATTAGATGAAGTTACATATGGATACGTACCATGGTCAATATCAAGCATGATTCCTTGTGCACCTTCAAATAATACGTTTTTACCGTTCTTTAGTTCTTTATTCAAATAAGCTGAAGTATCGATAACACGATTTTTTACATCTTGTCCAAATTGATAATACTTTTCAAAAACATCATCAAATTTGATCTCATCAGAATTGTAAATCTTTGTAAATAACTCATTCTTTTGCTTTAAGTTTTCTGTAAGTAGGCTCTTGAAGACATCTTTATCCAAGATATCAGCCATTCTGATACCGATACGAGCCACTTTATCCATATAAGCTGGACCAATACCTCTATTAGTAGTTCCTACCTTAGAATCGCCTCTGGCAGCCTCTTGGAGAGAATCCAACTTGATGTGATAGGGCAAGATCAATTGTGCGCGGTTTGAAATCTTCAAACTTGAAGTATCAACACCTTGTTCATGCAAACGATTTAACTCTTCTAAAAGAGATTCTAGATTTAAAACAACACCATTACCAATAACACTAGTCTTATCAGGATAAAGAATTCCTGATGGGACTGATCTTAATTTGTAAACATTACCATCAATGTTTAGGGTATGACCGGCATTATCTCCACCTTGATATCTAGCGATAATATTTGCTTCACCACTGAAGTAATCAGTGATCTTACCTTTACCTTCGTCACCCCATTGGGTACCTACTACGACAACTGTTGTCATGTCTATCTCCTCTTAATTGATTGAGTTTTTGGAACTTGGTCTCGAAATGAGCTGCTAAGAGACAGATTTCTACACTTACTACGACTAACTATCATGGTAAGACTTACCACTATAGTTAGTCTGGGTAATACTCAAAGTCTACCATCTATTCTCCGCTCTCTCTAATTTTCAGGGATATTGGCTATCGATGAAAACTTATTATAAGACTTCACGAACAATAACTTGGCGGTTCCACGCGGACCAGAACGGTTTTTACTGACGATGACCTCTACTTCACCGACATCTTGATCCTCCTGATCCTGTGGTTCACTGTTATCGTCGCCATCTTCATCACGATAATAATCATCACGATAAAGAAAGGCAACGATATCAGCATCCTGTTCAATTGAACCAGATTCACGAATATCTGACAACATTGGTCTCTTATCTTGACGTTGCTCAACGCCACGGGAAAGCTGTGATAACGCAATTATTGGCACATGTAATTCTTTAGCCAGTTTCTTCAAATTACGAGAGATTACCGAAACTTCTTGTTGTCTGTTTTCTTGACCTGTACCTTCGATCAACTGTAAATAATCAATAATAACTAAGTCCAGCTTGCCGCTTTCCTTCAACAGTCGACGACATTTTGATCTGATCTCAGCCATTTTAACACCGGGAGTATCGTCAATATAGACATTAGTCCGTGACAAACTACCCATGGCAACAACCAAACTATTCCACTGATTTTCATCCAATTGGCCTGTACGCAATGAATTGGCATCAATACTACCTTCGGAACATATCATACGGTTAACCAATTGTTCGGCACCCATTTCCAATGAAAAAATAGCGACCGTTGCTTGATCTTTAGTTGCAGCATTTTGTGCCAAATTCAAGGCAAAAGCCGTTTTACCAACACCAGGACGTGCAGCTAAAATAATCAATTCATCTTTATGTAAACCAGTTGTTAAACTATCAAGATCTTTATAACCGGTTGAAAGTCCAGTAACGTCAGTATCTTCACCATACAACTTGTCAATTTCATTGAATGATGACTTTACAACATCGGAAATTTTTCTGAATCCTTGGTGGTTCCGATTTTCAGAAACTTCCATAATGTCTTTTTCAGATTGATCAATGATCGTATCAAGGTCATCAGACTCTTCAAAACTACGGGAGACAATAGTTGTACCAGCATTGATCAAACGTCTTAACACGGCCTTATTTTTGACGATACGAGCATAATAACTGGTATTAGCTGCCGTTGGTACAGCATTTGCTAACTCAGCTAAGTAACTGACCCCACCTATATCCTCAACTTGATTTAAACGATCAAGTTCATTTTGAACAGTCACGACATCGACTGGAGATTCTTGATCATTTAAATTAACCATTGCCTGGAAGACTAATTGATTAGCGTGTTGATAGAAATCCTCTGCTTCAACATATTCCATCGCTTCAATTAGTGCATCTTGGCTTAAAAATACCGCACCTAAAACAGCCTGTTCAGCATCTTTATCATTGGGCGGTATTCTTGTTGTCATTTCATTATTCATTTAAATTACTTCTTTTCGGCAACATGTACTCGAATAGTTGCTTCAACACCCTCAAAAATTTTACTTTTAACATTGATGTAGCCTAATGACTTAACACCTTCGTTTAATTCCATCTTGTGCTTATCAACTTCAAAGCCATATTGTTTTTTTAATTCTTCTGAAATTTTCTTGCTTGTGACTGAACCGAATAGCCGACCATCAGCACCTGATTTAGCCGATATCTCAACAATAGTTTTATCATCTTCAATTTGCTTCTTTAATACTTCTGCTTGAGCTAATTCCTCTTTATAATTCTTAGCCTCTTTATTTTGTTCAGCCTTGAGTTTGGCTACATTTTGGTTAGTAGCTTCAATAGCTTTGTTATTTTTGATCAAGAAGTTTTGGGCATAACCATCTGCAACGTTCTTTACTTCACCCTTTTTTCCTTTTCCTCTTACATCTGCGGTAAAAATAACTTTCACGATGGATTCCTCCTAGTTTTTATTTTCAGATTCAGATAAAACCTGGACCAGTTGTTCTTTAGCCTCATTGACAGTTACGTCAGCAATTTGGGTTGCAGCATCAGATAAGTGACCCCCACCGCCCAATTTTTCCATAATGACTTGTACATTAATATTACCCAAACTACGTGCAGAGATACCTACACGATCATCTGGACGCATACTGATAACAAATGAAGCCTCGACATTATTTAATGATAACAATGTATCAGCTGCTTGAGCAACAATTACTGGATCATAAACTCGATCATTTTCACCAAAGCAAACCGCCATCTGATTTCCGACCATGGTAATTGATTCGATCAGATGATTTCTCTGAATAAATGAATCAATATTTTCTTTTAAAAGATTTTGAATCAAAGTTTCATCGGCACCAACCGAACGTAAATAACTAGCGGCATCAAAGGTTCTGGTACCAGTCCTGAGTGAGAATGATTTGGTATCGACTGTAATACCAGCCAATAACGAAGTAGCCTCGATTTTTTCAATAGCTTTTTTATTCTTAGGTTGATACTCCAACATTTCGGTAATCAGCTCACTGGTTGATGATGCGTAAGGTTCAATATAGATCAACATTGGATTCTCAGGGAACTCTTCACCACGACGATGGTGATCGATAACAACCACTTTTTCACTAGTCTTATTAAATAGATCCGGATTGATCGAGATACTTTGCTTAGAATGATCGACCATAACGATCAAAGTATTTGAAGTAACAGTATTCATCGACTCTTCTGACGAAATAATGTCGTTTTTAATAGCTGGATCTTCATCGATCAAACTGATCAAACGACTAACATCCGTATGCAGATCTTTAGTGTCAATCACAATTTTACATGGTGTATTGTTCATCTGCGCGATCCGTCTAATGCCCAAGCATGATCCTAAAACATCCATATCAGGATGATTATGACCCATAACTAACACTTGGTCGCTGTCCTTTAATAATTCTTGTAAAGCTTCACTTATCATTCTAGCACGAACACGCGTTCGTTTCTCCATTGGATCTGTATTACCACCATAGAAGCGAGCTTTTTGACCGATCTCTTTAACAACGACCTGATCTCCACCTCGACCCAGCGATAGATTGAGGTTTTTTTGCGCTTCGTCATTCAAAACATTCAAATCATCAACACCGTATGAGAATCCCATACTCAAAGTTAATGGAACATTCTGTTGGGATGTATACTCTCTAATGACATCTAAAATCTTAAATCCTTTTTTCTCCATATTAAAAATTTTACCTGAATAAGCAACTATGAAGAAATGATCATCATCGATCCGTTTTAAAAACATTTGTTCACTGGATGCCCAATTAGACAATTCATTGGTTATATAATTATCCAGATTGGAAACGTCACGATCACTCATTGACTGTGTGATCTCTGCATAATTATCCAAATATACTTGACCGATAACTGAACGGTTATCTTCATAGCGCCGTTCAATCTTGGAATAACGAGTTATATCCATAAAATACATCGTCTGTAATTCTCTTTGAATCTGAACTAAATAGTACTTATCACCGATTTTTATAGTCTGATGAGATTCATTTTCTTGATCATCGCTGACCAACGAAAGTAAATCATTTGAAATATCAGATAGACTCATACTAAATGCGGATTCGATCCCTGTCTTTTCAACAAAATAAGGATTGACCCATTGAACTCGATTGTCATCATCATAAAGTAAGATTCCTAAAGGATATTCGACAAAACTATTGTCCGTTCCTCGATCAATTCGATACTGCAAATTATTCGTATACTTACCCGCTTTTTCACCTAAAAGCAAGAAGAGGTATACAAAAAGTATCAACGAGATAATTACAAGCACAGCTTGAATATAGCCACTGATTGAACCATGTACCATACCAACAATTAAAATTGAGATCAGCATGACAATTAAAGATAGCGCTGTCAGTTGTGTTGAATAATCTACTCGAGAAAGGAAAAATCGAAGGTTAGATTTTATTTTTTCCATATTAGTCCCCTCTTAAACGTACCTCTTAATTTTATCACAGCAGGGTTTCACTTTTAATATTTAAATATAAGACTTTGACGATATCAAAATTGAAATTTTGTTAATTCAGAGAATAAAAAAAGACCACTTTTCAGTGGTCTTCAATTAATTTTCAATTAATCTTCAGCGACGAATGGTAATAGAGCCATGATTCTTGCACGTTTGATAGCAATTGTAAGCATTCTTTGGTTCTTAGCACTTGTACCAGTTACACGTCTTGGCAAAATCTTACCACGTTCTGAGATAAATCTCTTAAGTAATTCTGTATCTTTATAATCGATAAATTCGATATGGTTAGCTGCGATGAAGTCAACTTTACGTCTTCTACGTCCGCCTCTTCTTTGTTGAGCCATTTATGTCATTCCCTTCACTTTAGAATGGTAAGTCGTCATCTGATATGTCGATTGGTTTACTGTTATCAGCAAATGGATCGCCCATATTATTTGAGTTGTTACTGTTACTATTATTGTTAGATTGATTATTAAAGTTATTGTTATTGTTGCTATTATTGTTATTTACTGGAGACTGATTTGATGATTGATTTTGTTGGTTGTAATTAGGAGCTTGATTTGGATTATTATTGCTACTTGAACTTGATCTCTTTTCACTGTCAGATCTTGACTCTAGTAATGAGAAGTTTTCAACAACTACCTCAGTAACATAGACCCTTTGACCTTGTTGGTTTTCATAGTTACGTGTTTGAAGACGTCCATCAATTCCAACAAGTGAACCTTTATTAGTAAAATTAGAAAAGTTTTCTGCGGCTTTTCTCCAAATAACACAATTAATAAAATCAGCTTCGCGCTCACCTTGAGCATTAGTAAATTGTCTGTTTACAGCGACTGTAAAACTGGCAACTGCTGCACCATTGGCAGTATATCTAAGTTCAGGATCACGTGTCAGGCGTCCCACTAGAACTACTCGATTAATCATATACCTGCCTCCTTAAAATGTTTCACGTGAAACAAAATTAGTCTTCACGTTTGATGATCATGTGACGAAGAATGTTGTCTTCGATCTTTGATAGACGATCGAATTCATTGATTGCTTCATCGTTGTCAGCGTCTACGTTTACAATATGGTAGACACCTTCTTTATAGTTAGCAATTTCGTATGCTAAGCGTTTCTTTTCCCAGTCTTTTGAATCGATTACTTTGGCGCCGTTATCTGTAAGGATCTTATCAAAACGATCGATTAGAGTTTTCTTTGCGTCTTCTTCAACATCAGGTTTGATGATGTATGTAATTTCGTAATGTGTTTCAGCCATGACTGTACACCTCCTTATGGTCTAATGGTTCTACTTAAAGAACAAGGAGCATAAATTAACTACATTTTATACTCACGATGTTATAGTTTAGCATAACTTACAAAGAATTTCTAGATAAATTTACCAATAAAAAAGTGTTTCTGCCTGACACGTATCAAAAACTTGATACATATCAAATTACGCAGAAACACTTTTTTTTACTCTTCAGTATTATCTGAATCCTTATTTACGTCAACGGATTCATCATTATCTTCACTTGTTTCATTATTAACTGGATCATCAGAATTATCTTGATCAGTATCTTCTTCAGTTTCTTCATGTTGGATTTTAGCCATAGTTGAAACGATAGACTCGCCATCAACCTTGATCAATCTAACACCTAAAGTAGCACGGCCTGTTTGTGAAACGCTTTGAACTTCAAAACGGATCATAACACCCATATCTGTAATCAGCATGATATCTTCATCCCCACTGACGGAAGTAATTCCGGCAATCGGTCCATTCTTTTCAGTCACGTTAGCAGTCTTGATACCTTTACCGCCACGTCCTTTGATTGGATATTCTTCAACCTTAGTTCGCTTACCATAACCCTTTTCAGAGATTGTAAGAACCTCTTGTCCTGGCTCAACGATTGATGAACCAACGACATAATCTTCCTCTCGAAGTTTGATACCACGAACACCGGCTGCAGTTCTACCCATTGGACGAACATCGCTTTCTCTAAAGGTTACAGCATAACCTCTGTGAGTTCCGATAAAGATAACTTTGCTGCCATCTGTTAAGAAAACATTAGTTAATTCATCACCGTCTTTTAACGTGATCGAACGAAGGCCGGAATGTCTGATATTGGCAAAATCAGTTACTGGCGTGCGTTTAACGGTTCCATATTTAGTAACAAAAAAGAGGAATGAATTTTCCTTATCAACGTCACGTCCAACATTGATAACAGTTTGAATCTTTTCACCCTTTTCAATGTTCAACAAGTTGATCACGGGAATACCCTTAGCCGTACGACCGTATTCAGGTACCTCATAACCCTTAGTCCGATAAACTTTACCAGTATTAGTAAAGAACAACATTCGATCATGAGTCGATGCGTAAATCATATGTTCAATAAAGTCATCATCATGAATACCCATACCTTGGATACCACGGCCACCACGATTTTGAACTCTGAATTCATCAGCAGATAGGCGCTTGAGATATCCATTATGAGTCAAGACAACTAAGATATTCTCTTCTTCGATCAAGTCCTCATCTTCAATATTAGCAACTTCACTGGCACGAATTTCGGTTCTTCTAGGATCACCAAACTTATCTTGGATATCTAGTAATTCATCATAAATAATTTTATCTACACGTTCTGGTGTATTCAAAATATCTTTGTAATCAGCAATTTTTACTAAAAGATCTTGATATTCGGCCTCAACTTTTTCACGTTCCAAACCAGTCAAACGAACCAAACGCATATCAAGGATAGCTTGTGATTGTTTATCTGATAATTTAAAACGATCCATCAAAGTTTGTTTAGCCACACTGGAAGTTTGTGAACCTCTGATAATACTGATGATTTCATCAATATGATCCAGAGCAATTCTCAATCCTTCTAGAATATGAGCACGAGCCTGAGCACGGTCCAATTCATATTTAGTTCTTCTTCTGATAACAACTTCTTGGTGCTTCAAATAATAAACTAGAACTTCTTTAAGTGATAAGACACGTGGTGTTTTATCAACGATAGCAACCATATTGATACCGTAAGAAATTTGTAGTTGTGTCAATTTATAGAGGTTATTCAAGACAACAGAAGCACTCATATCACGACGAATATCAATAACGACTCTCATACCCTCACGGTCAGATTCATCGTTTAAATCAGTGATACCATCGAGTTTTTTATCACGTGCTAATTCAGCGATACGTTCCACTAAGTTGGCTTTATTGACCATATAAGGCAATTCAGTAACAATAATTTGTTCCTGACCGTTCTTCTTAGTTATAACGTCGACTTTGGCACGCAAAATGATTGTACCTTTTCCGTTTTCATAGGCTTTTCTAATTCCAGAACGGCCCATAATGATTCCTCCAGTGGGGAAATCAGGTCCAGGTAATACCTTCATCAAATCAGCAATACTTGCATCTTTATTTCTCATCAAAATATGCAAAGCATCAATAACTTCTTTTAAGTTATGTGAAGGGATATTAGTAGTCATACCAACGGCAATTCCGGTTGCCCCATTGACCAAAAGATTTGGAAAACGTGCAGGAAGTACCATTGGTTCCTTTTCTTCACCGTCATAGTTTGGTACTAAATCAACGGTATCTTTATTAATATCACGCAACATTTCAACTGCCATTTTACTCATACGAGCTTCGGTATAACGCATGGCAGCGGGTGGATCACCATCAATTGAACCAAAGTTTCCGTGTCCATCAACTAATGGATAACGGTAACTAAAGTCCTGAGCCATTCTGACCATTGATTCATAAATGGCAGAGTCCCCATGTGGATGATATTTACCCATGATGTCACCGACAAAACGAGCACTCTTTTTATATGGTTTATCTGGCGTAACGCCAAGTTCATTCATACCGTAAAGAATACGACGGTGAACTGGCTTCAATCCATCACGCACATCTGGAAGTGCTCTTGAAACGATAACACTAGCGGCATAATCCACGAAAGATTTTTTCATAACTTCCGTTAGATTAACATTGGATATTCTTCGATCGTCCATTAACTTGCTTTACCTCCCTAATAATCTACTTCGGCATAACGTGCATTGTCTTCAATAAATTCTCTTCTTGGTTCAACTTTGTCACCCATTAACATTGAGAAAACTTTGTTAGCTTCAATGGCATCATCAAGGTTAACACGGTCCAATCTTCTCTTTTCAGGGTCCATAGTCGTTTCCCATAACTGATCAGCATCCATTTCACCAAGACCCTTGTAACGTTGGATCTTTGGCTCTGGTTTTGGTGAAAGCTGTGATACAAACTCATCTTTCTCTTTATCAGTATCAAAGTACTGCATCATCTTACCTTGACGAACTTGATACAAAGGTGGCTTAGCAATATAAACATAGCCTGCGTCAACAACTGGACGCATATAACGATAGAGCAATGTTAACAACAGTGTTCGAATATGAGCACCATCGACATCAGCATCAGTCATAATGATTACTTTATGGTAACGAGCCTTAGAGATATCAAAATCTTCTCCAAATCCTGTTCCCATAGCTGTAAAGAGTGTTCTGATTTCTTCGTTAGCTAGGATCTTATCCATAGTTGCTTTTTCAACATTTAAAATCTTACCTCTGATCGGCAGGATAGCTTGTGTCAAACGTGAGCGACCAGTTTTAGCAGAACCACCGGCAGAATCACCCTCAACGATAAATAATTCAGAGATTGCTGGATCTTTACTTGAGTTGTCAGCCAATTTACCAGGTAAATTACTGATCTCTAGTCCATTTTGCTTTCTAGTAACCTCACGGGCACGCTTGGCAGCCATTCTAGCTTTAGTAGCTAAACTACCCTTTTCAACGATTTTTTTAGCTAAACTAGGATTTTCCATCAAGAACTTCATGAAGTGTTCACTGAATAGACGATCGGTGATAGTACGAGCATCACTATTACCTAATTTCGTCTTAGTTTGGCCTTCAAATTGAGGATCCGGATGCTTAACACTGACGACCGCGGTCATCCCTTCGCGAACATCCTCACCAGAAAGTTTTTCACTATCTTTTAATAATTTATTTTTATGAGCATAGTCATTGATAACACGTGTTAAGGCCGTCTTAAACCCAACCTCATGAGTACCACCTTCATAAGTGTGGATATTATTGGCGAAAGTCATCAAATTAGTATGGAATTCATCAGTATATTGAAGTGCTACTTCGACCGTAACGCCATCTTGAACACCTTCAAGATAGATTGGGTCTTCGAATAGGACTTCTTTTTCTTTGTCCATAAATTCAACGTAACTCTTGATACCACCCTCGTAATGGAAGACTAGTTTCTCAGCTGTATCCGCTCTTTTATCTGTGAAAGTTAATTTCAAACCTTTGTTTAAAAAGGCCAACTCACGAATTCTAGTTGTCAAAACTTTATCATCGTAAACAGTTGTTTCCGTGAAAATATCAGAATCTGGAACAAAGTGAACTAAAGTTCCATGTTCAAATTCGGGTGCGTCACCAACAACATGCATTGGATGGACAACTTTACCTTTAGCAAAGTCGATTCCATATTGTTTTCCGGCACGAGTAACCACAACGTCAAGTTCACTACTTAACGCATTAACTACTGAGGCACCAACACCGTGCAAACCACCAGAAACCTTGTATCCGCCACCGCCGAATTTACCTCCGGCATGCAGAATCGTATAAACAGTTTCAAGAGCTGGTTTACCAGTCTTTTTTTGGATATCGATTGGAATACCACGACCATCATCAAAGACAGTAATTGAATTATCGGGTTCAACGGTAACGTCAATTTTAGTGGCGAATCCGGCTAAAGCTTCATCGATACCATTATCAATTATTTCCCAAACAAGATGGTGCAGACCTTGTTTACTGGTTGAACCAATATACATACCAGGTCTCTTACGAACGGCTTCAAGTCCCTCAAGAACTTGAATTTGACTGGCATCATATTCTTCGGCTAATTCTTCTCTTTTTTCTAATTCAGCTTCTCTATCGTTCTCAGCCATTAAATTTCCTCCTGTTGAACTACTCCGTTACTAATATTCAAAATATTAGGATTTCTAACTAAAGTTTGATCGACATCTTCGAGCGAAGTTGTCGTAATAAACGTTTGAATGTGATCACTTATTGATGTCAAAAGATGAGTCTGTCGCTTATGATCCAACTCTGACAAAACATCATCCAATAATAAAATTGGATAATCACCTACTTCTTCTTTGATCAATTCGACCTCAGCCAGTTTCAAACTTAAAGCCACAGATCGTTGTTGCCCCTGAGATCCAAAATCCTGAGCATCTTTTCCATTGATCATGAATTTAATGTCATCACGGTGTGGTCCATATAATGTAACCCCGCGCTGGATCTCTTTTTTGACATTTTCTTTGAAAATATTCTTGTAATTATTATAAATATTTTCAACAGATTTTTCATTAACATCGATTACACTACTATATTGCAATTCTAGTTTTTCCTGCTGATCTGTTATATCAGAGTGAATTTTACTCATGAAAGTTTGTAACCTTGCTAAGAAATCCAAACGCATTTTTACTACTTCAGCACAATATCCGGACAGTTGATCGGACAAAACATCCAAATACATCAAATCCGGATTTTTTTGATGCTGTAATTTTTTCAGATAGACATTTCGTTGCTTTAAGACACGACGAAATTGACTAACTGTTTTTAGATACTGTGATGAAATCTGACCAAACTCCATATCAATAAATTTTCTTCTGATCCCAGGATTTCCCTTTACGATCGACAAATCCTCCGGAGAAAATAAAACAACATTCAAATTACCGATATACGTCGATAACTTGCGTTGTTCCAAATTGTTTAAACGAGCTTTTTTTCCAGATTTACTTATAACCAAATCCATCTGCAGGTTGCTAGAATTATCTTTAATGACAGTTCCAGAAATTCTAGCAAAGTCACTGCCCCACATAATCAAATCTTTATCACTAGATGTTCGATGACTTCTTGTTAAAGCTAAAAAATACATAGCCTCTAATAAATTAGTTTTACCTTGGGCATTTCTTCCCAAAAAAATATTAATGTTTGGAGAAAAATCAATTTTTAAAGACTCGTAATTTCGATAACTGCGAAGTCGTAATTCCTTTATATACAAGTGCTTTTATTCAATCTCGTAAGATTCTTTATCGATAATTAATACATCGCCTTTATGCAATTTCTTGCCTCGACGATCCTCCAATTCTCCATTAAGTTGCACCTCATTATCTTTCAGATACCACTTGGCTTGGCCACCGGTTGAAATGATTCCAACGTCCTTTAAAAACTGTCCTAACGTTATAAATTCCGTTTCAATCTTTATTTTTTGCGACATATTAACACCCTATTTATTAGATTTACATATTTAATGACATATTATAATTATAGAGGTTTTTAACTCGAAAAACAACTTATCAGGCGTTTAGAGCAATTTTCAAACAGTTTAGTAGCTCCCCACTAAAAAAGATAAAAAAATCACAGACAGCGCAAAATAAAGGCATATTTCCAAATCAGACAAAAAAAAGGGTCAGAACGAAATGTTCTGGCCCTTTTGACATATTTAAAACGTTCTAACAGGAGTAATCAGTTGAACAAAGTCTTCCTTATTCTCTACTGGTCTCAAAGTGAACGGATGTAATGGTGAAGTAAAACTCATCTCAATATTGGTATTTCCACCAAATGATCTTAAAGCATCTTTCAAATAATCAGGGTTAAATGAAATTTCCAGATCATCACCTTCAATACTCTCAAAATCAAGAACTTCTTCAACAGTTCCGACCTCTGGTGAATTCCCATAAAGGGTTGCTTTCTTTTCAGCAGTCTTTATTTCCAGCTTGATAACATTATTGCGACTCTCATGTGAAAGAAGTGAAGCCCTCTCAACGGAACCTAATAATTTTGTCGTATCAAAAGTAATTCTGGTATTTGAGTCAGCCGGAATCAAACGATCTGTTTCAGGATATCTTCCGTCAAGCAGACGTGAGTAGAACATAACATTGTCAAAACTGAATAGAACTTGATTCTCAGAAATTGACATTGAAATTTCTTTGACTGAATCACTGATTGTTCTAACTAGTTCGGTCAAACTCTTTCCAGGAATAATCAAGTTGTAATCTTCATCACTGGTGATATCGATTCTTCTTTGAGCCAAACGATGACTGTCGGTTGCGACTGAAACTAGTCCCTCGTTGCTGATCAAGAAATTAACACCAGTTAAGACCGGACGACTTTCTTGATTTGAAACAGCAATAACAGTTTGATTAACGACTTCCTTAAATAAATCTGTGGGGAAAACTAATTGATTTGATGTTTCTACCTCTGGGAGGTGTGGATAATTGCTTGCATCCAAACCATTGATAGTAAATTCGGATACGCCAGAAGAAATTAGAGTTTGATTATTACTTAAAACTTCTAAATCAAAGTTATCCCCAGGCAACTTTTTGATGATTTCGTTAAAGAATCTAGCTGGCAATACGATCGATCCAGTACTTTCAATTCTTAAATCATTATCAGTATCGTCTTTTGAAATAAATGAAGTTATAGAAATATCTGAATTACTACCAGTAATGGTCAAACCATTATCTGATAAATCTAGTTTCATTCCTGTAAGTATTGGAATTGTAGTTTTTGTGGAAATTGCTCGTTGAACGTTATTTGTCTGGTTTACGAATTTTGATCTGTCGATTGAAAATTTCATAGGTACCCCTCTTTTAATTAATTAATATATAAATAGAAGTAGTAGTAGGTGCTGTTGATTCTGTGGATAACTTTTATGAGGCTAAGATATTATTGGATTTAACCTGTTATTAACAGGTGTGGATAACAAGATACAATTTAAATACTTTTCAACATGTTAATTTCTGAGTTCATCTTTCAATTCATTGACGGCTCGTTTTATTTCATCATTTTTTATAACTAACTCGGATATTTTATCACATGAATGCATAACTGTCGTATGATCCTTACCACCAAATTCCATTCCAATTTGTGGCAAAGATTTATCTGTAAGTTCTCGGGCTAAGTACATAGCAATTTGTCTAGGAACAACAATTGTTTTTACACGTTTCTTACCTTTTAGATCATTGACGGAAACACGATAGTATTTAGCAACACGACTCTGGATTTTTCCGACGGTCAACCCGTTTTGTTCCTTGTTAAGTTTTAATGATTTTAAAGCATCAGCTGCAATGGATTTAGTTATGTCTTCTTTATTCATTGTTGAATAAGCTTGAACTCGTAGTAAAGCACCTTCTAATTCACGAACATTGGTATCAACTTGTTCAGCGATATATGAAAGAGTGTCATTAGGAATTTCAAGATTTTCAGCTTCAGCCTTGTTACGTAAAATGGCAATTCTTGTTTCAAGGTCAGGTGCAGTGATATCAACTGGTAAACCCCATTTAAAACGTGAAACCAATCTGTCTTGAAGCTTAGGAATTTCGTTTGGTAAACGATCAGAAGTCATAACTATTTGCTTACTATTAGCGTACAGTTCATTAAAAGTATGGAAAAATTCCTCTTGAGTCCCCTCTTTTTCGCCAAAGAACTGAATATCATCTATTAGTAATAAATCTACATTACGATATTCTTGACGGAATTCTTCTTGAGTTCTGGTTTGAATGGAATTAATAAAGTCATTAGCAAAAGTTTCACTGGTAACGTATTTAACATTTGCGGCGGGTTCTAGTTTTATCATTTGATGTCCGATAGCTTGCATCAAATGAGTTTTTCCAAGTCCCACACCACCATAAATAAACAATGGATTGTAAATAGTACCAGGATCTTCTGCAACTGCTAAAGCTGCTGCGTGGGCCATTTGGTTACCACTACCAGTTATGAATGAATCAAAAGTGTATTTTGGATTTAAGTGAGAATTATGAAAAACGTGTCCAGTGGTAGTTGTTTTTTCGACATTATTTTTAGGAGTAGCCGGCTCCTCTTTTTTTGCTTGGTCCTCAGCAGTTTCAATAATAGGATTTAGTTCAATACCATTTAATTCAAATGAATAAATTGCAATATCCTCGGTATAATGTCGCTCCCAATAGTCCTTGTGTAAATTACTAGGAACAGAAATATGAAGATCATTTCCAGAAATATATAAAGGATGTGCGCTTTCTACCCAAGTCGTGTAACTTACGGGGGTTAAACTAGATTTTAATTTTTTAGTTAAATAATCCCAGAATTCTTTGATTTGAGCATTTGAATCGTCGTTTATATTTTGCAAAGATTTCCCCCCAATCTTTAATGTGGATAAATTTTTTACGGAAAAAAGACATTGTATAGTTTATCATTGTATAAAAGAGTTTTCCACAGAACAAATGTTTAAATAATAAAAAAATAACAAGAAGGAAATATTAAAAAAGATGGTCTGTGAAAAAGTAGGATAATTTAAGTTGTTCACATAGTTATCCACAAAATAGTTCACCTGATAAGCCCTTTATATCAACTAATAGTACCGAAATATTTTTTTAATCTCAAGCTGTGGATAACTAAAGCACAGTAAAAAAGTTCAGGTGAAAAGATTGTCGATAACTTTGTGTGTAAAAAAAGTTGTAAAATGCTTCCACAGATTATCCACAGGAAAACTGTTCAAAGATTTTCCGAAACAAATTAGTAACTATATAGAAGTAATCGAAAATTTATTGTTTAAATTCATTGCACGGCATGGTATTATAGTTAAGCAATTGTCTGAAGAAGTGAAAAATTTTTGTTAAATAAGATTCAGGAGGTTTATTGATGACTACAAAAAGAACATTTCAACCTAAGAAGCGTCATCGTGAACGCGTCCATGGTTTCATGAAGAGAATGAGTACAAGTAATGGTCGCAAGGTTCTTGCAAGACGCCGCAAAAAGGGTAGAAAAGTATTATCAGCTTAGTTTTGAAGGATCACTGATTTTTAGTGGTCCTTTTTTATTACAAACAAGGGATCGTCTGGTGACATATGAGAAAGAGTTATCGAATTAAAAAAGAAAATGAGTTTCAATATGTTTATTCAAAGGGACAATCAGTCGCAAATCGTAATTTTGTTCTTTATCAAATTGATAAAAAAGATCAAAAACATTTTCGCGTCGGATTGTCGGTTGGGAAAAAAGTTTCGCATACAGCGGTCGGCCGTAATCGAGTTAAACGTTACGTCAGACAATCATTGTTCGAATTGAAACCAGAACTACCAGCTGAACTGGACTTTTTGATCATTGCTCGAAAACCATCCGTTGATTTAGATATGTTTGAAACGAAAAAAAACATCGTACATTTACTAAAATTAGGTAAAATACTAGGGTAAGATAAAAAATAATAATATATAGGTGTAAAAGTGAATAAAAAAAGCTTAAAAAAATACTTAGGTGTGGCGTTATTACTTGGTGTTGTTTTAGTTTTGTCAGGTTGTTCTAACCTTAATGAACCGATCACTAGCCATAGTACTGGGATTTGGGATCACTATGTTTTATATAGTTTCTCGCAATTTATCCTTTGGCTAGGTTCGTTAGTTGGCAATAGTTCAGGTTGGGCTATCGTGCTGTTTACTCTGATCGTAAGAATTGTTTTACTACCACTGAACTGGTATCAAATCAGAAGTATGAACAAGCAGATGACTGTTCAACCACAAATACAAGCACTTCAGAAGAAGTATTCTGCTAAGGATACTGACACACAAGGTAAGTTAAGAGAAGAGACTCAAAAACTTTATAGTGAGGCTGGAGTTAATCCGGTTGCGGGATGTTTGCCACTTTTGGTGCAGATGCCGGTTATGTTTGCTTTGTATCAAGCAATTTATAAAACTGAACAACTGCGTAATGGAACTTTCTTGTGGATGCAATTAAGTAAAGCCGATCCATATTACATTATGGCTATTTTGGCCGCTGTGTTTACTTTCTTAAGTACATATATTGCCAGCTACTCACAACCAAATCAAAATAAAACTACTAAGTTAATGACATACGTTATGCCAATATTTATTTTCGTTCCAGCTTTGACATTCCCATCAGCCATTACTTTATATTGGGTTGTAACAAATGCTTTCCAAGTTATTCAGACATTGATTTTCCAAAATCCTTTCAAGTACCGTCGTGCTCAAAAGGAAAAGGATGAAGCAGAACGTGAAAAGCAACGTAAGATCAGAAGAGCTAAAAAGCGTGCTTACAAACGTCGTTAATTGACAATTTTTCTAAAACTAGTTAAGATGTTTTAGAAATTGTACAAATATATATAGAAAAGTAGTCAAAGTGCTTTTCCGCCAAAATTGGTGGATTACGCACTTTTTTTGTGCTTAAAAATGGGAAAAGAGGACTATTATGGCAAGTGCAGTTACTGAATATGATACTATTGCTGCTATTTCTACCCCTCCTGGGGAAGGTGCTATTTCGATTGTTCGCCTTTCAGGGGATCAAGCGGTAACTATAGCCCAAAAGATATTCATGGGTAAGGATTTGACCAGAGTTAAGAGTCATACGATAAATTACGGTCATATCATTGATCCTACTGATGGGTCTTTAGTCGATGAAGTTATGGTTTCTATCATGTTAGCTCCAAAAACATTCACTAGAGAAGATGTTGTGGAGATAAATACTCACGGTGGTATCGTAGCCACTAATAAAGTATTACAGCTTTTAATCGGTTCAGGAGCACGTATGGCCGAACCTGGAGAATTTACTAAGCGGGCCTTCTTAAACGGCAGGATCGATTTAACCCAGGCTGAATCAGTAATGGATTTAATTCGTGCTAAAACTGATAAAGCTATGCAAGTTGCGGTGAACCAATTAGATGGTAATTTGAATCATTTGATCTCAAACTTACGTCAAGAAATTTTGGATGCTTTAGCTCAAGTTGAAGTCAATATCGATTATCCAGAATATGACACTGAACAGATGACAACGAAGATGCTGCTAGAAAAAGCTCATTTAGTTAGCAAAAATATTGATAGTCTATTAAAAACAGCTGATAGTGGTGAAATATTGCAACATGGGCTAGCTACAGCAATTGTTGGTAAACCTAATGTTGGTAAATCCAGTTTGCTGAATCGTTTGCTTGATGAAGATAAAGCTATCGTCACAGATGTTGCCGGTACGACTAGAGATATTGTCGAGCAATATGTCAATATTGATGGCGTGCCGCTTAAATTGATTGATACAGCCGGTGTTCGTGATACAACGGATAAAGTGGAAAAAATCGGAGTTGAACGTTCTAAAAAGGCTCTAAAAGAAGCTGATCTAGTTATTGTTGTTTTAGATTCCAGTAGAGAACTTGAAATTGATGATATTCAGTTACTTGATGCAACTAATGACAAACGTCGAATCATTATTTTTAATAAAAATGATTTAGTACCCGTTATAACGCCTAAAACTGTAAATCAAGTTAAGCCTGATGATACGATTCTACAAACGTCCGCTATAACGAACGATGGAATCGAAATGATCAAACAAACAATCAGTCAGATTTTTAATGCTGGTATTGAAGATAGTAGTACAGATGTGATCATTACTAGTGCCAGACAGGCTGGTCTGTTAAGACAAGCAAAGGGAAATTTAAATGATGTTATTTTAGGAATTGAAGCAGGGATGCCAATTGATTTAGTACAGATCGATATGACAGCTTGCTGGGATACTCTAGGTGAAATAACCGGAGATAGTTATCCGGATGAGTTGATAACACAACTATTCTCGCAATTCTGTTTAGGAAAATAGGTGAATGTATGCAAGTTAAGGAATTTGATTCAGAGAATTATGATGTAATTGTAGTTGGAGCTGGTCACGCCGGTTCAGAAGCTGCCTTGTCTGCTGCTAGAATGGGACAAAAGACACTTCTTGTAACAATAAACTTGGATATGGTGGCCTTTATGCCGTGTAATCCTTCTCTTGGTGGACCAGCCAAAGGAATCGTTGTACGTGAAATTGACGCCTTAGGCGGTGAAATGGGCCGTAATATCGATAAAACGTATATTCAAATGAGAATGTTGAATACAGGTAAAGGTCCAGCCGTTAGAGCCTTGCGTGCCCAAGCGGATAAGAACATGTACCATCGTATGATGAAAGAAACACTTGAAGAGGAACCTAATCTTACTTTGAGACAAGGGATTGTTGATAAGCTAATTGTTGAAGATGGTATTTGTAAAGGCGTTGTAACGGCAACTGGTGCTAGATATCATGCCAAGTCCGTTGTATTAACAGCCGGTACATCCTCAAGAGGTAAGATCATTATTGGTGAACTTACTTATTCCTCCGGTCCTAATAACAGTATTCCTTCAATTAAATTGTCAGAAAATTTGGAAGAAAACGGCTTTAAATTAACTCGTTTTAAAACTGGTACACCTCCACGTGTAAATAAAGATACAATTGATTTTTCTAAAACAGATGAACAACCTGGTGATAAAGAACCAAATCATTTTTCATTTGAAACACCAGATTCACAATATTTAAAAGATCAGTTGTCTTGTTGGATGACTTATACTAATTCAACAACACATCAAATTATTCGTGAAAACCTTGATCGTGCTCCAATGTTTTCTGGAATTATCAAAGGTGTTGGCCCAAGATACTGTCCATCAATTGAGGATAAGATCGTTCGTTTTGCTGACAAGCCTCGTCACCAAATTTTCTTGGAGCCAGAGGGTAGAGATACTCAGGAATATTATGTTGGTGATTTCTCAACTTCTATGCCTGAAGAGGTCCAATTAAAAATGGTTCATTCAGTTGCCGGTCTGGAAAACGCTAAATTGATGCGTCCAGGATATGCGATTGAATATGATGTTATCGAACCTTGGCAATTGAAATTAAATATGGAAACAAAGGTCGTTAAAAATCTCTTTACTGCTGGCCAGATGAATGGAACTTCAGGTTATGAAGAGGCTGCCGGACAAGGTCTTATGGCTGGTATCAATGCAGCTTTGCGTGCCGAAGGTAAAGATCCATTTGTCCTACACCGTGATGAAGCTTATATCGGCGTTATGATTGATGATCTAGTTACTAAAGGTACAAATGAGCCTTATCGTTTGCTTACTAGTCGTGCTGAGTATCGTCTAATTTTACGTCATGATAATGCCGACCTGCGTTTGACTGATAAAGGATATGATTTAGGACTTATCAATTCAGATCGTTATGCTAAATTTAACGAAAAACGTGATGCAACTGAACGTGAATTGGAACGTTTGAATCGAAAGATGATAACCCCAAAAATGGCTGAATCATTTATGACAAATCATAACTTTAAGAGTTTGAAAGATGGCATATTAGCTGATCATTTATTGAGACGTCCTGAAGTTCACTATGAGGATATTATTGATATGATCGGTGATCCAGAGGATGGTCCAGTTGATCGTCGTGTTAAGGAACAAGTTGAGATCAGTATTAAATATGCAGGTTATATTAAAAAAGAAGAGCTTAAGATCGAACGATTGAAGAAGATGGAATCAAAGAAGATTCCTGATCGTATCGACTATACTAAAGTACCAAGTTTGGCTACTGAGGCCGTTCAGAAGTTGTCTAAAATAACTCCCGAAACAATTGCTCAGGCCAGCCGTATTAGTGGGGTAAATCCTGCTGATATTGGAATTTTGAGTGTTTATATTGAACAAGGAAGAATCGCTAAAATAACAGAATAGAAAAGGCGTCGTATTTCGACGTCTTTTTTGGTATAAATTTAGTTAGAGGTGATCATATGACCGTAATTGAAAACTATATTAATAATGCAGATACTTCTCATCAAGAGAAGCTCAATCAAATTTACCTGCTGATCAAGTCAGTCGTTCCTGAGGCTGAAGAAAAGATATCCTATGCTATGCCGACATTTTATTTGAAGAAGAATTTAGTTCACTTTGCTGATTTTAAACATCATTTAGGATTTTATCCAACGCCTTCAGCGATTGTTGAATTTGAAAAAGAATTAAAACCATATAAAACATCTAAAGGTGCAATTCAATTTACTTATGAAAAGCCGTTACCTGAAGAATTAATTAAAAAAATTGTTCAATTTCGAAAAGAAGAAATTGAATTAAAATAACTTTCTGAAAACATTTATATAATGGGAAAATCTAACGAACGATTTTCCTATTTTTTTTATTATTAAGTTTTATTACGTATAAAATACGAACTATATTAAAAAACAAATTTGAAATTGTTCGTATTTTCTGCTATATTACTGGTATTGATTTCAGAAAGGTTGTCATAATTTGAAAAGATCTGCTGTTTTATTACTATCCCCGGGACTTTTATTGATAATTGTTCTGTTGATATTACCGATCTTACAAATGTTCTTGCCGACATTTGTGGGAGATCAGTTTTTCTTGGAAAAGTATCTTAACTTTTTCCATAGCAATGGCAATATCCAAGTAATCTTACGAACGTTGATGATTGCAGTTATTACAACCTTGATAACCTTGTCATTGGGGTTGCCAACTGCATATTGGATGTCACGTTTAGGCGACAGATGGAAAAAAGTCGTATCAATAATTGTTTTATTCCCAATATTGACCAATGCCGTAGTTAGAAATTTTGCATGGATAACGATTTTAGGAAAAAATGGTGTAATCAATAACTTTTTGATGCAATTACACATAATTGATAAACCTATGACCTTGCTGTACACAAACTTTTCGATCGTTATTGGATCGGTTTATCTATTTTTGCCGATCATGATCACTTCGTTAGTTAGCTCGTTTAGTCAACTTAACTTTGAAGTTGAAGAAGCCGCTTCAGTCATTGGTGCTCGACCTTCGATCGTATTTTTCAAAGTGATCTTACCGCAACTTTCGGTGGGAATGCTTACAGGTTCAATTCTAGTTTTTGTTGGTTCGCTAACGGCATATACAACGCCACAATTGTTAGGTGGAAACAAGAACATGGTATTGGCAACATTGCTACAACAACAGTCGATCACATTAGGAGATTGGACAAGTGCTAGTGTAGTTGCCGTTATCCTAACTGTAATTGCTGTCTTAGTTATGACGATTATGAATTACGGTACTAAGTTAATGGATCGGAGGAATGCTAAGTGAGAACAAAAATTAAGTTTTCTTCCGTAGTAGGATGCTTAGTTTTGGTAATACTGGTTGTACCACTGTTGATTGTTATTGTTACTTCATTTGGTGAAGAATCTGCAATTTCTTTTCCAATTAAGGGTTTTACTTTTGAATGGTATGCCAATGTCTTTCAACAACCGGATTTTGTTGAAGGATTGAAGATGAGTTCAATTGTAGCCATTTTGGCATCTTTTCTGGCTCTATTGGTCGGAATACCGATCGTCTATGTTTTGACGAGATTTGATATCCATCATAAAGACTGGTTTCAGACAATTTTCTTGAGTCCAGCCTTGATACCAGAAATAGTAATTGGATTTGCTTTATACCAAGCTTTAGTAATCAGCTTACAATTGCCACTCTTTATAAGTTTGATAGTTGGACATTTTCTATTGTGCTTGCCATACGTGGTTCGTTTGATCACGGCTGGAATGATGGAATTTGATGAAAGCATAGAAGAAGCAGCGTGGATGGTAGGGTACGATAAAATAACAACTTTCTTCAAAGTTGTTATTCCTAACATTAAACAAAGTGTCGTCGCAGCGTTTATCTTATCTTTTATTACATCTTTCAATAATATTCCAATAAGTTTGTTCCTGAATGGACCGGATTTAAACATGTTACCAACGTCTATTCTTAATTACTTAGAGAACAATTATGATCCAACGGTTTCAGCGGTTTCAGTTATCTTGATGATTATCACAGCTTCGATCATGATCCTCGCTGAAAAATATTTAGGATTAAACAAATTGACTTAGGAGACTTAAATTGGCAAATATCGAAATATCAGATCTATCTATGTCTTATCAAAAAGGTAAACAAATTCTTGATCAATTATCGTTGAATATCAAAGATGGAGAACTGTTATCAATTTTAGGGCCCAGTGGTTGTGGTAAAACAACTATGCTACGTTTGATCTCCGGTCTTATCCCGATTCAAAAGGGAACCATCAAAGTGTCAGGGAAGGATATCAGCAAGGTTCCGGTCTATAAAAGAAATTTTGGAATGGTTTTCCAAAGTTACGCACTTTTCCCACATATGACAATTTTTCAAAATATTACGTTTGGCTTAAAGAGGCGTAAGTTAGACAAAAAAACAATTGAACAAAAAGCACTTAATATTTTAGATATAACAGGTCTATCAAATTTAAAGGACCGTATGCCACATGAACTATCCGGTGGTCAGCAACAACGTGTTTCATTGGCACGTGCCTTAGCGATAAATCCCAATGTTCTACTTTTAGATGAGCCACTAAGTAATTTGGACGCTAAGTTGAGAATTGAGATGCGAGAAGAAATTCATCGTCTGCAACAAAAGCTCGATATGACGACTATCTTTGTTACCCATGATCAGGAGGAGTGTTTTGCAATTTCTGATCGAGTAGCTCTGATGAATCAAGGCCAAATTGAACAATTAGATACACCGCAAAATATTTACAAAAATCCACGAACTGAATTTGTAGCCCGCTTTATCGGTTATGAGAATTTTATTCCTAAAACTTGGGCTGAAGATCAGCAATGGCAATTTCATAAAGAAATTACGGGAAAATTGTTGACCATTCGTCCAGAAAATATTGGGATCGGCACAGGAGAGAATACTCTTTTGGGGAAAGTCGTTTCTAAAAACTTTTTAGGAAATTACTATCAATATATCGTCGATACAGAACTTGGTATTTTGAAAGTAAATACGACTAAAGATCAGTCAGAAACAAATGCTGAAATTACATTGAATTTTCCAGAATCATCATTAATTGAATTAGAGGATAAATAGGAGATTAACATGAAAAAAAATACTAAATTCTTTGCGATAATTACAACTTTACTAGTTACATTACTTGTAGCAGGGTGCAGCAATAATAGCAGTAAAGAAAGTAAGCAGTTGACGGTTTCCACTTTCGGATTAGCAACTAAGCAGATGACAAATGATGTCTTCAAGCCATTCCAAAAAGATAACAAGCTAAAGGTTAAGAGCCAATTTGGTGATAGTTCATCTAGATTTACTCAAATTGAACATAATCCTAATTCAAGTGTTGACGTGATCGAGTTAGCTCAAAACAATGCAGTAGCCGGACAAAAAAAGGGTCTATTTAAGAAATTAGACTTTAGCAAACTTAAGAATTTCAAGTATTTAAGTAAGGAACAACAAAAATTGGCTAAGGATACTAACAGTGTTCCTTATACCGTTAATAGCATTGGTATTATCTACAATCCTAAGACAGTTGGTAAAATCACTTCATGGGATCAATTATGGGATAAGAAATTAGAAAATAGAATTGCCATTCCAGATATTTCAACTACTTTTGGACCAGCCATGGTTTATATGGCTAGTGAACATGCTAAAACTGACGTAACAAAGGATGACGGTAAAGCAGCCTTTGGTGCCTTGAAAGAACTAAAACCAAACGTTGTTAAGACATATGCAAAATCTTCTGATCTTGCTAATATGTTCAAATCTGGTGAAATCGACGTCGCAGTTGTTGGTGATTTTGCAGTCGATATGATCCAAGGTGCAGCTCCAGATGTTGATTATGTAGTTCCGGAATCAGGTACATACGCTAACTACGATACAGTATCAATTTTGAAGAATAGCAAGAATACAGAAGCAGCTTATAAATATATTGACTACCGTATTAGTAAGGATTCACAAACAACTGTTGCTGGCTCAGATTCGTTAAATAATGCACCAGTAAATGATCAAGTTAGCTTAACTCGCGATGTTAAACATATGACATATGGAGATGTTGCAAAACGTGCTAAATTAATTGATTTTAACTATGTAAATAAACAATTACCAACATGGATCAAAACTTGGAATCAAACAATGAATTAATGAGGCGAATATGAAAATAGACACTTTGATCATCAATGGAAAAGTTTTTAACAGTTTTAATCAAACTTTTGAATCAAAAGACATAGCGATTTCCGATGGAAAGTTTGTCAGAGTTGATACTAATTTAAAGTATGAGGCCAAAAAAACGGTTGATGCGAAAGGTCAATATCTTATTCCTGGTTTGATAGATTCTCACATGCATATCGAGAGTTCGATGACTGGGCCGGCTAATTTCGGAGCAGTCGCAGTTAAATTTGGAACAACAACAGTAGTTGCCGATGCCCATGAAATTTCTAATGTTGCAGGATTACAAGGATTAAAGGATTTTATGAATCAGAGCAGTGTGGTTGATACATTCTATGCGATCCCTTCATCAGTACCATCAACTAGGCCAGATATGGAAACGACTGGTGGAATCATTGGATTATCCGAAGTAAATGAACTATTGAAGGATAAGCGAATAGTTTGTTTAGGTGAAGCTATGAATTTTAAAGGCATAGTTGATGAACCAGACTCATTAATCAGACAGATAATTCGCTTATGCCAAAATAAACGTCCAACGATGCCGCTTGAAGGCCACTGTCCAAAATATACAGGAGAAGATCTAGCTAAATTTGTTGCCAGCGGAATTACTTCTGATCATACTTTTCAAGCTCCAGAAACTATGCTCGAACGAATCAGCAACGGGATGTATATTCAGATTCAAAAGAAGTCACTTTCAAAAGAGAACATGCAAACGATAGTTGATCATAATTTGTACGAATATGTTGGCTTTGTGACTGATGATGTAATGGCTGACGATTTGGTCCATGGACATTTGAATATGATTGTTCAAAAAGCAATTAGTCTAGGATTACCAGCTGAGAAAGCTATTTATATGGCAACATATACGCCAGCTAGAAGAATGTCCCTCAATGATCGTGGGGCAATTACTCCAGGTAGAGTGGCCGATCTGATTGTGTTGTCCGATCTTAACGAATTTACTATTTCTAAGGTCTTCAAATCTGGAGTCTCCGTTTCAGATCTACCATCTCAAAGAGCTGATTTTCCTAAGTATTTAGAGACAACGGTTCATGCTAAGAAATTTACTAAAGATGATCTGATTCTTAAAAGTTCTCAAGATTTAGTTGTTGCTAATATAATGGCAGTCAATGAACATGGTACTTTCACTAAACATGAAAAAATGGAATTAAAAGTAGTAAACGGAGTAGTTGATTGGCAGAGTGTAGGATTATCATTATTGGTCGTGCAAGAACGCTATGGTAAGAACGGCAATGTCAGTTTTGGATTGGTCAAAAATACTTTGAAAAAATCTGGTGCAGTGGGAACGACTTGGGCACATGATCATCATAATCTGATGGTTATGGGAACAGATCTTGATTCCATGTTAAGTGTTCAGCATCAAATCATCGATCAACAAGGTGGTTATGTGGTTGCTGAAGACGATAAAATAACTGCTAATGCACCACTCATTATTGGTGGAATCATCAGTAGCGAGCCAGTAGAAATTTTGGCTATGAAACTAAAACAGGTTAGAGAGGCCATGAATCGTTTAGGATATGTAAACTTTAACGAAATAATGTCCTTCTCAACCTTGTCATTATTAGTATCTCAAGAATTGAAGATCTCCGATGTGGGGATGTTTGATGTTAAAACACAGAAAAAAATTCCACTATTTGATTAAAGTAAGAGCGTTTGGAGTAATCCAAACGCTTTTTTTGTATACTGGATTATAAATAGAGACCTACAAATATTTAGTATGTAAGGAGAAATATTTTGGAAAAAATCGGTGTTATAGGATTAGGAAAGATTGCTCAAAAAGCATATCTACCCGTTATGTCAGAATTACAAGGTCAATATGAATGGCATTTAACTACGCGTAATAAAGAAAAAGGCGAGAAGTTAAGGGCCAAGTATAATTTCAGTCATCTGCATCAAACTTTGGATCAATTGATTGATGAACATCCCTTGGCAGTTTTTGTACATACACCAACAGAAACCCATGCTGAAATTATTCAACAGTTATTGTTGGCAGGTATCAATGTTTATGTTGATAAGCCGGTTTCTGCTGATATTGCTGAAGTTAAACGACTTTACATGTTGGCCGAATCCAAAAATTTAATACTTACATGTGGTTTTAACCGGCGTTTTGCACCCTTTAATCAGGATTTAAAAGCAATGAAAGATAAAAGAATGATAACCGTTGAAAAAACTCGTGAAGATACGGAACAGTCTGTAAATAAGGCTGTCTTTGATTTAGCCATTCACAGTGTAGATACGGCACTATATTTGATGGATGGACCAGTAGAAAAAATTAATTCCAGATTAGTTCTGCAGGATGAAGAATTGGCACAAATGTATTTAGAAATCGCAGGCAAGAACAGTCAAACACGTGTTGTAACTAATATGATCAGTGGTCTAAACTTAGAGCAAAGTGTAGTTCAGACCGAAACACAAAGAGCAGTCTTAAAGGATTTGAGTTTATTACAGAACTACACTACTAGTGGAATCCAGCAAAAATCCCGTCCTGATTGGGAACCAAACTTAGTTACACGTGGTTTTAAACCTATTATTGTAGCGTTTTTAAAGGCTGTTTCTGAAAAATTAGAGAATCCAGTTAGTCCTGAATCATCAATATTAAGTCATGAAACCTGTTACAAAATTGTTCATCAAAAATAGTACACTATATCTAGTAGAAACATATGTTCTAAATACAGAATGTTCCATGTGAAACAATTCTACTGATCTGACGTTTATACGCTTATTGTAATGAAATTAAAATAATGCTAATATACTTGCCAAAGTGCAAGCAGAGTACTTTAAAATGAGGGGGATTTACTATGTCAAAATTCAATACTACATTGATTCATGGAGGGAAAATTGATGATAATAATACTGGTGCGATCAATACACCAGTTTACAATTCATCGACTTACGTTTCTCCTAAATTTGGTGCAGACGTCCGTTGGGATTATGAAAGATCAGGCAATCCAACTAGAGCATCTTTGGAACAATTATTAGCTAAACTTGAAAATGGAGCAGGGGCATTTGCTTTTGCATCAGGAATGGCTGCCATTACAGCTGCATTTTCACTCTTTAAACCGGGTGACAACATTGTTATTGGTGATAATATTTATGGTGGAACTTTCCGTTATATCAATGATTATTTGAAGCCAAATGGCGTTACATTTACTTCAGTTGATACTAGAGATTCGGCTGCCGTTGAAAAGGCTATTTCTTCGGAAACTAAGGCAATTTATTTCGAAACAGTCACAAATCCATTATTACAATTAACGGATGTTAGACAAATTACTGCGATTGCTAAAAAACACAATATTTTAACAGTGATCGACAATACATTCTTGTCACCATATCTACAGCAACCGCTTAATTTAGGCGCAGATGTTGTGATCCATTCAGCAACCAAATATTTAGCCGGTCATTCGGATCTCGTAGCTGGTGTCGTCGTTGCTAAAGATAAAGATGTAGCTGATCAAATTTATAATTATCAAAACACTACTGGTGCTGTGTTACCACCACAGGAATGTAGTATTTTACAAAGAGGTATTCAAACATTAGCTGTAAGAATGGATCGTCACTTATTCAATGTTGAAAAGGTAATTGAATTTCTAGAAAGTGATTCTCGTATCAGCAAGATCCACTATCCTGGTCACGATGGTGATAAGAATTTTGATTCTATTAAAGATGAGTGTAAAGGATTTGGCGGAGTGTTGTCATTTGAATTAAATCCAGGATTAAATGCCAAAGAGTTTGTTAATCATATCAAAGTTATTTCTTTTGCTGTCAGCTTAGGTGCAGTTGAAAGCTTGGCCGAAGTTCCTGCCTTCCAATCACATGCCGAAATTCCCCGAGAAGAACGTCTGAAAGTTGGTATTACGGATGAATTGATACGTCTTTCAATTGGTTTGGAAGATTATCATGATTTGATCGATGATTTGAAACAAGCATTGGATTTTGTCTAAATTTAAGAAGAGTTTCGGACAAATTCAGCATATTTAGAATTTAGTCAAAAGATGTAAAAAAATTATTTTAATCGAATTAAAAAAGTTGAAGTATCTTGATTGTATTCAAGATACTTCAACTTTTTAGTTTAAATTAATTATCTGATTTACGATAACCATAGGCAAAATAGATTCCGGTACCAACTATGATCCAACCTATAAAGGCAATCCATGAATTGACGCTTACTTGAGTCATCAACAGGATACATAGAAATGCTGATAATAATGGGAAGAATGGATAAAAAGGAACGTGGAAACCACTTTCTGGTACGTCATCACGATGTCTCAATTTAATAACCCCTAGAGAAACAAAAGTGAATGACAGAAGGGTTCCAATATTAACTAGACTGGTTAATTCTTTTAAGGAAACAAAACCACCTAAGACAACAGCCATGATCGTAATGGCGTTTAGTGACAACATTGGCATATTGGATCTCTTTTCTAGTTCACCAAATTTTTCGGGGATCATTTTGTCACGACCTAGTGCATAAACTAATCGCGAACCACCATAAAGCGTATTTAGCATCATAGTAAACATCCCTGCTAGGGCGCCGATCGTAATAATAAAGGCAATTTTTCCTAAGCCGACATATCGCAATGCTAAAACAACAGGGTCAGAAACATTCAGATCTTTATAGTTGACCATACCCGTCAAAACTGCTGCCATAATCAGATAAAGTCCTGCACAGACGGCAAGAGAAATCATAATACCAGCGGGAATATTCTTTTGAGGGTCTTTAACTTCAGGTGCTGAAGATGGAATGACGTCAAAGCCTAAATAGGCAAAGAATACTAAAGCAGCACCTTTAACAACACCCAGACCACCCATTGGGAAGTAGGGATGATAATTAGCCGGCTTTACATAGAACAAACCGATAACGATAAAGGCAATGATGACAGCTAATTTAACAAAAACCATCACGGCATTCATTCTGGCAGAGGCTTGGACACCTCGTTTTAATAGAAAATAAATCAGAATGAGAACGATAACTGATGGTAAATTGATAATTGTTCCTTCTGAAGGAATAAAAGGTCCCGTTAGGGCCTTAGGAAGCTCTATACCGAATCCTTGGAACAGACTAACAAAGTAGGCTGAAAATCCTGAAGAAACGGCTGAGACCCCTAATACGTACTCTAGACATAATGCCCAACAAACGATCCAGCCAGGAAATTGTCCAAAAACGATACTTCCGTATGAATATGTACTACCAGCAACTGGAAAAGTCGATGATAATTCCGCAAAACACATTGCGGCTAAGATACAAACTATTGCTGCCAAGACAAAAGAGAGGGTAATACTTGGTCCAGATGTCGAGTAAGCAACGATTCCGGGAAGAATAAAAATACCTGTACCAATAATCGAACCAATACCCATGGCAATCAAGTTGTTTTTAGTCAACGATTTCGTAAAATGAGAGTCTTTTGAGATGAATTGTCTATAGTCTGCTTTTTTGAAAAGTTTTTCTTTCATATTTTTACCTACCTGTAAAATAACCTTTACTAGATTACGTAATTTTTAGACCGAATGTCAATATTAATCGAATAAATAGTTACAGGGAATATTTTACTAGACTAAATATAAAGCGATAAATCTCTGATAGAATAGAATTATACTCACAACAGATTACTGTTTGATTAAAAATAAACAAATACAATGCAAAAGTTAAGGCTTTTCGGTATATTTTTAATGATAGAAAAAAGTAAAGAGGCAAATGGATTTGGAAAATAAATTAGAGACTTCACGTGGATTTGTAAATATAAAATTAACCGGTGATATCAGTAACGATAAAGATATTATCGTCTTAGTTTCAGGTATCAATGGTTCGATCTCCTATTATGATACGATCACACCTTATTTGACTGATAAATATACGGTTATAGCGATTGATCTCTTGGGACAAGGCAATTCCGGAGAAGGTAAGGATGATCTTTATACAATTGATGTCGAGGCCTGGGCCATTTGGGAAGCTATCGGTCGTGTTAAAGTGCTAAAACCTGTCATTGTCTTTGGCTATGGTGTTGGTGGACTTATCGTCAATCGAATGGCCGAACAACATGATATTGCAATGTCTAAAAAAATTATGTTGAATACACCGGCTACACAAAAATATGCTGATTTAGATACATCAACTACGTTATCATCGATACCTCTACTAGGTAAAATGGCTAAGTCTTCAGTTAAATCGAATTTATATTTTGCAAAGAATTTTGATACTTCAAGTTTACCTGATCCTAATGTCATTGGTGATTCAGCCAAAGATACTGACAAAAAAGTTGCTAAAAAGCTATTGAAGTCAACAGATAGTTACCTTGAAGAAATGGCTCTAAATCGCCGTATGCGTAAAGCTAACTTACCAACTTTGGCCTTGTTCTCGGACAATGATCAAATTTTAGGAGAAGCCGGAATTAAAGATGCTAAAGCAACTATCGGCCGTGTTCCGAATCTTAAAATGGAAGATGTAATAGGGACCGGTCATATCGCCTTCTTAGAAAAACCGGAAGAAATCGCTAAAAAAATCATTGCCTTTGACGAAAGTACACAAACAGAAGAATCGTAATTTAGATTTGACTTAATCAATATAACCATCAATAATCAAAGTAAAAAGAAAGCAGGTATCTCTCATGTCAAACCAAGCTCTTTTAATTATTGATTATACAAACGATTTTGTTGCCGATAACGGTGCATTAACTTGCGGTAAACCCGGACAGCTGATTGAACCAAGGATCATGAAAATAGCTGAGGATATGAGAAAATCGGGTGATTGGGTATATTTACCAACGGATCTTCACAAACCATTCGATTCATATCATCCTGAAACAAAACTTTTTCCAGCGCACAATTTACGTGATACTTGGGGCCGAGAATTTTTTGGCGATTTGAAAGATTGGTATGAGAAACATAAGTCAGAAAATAATGTTGAAATGTTTGATAAAACAAGATACAGTGCTTTTGCCGGAACGGCCTTAGATATTAGATTACGTGAAAGAGGCGTTGATACACTCCATCTTGTCGGTGTTTGTACGGATATCTGTATCTTACATACAGCTGTGGATGCTTATGATTTGGGATATAAAATTGTTGTTCACAGTCAAGGAGTGGCATCATTCAATCAAGTCGGCAATGACTGGGCAATGGAACATTTTGAAAAAGTATTAGGTGCTACTATTAAAAAATAAATAAAAAGGCACTGTAATTGAAGTGCCCTAAAATTGTTAGACATAATCTAACAACTTTGGGGGCACTTTTTTTATGACCAAATACTCTTCAGAATTCAAAGTCAAACTAGTAAATGAATACTCTGATGGACAAATTTCTATAC
>NZ_RHOS01000016.1 GCF_003946205.1 Companilactobacillus keshanensis | reverse complement strand
GTCGTTGGTCCTCGTGGGCATAGTAAGGCAGTTTTATTAACTTTAATCGATCGAAAATCACGGTTCCTTTGGGCATACCGGTTAAAAGATCGGACGACAGCGACTGTTAATGAAGCACTAACTAAGTTCCTAACCACTTTTAATGGTCCGGTGCACAGCTTTACTGTGGACCGTGGCACTGAGTTTAGTGGGCTAGTATCACTTGAATCACAATATGGTATTAAGACCTATTACTGCCATGCTTATACGCCAGCTGAACGTGGTAGTAATGAACGCTTTAATCGGAATTTACGTTATTTTTATCCTAAAGGGACTCGTTTTGAGCACATTAGTGCTCAAGATTTAACGACGACGTTACTCCAAATTAACCAGCGACCGCTTAAAATACTCAACTGGCAAACACCGTATCAGGTTATGCTGACAAATTTATCCAAAAATTCGGATTAAATTTGCAATCTACCTAATGACAAAAACTTCAAGGAACATATTGGTGTAATGATGCAACAAAACATTTCTATCACACGTATTACGGTCAAAGAAATATTGAAGCTTACTCAAAGTTATTATCAAAACCCATTAACATATGAAAAGATAATTGAATTGGCTGATTTAAATGATTTAGAAGATTCCAAAATGGACAAATTATCAGGTGGACAAAAGAGACGCCTCTCCTTTGCCTTAGCAATTGCTAGTAATCCCGACCTACTTTTTTTAGATGAACCCACTGCCGGAATGGACAGTCAAAGTCGTACTAAATTTTGGCAAACAATCACTGACTTGAAAAAGCAACACAAAACCGTCTTTGTTACTAGTCACTATCTAGAAGAACTAGAAACGATTGCTGATAAAATTATGATCTTACAAAATAAATCAATTAGTTTCGACGGATCAATCGCTCAACTACGCGCATTAGAAGGCGAAAGTATGATTGAATTCGATAGCAAACTCTTACCTGATTTATTCAAAGATATGCCTGAAATTATCGATTTCAAAAAAGTTGGTGATCACTATAAATTTACAACTAAGAATGCCGAATTAATTATCGGTCAACTTACACCATACCTAAACGCCATTAACAACTTAAAAGTTCAACAAAATTCGTTGGACTCATTGTTTGTTAATTTCAATAAAGAGGGTGCTACTCATGAATAGCTTTATTTATCAGATCAATATCAACTTCAAACGAATCATTCTTCGCAACAAGCGGTTTTTCCTTTTCGACATGATGCTTCCCATAATATTCTATCTGCTATATTCAAAAGTATTAGTTAATGGCATTCCACAAGCGGATCTGAAAACATGGCAAATGAATTATTTGATCAGTATGATTATTTATAGCTGCTTATTAGGTTCGATCATCACTGTGGCCAATACATTGCTTGAGGACAAGACCAGTCATTTTGATATTCTATCAAGATTAACTCCCCTACCTCGTTGGCAATACTATTTATCTCGAATTTTAATTTTTATGTTACTCAATTTAATTTCAGCAATAGTTATTTGTCTAGTCGGAATATTAGTAAATCATTTAACCTTACAAATCGCAAACTGGTCATTAATAATCTTGATATCTGTCCTAGGCACTACTCCGCTCATCTTTATGGGAATATTAATTTCACTTGCAAATAATCCAGCTACGGTCAACCTTTTGAATAACATTGTCGTCTTCCCATTAGCAATAATCAGTGGGCTTTGGTGGCCAATTACCATGATGCCAAAGTGGCTACAATCAATCGGTAAATTAACTCCAACTTTTGAAATATCTAACATCGATCAATCTATCCTTCATGGTAAAATTATAAATAGTCATTACATCTTAGGAATCATCCTTTGGCTAATGATCATTGTTGTGATAACTTTACTCATAACTAAGTATCAAAAACATAAGGAGTTAATCATCGAATGACATTCTTAGAGAATCATGTTTTATTTCCCAAAAGATTTGGCATTATGCCGTATTTTTGGGCATTCTCCTTAATTGCCTTATCCAGTCAATCACTGTTCGAAAAGAACAGCTTTAACTGGATTTTATTTTCACTATTATTAATCTTTCTCAAATTATATCGAGATGGATATGAGATCAACCGCTTATTACCATTACAAATAGTAGGTCAATTAATTATCACAACTTACTTAGTCTATGAATATAATTTAGGAACATTATTTATTTTTACAGCCTGGGAAATTGGTTCACTACCATTTAAAAATAAGCAATTCTACAGATATACGGCTATTTACTTAATTTTCAGTATTCTTTGTATCTCTGGAAATATATTAGTCAACTTCAAGTCATACGGTATTTACGGAATAATCATTACTGCAGTGTTTGCAGTAGGCTCCCCTTTTGCTGCCAGATCACTTGGAAACAGTTATCGAAGAATGTATCGTTTGAAACAAAATAACAAGCGATTGGAAACAATAATTAAACAAAACGAACGGGAACGAATTTCCAAAGACCTGCATGATAATCTTGGACAATCATTTTCTTTAATAACTTTAAAAGCCGAATTAGCTGATAAACTAATGGATAAGAATGCTGAACAAGCACGTCAAGAAATCAAAGATATCGCTGCCACCTCTAGAGATGATTTGAGTTTAGTTAGGCAAATAGTTAGTGACCTGAATCAGAAGTCAATTGCTGAAGCAATGATCGAAGAAGAAAATAATTTAAGAATTGTAAATATAATTCAACAATCAAATAATGAAAAAGTATCCGCTACTTGGCCAATCAAAATTCAAAATGTTTTGGCGGCAATTATCAAGGAAGCATCAACAAATATCATCAAATACAGTAAAGCGCATACAGCCACATTTGATTTTGGTCAAGATCATGATTACTATACTTTAGATATTAGTGATGATGGTGTCGGGTATAAAAAGGTCCGAAAAGATTCATTCGGATTAACGGGGATATCACAGCGTCTATCTGATATTAATGGGGTTATAGATATTAGTTCGGATCACGGAACCATTTTAAAAATAAAAGTAAAAAAGGCAGATTAGAATGACGACAATTTATTTGGCAGAAGATCAGGAAATGTTAAATACAGCTTTGGCAACTTTACTAGGACTTGAGGATGACCTTGAAGTAATTGGAACAGCAACCGATGGTCAAACTGCCCTATCTGAAATTATTTCTAAAAAACCGGAGATTGCCATCCTAGATATTGAAATGCCAAAGTTATCCGGACTCGATGTGGCTGAACAAATAAAAATACTTGATCTTCCAACTAAGGTAATAATTTTAACAACTTTTGCCAGAGCAACCTATTTTGAACAAGCAGTCAAAGCTAATATCAATGGCTACTTACTAAAAGACAATCCAACTGATCAGCTGGTCAAAACTATTCATGAAGTTTTAGATGGGCAAACAATCTTCTCACCAGAATTAGTAACTACTATTTTATCTGCCGAAAAAAATCCTTTGACCAAACGAGAACTAGACGTCTTAAAAGAGATAAAAATTGGTAAAAATAGCAAAGAAATTGCTAAATCCGTCTTTCTATCTGATGGAACGGTTCGCAATTATATTTCATCCATATTAAGCAAAACCGGAGCTTCCTCTAGGATTGACGCCCTGAATATTGCTGAAAAGAATAAATGGATCTAAAAAGGGAGCTGTATCTCACTTGGTTTTCTAACAACAAGTGAGATACAGCTCCTTTTATTTATTGTTTTAGGGTATACTTTCCCCTTGGGTTTACTATTCCAGGAGTAAGTTAACCTGATTGGTCAATTGTAGAAATACTGATTTACCTTATTAGATAGAACAAATCCTATATTAATTTTAATCTAATTATAATTTAATATTTGCTTCAAAATATATATACGACTTATATTTATTGCATTAGTATTATTAAAAAAAACAAAATACCGGCAATTTCCGAACATTTTACTCTTTATTATAGCTAATATACATGTTAGTCTATTAACTATTATCTTTTAAGGAAGTGTCAGATTATCACCTATCAAAGCGTTTACGAGGAGTGTAGTTCTTCAATGTCGTTTGACAAGGCGGATTTTACACCCAATGTTCTCACGTGTATTTTAATACCCGCGAATGAACCGGATTATAAATCGGTCAAGCAAACTGCGACTAGATCTACTCGAGGTCAGACAATCGTCCAGTTTGCCTTGCCCGATTTTTTTAGTTCCAAGATCATTTAGAGGGAGATACATAATGGAAAATAAAAGTAACCTTTTAGTGGGACCAGACGATAAAGTGGGCTTAGTTGAATCAGGATTCCTAGGTTTACAGCACGTTTTAGCAATGGATATTTATGTTCCACCAATAATATTGGCCGGAATGATGGCTATGAGCTTACCCGATCAAATGGGATTGCTACAATCAACCTTTTTAGCTGCCGGTATCGGCACAATACTGCAAACTTACTTCTTCATGAAAATGCCAGTCTCACAAGGGCCATCATTTGTCCCACTTGGTGCTGCTGCTGGGGTCGTCTTAGCCTCTGGCGGCGTTAAGGGCAATGGAATGGGAAATTTGATTGGTGCTTTATTGATTGGATCAATTATTTTGATCATTATGGGTGCCACTGGAATCTTTCAAAAAATTATTAGTAAACTTGTTCCAGCCCTAGTTGGTGGAACAATTATTACTTGCGTTGGATTATCTTTGATCCCTTCAGCATTGAATGACAATATTTTCAAAGCATCCGGCAATATCAATAATAATATTATCCTAGCTTCTATTACCGCTCTTACATTATTGATTGCCGTGGGTATTAGTATGCATTTTCCTAGTGTCCGCCGTTTCTTTAGAACTGGTTCAATTATTTTAGCGTTAGCTGTTGGTACGATTTTTTCTACTTTGATGGGAATTTTCGATTGGAAAACTGTTTCTGATGCAGCATGGTTCAGTCTTCCTCAACGTACTGTCTTCCACTATGGAATTCACTTTTCAGCCTCAGCAATAATTACTTTTATTATTATATATGCGGTCATTACGACCGAAACAACTGGTACTTGGTTTGCTATGGGTGCTGTCACAAATCATGAAATCAGCAAGAAACAATGGAATATGGGGATCATTGGTGAAGGTTTTAGTTGTCTGATCGCATCCTTATTGGGCACAACTCCAGTTACAGGCTATTCAACTAATGCTGGTATTATTTCTATTACTGGTGTTGCTAGTAAAAGGGTTTTCCTATTTGCTGGCATCTGGTTCGCCATTTTGGGATTTTTCAGTAAATTGTCTGCTTTTCTGGCTGCGATCCCTGCACCTGTTATTGGTGGTGTTTTTGCCATCATCTGTGTAACGATTATGCTCAATGGTCTAAACGTTATTCGTAATCTACATACAACTGACCGTGATCTCTACATAATCGGTTTACCAATAATTTTGACCTTAGCCTTAGTATTGCTACCAACCTCAGTTACTAAACAAGCACCACAACTATTACAATACTTATTAGGCTCACCGATTGCGATTGCTGCAGTTTCAGCAATTTTATTAAATTTACTAATGCCAAAAGTTAAAGAAGCTGTTTCTAAAACTAAAACCGCATAAACAAAAGAATTCGTGACCTAAATACACAATAAAATACAACTTCTCCCGTTCAACTACAAAAATATCCGTATTTACTATGTAAATACGGATATTTTTACGTTATATTTATAAATTGAACGTATTTGACACGCTCGTTTTTATTCATCAAATTCACCATTTAAAACACGTTCGATCATAAAGGAAACACCGTTATCATTATTATTCTTAGTAATGGTCCAAGATTCATCCTTAATTAAATCAATGGCGTTATCCATAGCAACACCATAACCAACACTTCTAATCATTTCTAAATCATTCCCATAATCACCAAAGCACATAAATTCAGTGATTGGAATATCCTCATATTCAGAAATTTTTTGCAATGCTGTGAGTTTTGAAACATCTAGAGCATTTATTTCAAAGTAATCACTACCTGATCTACTGACAGTGACTGGTAATGCTACTAACGATTCTATTTTCCTCTTCAATTCAGATAAACGTTTTGGCGTCGTACTAAAACAAACTTTATAAATTTTGAAATCATCATCGTCGTTAACTTCACGTAATTTTGTAAAATTCTCAGCTCTTAAATGATGTCGATCATTTCCTTCATAATATGCCGAAAAATTGTGATTAGGATCATAAATATATGAACTATTTAACCCATCTAAAACTACTTTAAATTCACTAAATTCTACTCTTTTAAATATTTCTTCAACAACTTCTTTGTCCATTGGAGCGTCCACAATTTTTTTACCATCAGGATCAACAACTACTGCTCCATTTAAAACAACTCGATAACCCGGTATTTTTAAATCTTTTGAAAAGAATCCATTAACAGAGTGCAATGTTCTGCCGGAACAAATGGCATACTTTATCCCCGCTTTTACTGCTTTTTGGATGGTTGCAATATTTTCCTCTGATATCTTGCTATAACTATTCAGCAAGGTCCCATCCAAGTCAGTTCCGATAAATTTAATCATTAAGTAACCCCTTACATAATTTCACTACCGTTATCATACGATAACGGTCACAAAAAAAGAAGTTCTTAATGCCTAAAAATTTGCTAATTTCTTCAAATCTGAAATAAAGTTAGGATATGAAACGTCAATTGCTTCGATATTTTTAATTTGAAATGGAGTCTTAGTTAAATTAGATGCGATTACCAGCATCATTGCTATGCGGTGATCCTTGTGACTATCGACATCATCTTTAACTTTAATTTTTTGATTACCTTCAATGACGATAGAAGCATCATTTATTTGCATGACGATTCCTAATTTTGCCAATTCTGTACGCATATTTCTAACTCGTTCACTATTTTGAAGATAGACATCTTGAACTTCTTCTATAACTGTCTTCCCTGTTGCCTGTGAGGCCATCAGAGCAATCAAAGGTATTTCATCAATAATTGTTGGTACCTGTTCAGCTGTGATCGTAGTGCCATGAAGAGTTTGTGTTCCTACAGCGATATCGCCGTATGGTTCGATATTTTCAACACGATTGGTAATGGTAATTTTTCCACCCATTTGTTCAATAACATTTAGAAGGCCAATTCGAGTTGGATTGAGTCCAACCTTACGCAAAGTTATTTGGCTATCTGTAGATAACATAGCACCGACTAAATAAAATGAGGCTGAAGAAAAGTCTCCAGGGATGGTCAGACTCTTCCCCTTTAATTTTGTATTTTTTGGATCAACTATGATCGTTTTAGAATTCATATTAATATTTGCTCCAAAATAATTAGCCAGTATCTCAGTATGATTCCTAGTTGCTATTTTACGAATAATCGTAGTTTTTGATTTAGCAAATAATCCCGCTAAGATCAATGCACTTTTAATTTGAGCACTAGATATCTCTTGTTGATATGTAATGCCATTTAAGGAACCACTACCAATAGTTTTTAACGGTAATGCCTCTTCAGAAGTCGCATCATACACAACTCCCATCTGTTTTAAAAGATCTAATAAACCATTTTGAGGACGTTTTTTTAAAAAATCTCCCCCATCAATAATGTACTCTTGTGGAACTGAGGCTAAAACTCCTAATAATAAACTTTCCAATTCACCAACATTGTGTATCTCTAATGGTTTATCAACTGAATTAAAATTATGATCAGTGCCTTTAATGATCATTCCTTTGGTACTTGGTTCAGAATGAATTTTAGCACCTAATTCTTTAAATATTCGAACAGTTGTAGCCAAATCTTCTGAGAAAGAAAAATTGCTAAGTTGTGTGACACCTTTTGCAATGGAACCAAACATAATGGCTCGATGCGCAATACTTTTATCTCCAGGAACAGTTATTTCACCATTTAATGAATATTTTTTAGGTTGTGTATTAAAGTTAAACATTTTACCAAACTTTCAAGGAAACTAAGTCCTTTCCTTTCTTATATAATTTGATATATCAATATTCTTATTAACTCTAAACTAACCAATTTCCTGATATAAAACAAATTATTAGCACTTTTCTGAAAGAAAAACACCGTAACCTAGAATTATGGCTACGATGTTATCATTATTGGAAATTAAAAATTGTACAAAATGCCAAAAACGCACAAGTGAAAACTATGAAGACTAACAATAGTTTCCAAATATATTTAAACCAAGTAACAATACTTACATGGCCCAATGCTAATGAACCCATAACAATGGCTGAAGTTGGTGTGACAAGGTTAACTAAGCCTGAAGCAATTTGATAAGCTGTAACAACGGTTGATCCTGGTACACCGGAGAATCTACCAATAGGTCCGATAATACCCATTGTCGAAACGGCCAATCCTGAACTTGATGGTATCAAGAATGACATGGGAATATAGAAAATATATGTCAAAATAATGAAAACTGATGATGATAATCCATGTAGACCAACCTCACCGGCGTGAAGAATAGTTGCTGAAATATAGCCATTATTCATAATAACTTGAATCCCACGGGCAATAGCCACGATCATAGCAACTTCAACGAAATCTCTAACACCATCCATGAAGGCCTCAATAAAGTCAGCCTCTTTCATTCTATAAATGGCCTTGATAACTAACGATGCAAAGAAAATCAGCGTAGTGATCTCAACAAAACTCCATGTACCAAATGGCACCATATCACGTCCAACAAATGAACCGATAAATGGCATACTGTTAAGCCACTTCAAAAAATCAGCAAAAAATGTCCACTTAGGATTTAATGTAGCCCAAGGAACCAATCCGATTATCATAACGACAAATGTCATAATAAAAGCGAATAGAACCCATTTTTGTCTCTTAGTTAATTCTGTTACCTCAACATCACTGGCTGCGACGAATTCTTTAAGATCTTTTTCATGACGTTCGTATACTAATGATTGATCAGGATGATCCTTCACTTTAGCAGCATAACGCATAACATAAATAATTCCGATGATCAAAGATAATACTAAGAATACTACTCTAGGCAGAATTCCCTGTCCCAACGAAATGTGAATCGTATCTGAAGCCACACCTGTCGCAAATGGATTAACTGTTGAACCCATACAACCGATCTGTGAACCGATCAAGGTTATTGAAATAGCCGTGATCGTATCATAACCAACACTTAACATAATTGGAATAACAATCGGAACAAAGGCAATAGTTTCTTCACCCATTCCAAAAACGGTCCCACCTAAAGCAAACAAGGTCATTAAAAATGGGATCAAATATTTTTCTCTACCTTTATATTTCTTAGCAGCCGATCCGATCCCATCAGCAAAAGTATTTGTTCTATTAACAACTCCTAAAACACCACCAATAACCAAGATATATAGTGATACAGGAATTGCTCCATCTGTTGTTTTAGTACCTATCATTCCGTTTATGGGAGCCTCAAAAATATCCCATAGTCCCTGAGGACTGCTACTTCGGCTTCGGTAAGTCCCGGCAATAACGTTGCCTGCCTTAGTAGTAGCATATTCTCCGGCTGGAATGATCCAGGTTAAAATTGCTACAAGAATTATTAGGATAAACAATATGGTAAATGCCGAAGGCATATGCCATTTACTTTTTGTTTCCTGCATAAAATATCTCCCCTTATCTTGTAGAATGATACTAAGGATACGTTTATTTCTTACAAATTACAATATAAAATTAAAATTTTTTTAATTAATTTTAAGTTTACACTCTATTTATCTAATATTTATTCATTTAAAAACGTCCGATAATTTAATATCGGACGTTTTTTTTTAATACAATTTTACAATTCCTGATGATGCTTTACCTTTAATCATATATTGAGGATTATCGCCGACATAACCGGCTTTAAAACTATAAGTATCGTGATCCATGATTGCATTTTCAGGGCTCTTAACAGTGCCGCTCTTAGACTGTAAATCAAAATAATAATTGGTTGGCATCATTGTTAATCTAACAGTTCCACTATTAGATTCAGCATTAATATCACCTGTTAATTCTTCAATACTTAATGAAACTGTTCCTGAATGACTTATCACATAACCACTACCACTCAAATTCTCACCTCGAACTGATCCTGAATGTGCTTTGATCTCAAATTCACGGCCAAGTACATTATTGATCTTGATCGAACCGCTATGAGCTAATAATTGTAGAATATCACCCGCCTTAACATTTTCCATCTTGATTCTTCCGGACTGGGCTTTTACTGAAAGATTTTCAACTGAAACGTTATTAAAATAACCATTCCCACTATTAATAGTGGCCTTGACCGTGTTCAATCCCGAGATACCATTTAGATATAATTGACCGGCAGAATTAGAAATTCTCATATCACCGGAAAAATTACTGGGGATCAGAATTTGAGTTCTTACTTTTAAACTTAAAAATTTAGGAAAACGACCTTGCTTGATTTGCAATGTATCTGATCCAATTGAAGTTCTAGCAAAATAATCTGGATTATTACGTGACATATATTCTCTTAAAATGATTTTATCACCTTCGTTCGGCAACACACGAACAGTTGCAAAACCATATGAGATATCTAAACGCTCCACTTCATCAACATTAAATTCTTGTTCATTAACTAAATTCAAGGTTTCAACATAAACTTCTGTATCGACATTGGTATTAAATTGTTCATCAAATTTCGAGAAGGTATCGCGGACTTTATTTTCATTCTGTTCAAAGTTGATACCGCGACCATCAATAACCATATTTCCGAGTTTAAGCCCATTTTCATCAGCTCTAAAAACTCGACCTTCACTAATAGAAACACCTGAACCGTCCGCCTTGAATGACTTGCCTTTATTAATAAACATCCCACTCTTATCGATTTTTAATTTATCTCCACCATCGACTGTGATACCTGACTGATTGATATCAATATGATGACCCTCGTGATTCTCGTTTTTTTCTTTCTGACCACTTTCATGCACAACATCTTCGATCAAATCCCTAATATCACCAAATTTATTGAAGGCATCTTTAACTGCATATTCAGGTGACATGCCATCTTTAAGATTGTCTTCGGCCGAGGCAATTAAATCCGATTTTAATTCTTCTGCCAATTCGTGGATATCGGCAGTGTGAGGATAGTCCTCAAATATTTCTGATAATTGCTGTTTTACTAATTCTATTATTTTTTCATTCATATTAATTTATCCTTCCAAGAATCAAATCATCGATAACATGCTTGGCGAAATTCCATTCTTTGACATTATTCTTTAAAGTCTCAGTACCTTGTTCAGTGATCTGATAATATTTACGTCTTCCACCTTGGCTCTCATCACCCCAATAACTGGCAATATCACCATTTTTTTCTAAACGTCTAAAAACTGTATAGAGTGTGGCCTCATTAAGCTCATAGGACTCGTGACTCAATTGTTTAATCATCTTAGCTATTTCATATCCATAACTGTCGCCTTGACTAAGAATGTTCAAAACAATCGTAGTTGTATGACCACGAATTATATCTTTCGAAATTATTGGTTTCATAATGTATCTTCCTTTCGATAGATATAATGTAACATCAACTACTATGTGTGTCAAAGTAATTTTCTCAGAATAGTATTTATCTAAACATATGACATAAAAGTTTCCCTCATCAAAAAAAGATCTGTAATCAAAAATCAGATTACAAATCTTATTTAACTTAATACTCGAAAATTCAACATATTCTACTTATATAAAATTGTCTTTTGATTAGTAAACTCTTTAATCCCTAAATCACTTAATTCGCGACCATAACCAGATCTCTTAACTCCGCCAAATGGCACTTCGGCATGAGATAACATTGTCTGATTGATGGCAACCATCCCTGTCTCAATATGGCTGGCTAAATTCTGAGCACGTTCGACATCTTTAGAATAAATTGCCCCACCCAGTCCATATTGAGAACGATTAGCCAATTGAACAGCTTCTACATCATCTTTAACCTTATATACTTGGGCGACAGGTCCAAATAATTCTTGGTCGTACATCGGATTGTCTGCTGTAATTCCAGAAATGATCAGAGGATTAAACATTGATCCTGGTCCCTTAATTGGAGTGTTATCTCCCCAAATAATTTCGGCTCCGCCAGAAATTGCATCATTTACTTGTCCTTGTAACTTTTGTTGAGCAGATTTTGATGACATAGGTGCTAAAGTCGTTTTAAAGTCTAGCGGATCTCCTAACGTTCTTTTAGCAAATTGGGCACTGATACCATCAACAAAATCATCATACAATTTTTGATTGACGATAAAACGTTTTGCCGAAGTACATGCTTGACCAGCATTTCCCAGTCTACCCAAAACTGCGTCATTAACTGCACTTTTTAGATCAGCGTCATCAAGAACCATGAAAACATCGGTTCCACCCAACTCCATAGTTGATTTCTTGAGATTTTTTCCTGACTCAGCAGCAATTTGACTACCAGCTCTTTCTGATCCGGTCAAAGCAACGCCTTGAACTCTCGGATCAGCAATCATCTTGTTAACTTGATCATAATCGGCAAAAATATTTTTGAAGGCTCCAGTTGGAATACCAGCTTTTAAAATAGCTTCTTCAAAAGCCTGTGCAGCTTCAGGAACGATACTTGCATGCTTTAAAATTGTAGGATTACCAACAATATAGTTAGGTGCAAAAACTCGCATGACTTGCATATATGGAAAATTCCATGGCTCAACTGCCATAATGGCACCGATCGAGTTGTATTCAACATAAGCATAATTATTCGGTATCTCATATGGCTGATCTTTTAGTAGACTACTACCATTTCTAGCGTAGTATTCTGCAAATTCAGTTGTTCTCAATACTTCTTGTTTTGCTTCATTAAATAATTTACCCATATTAAGAGACAAAATCTTAGCATAATAATCAATATTAGCGTTCATCTCATCCGCTACTTCTTTGAGCATTTTTTCACGCTCTAAAATAGGTTGATGTTTTGCTTCTAAATAAAATTCATGGGCATTTTTTAATGTAGTTTCAACTTCAGCATCAGTTGCATTAGGAAATTCTCTGATTAACTCTCCATTAAATGGATTAATTGCTTTATAGGCCATAAAATACCTCCTCAAATAGTAACCGATTTCAACATACTTTTTTTAGTAGTTTTTGTCAATTTATAAGATATTTTATACTGCCAATTAATTGAATCACTTCTAGTTAATATCAACATAGACGTAACCTCTAAACCTAGGATTTAAAATAAAAAAAGCCGAACAACGTCGGCATTAAATATTTTCTAATAATTTCTGTTCTGAGAGGTAACGATTGATCCTCTCAATCAATTCTGGACCATTATAGATAAACCCCGAATAGACCTCAACTAAAGTTGCACCTGTATCAAGTGCCAATTTGGCATCCTCCGGTGTGAAGACGCCACCAGAATAAATTATTGGCATATCTGGAAATTCATCATGTAACGTCCTAGTTAAAAACATTGATTGCGCAAAAATAGGTTTCCCACTCAAACCACCTTTTTCGACTTGATTATTTGAAATCAAATTATCACGTTTGACTGAACAATTAGATAGAATAATTCCATCGAGCAAACCATCTAATGCATGCAAGTTAGCAATCAATTCGTCCGTATCAATGTCATTACTGAATTTTCCAAAAATGGGTTCATCAATCTCTAAAGCGGCAATTCCTTCAAGTAGTGGTTTCAAAATGTCTAATTGTTGAAGGACGGTCACACCAACTTGATTAGGACAACTGAGATTCAATGCAATATAATCAGCATATTCGTGAATTTCTTTAACATCATCAATCATTTCGGCAATCATTTGGTCACTCTCTAGACCATGACCTGGTGCAATACTGATACCTAATTTAGTTTGAGCAGGATGATTTTTTAGTCGGCGCTTTGTTTCTTCAATTCCGACGTTATTCAATCCCATACGATTAATGATCCCTTGGTCTTCAGTCAATCTGAAGACACGCTTCTTAGGATTTCCTTCTTGAGGATGCTTCGTAACACTACCGATTTCAACAAAACCGGCACCTAATCCACCTAGGCTATTATAAAATTCGGCTTTTTTATCAAATCCGGCTGCAATACCAATTGGAGAATCAAAAGTTAAGTTCTTGATCTTAACTTGAAGATTTTCTCGCTTACGAGTATAGAATAATTTCTTTAAAATTTGGGGGTGGTCATTAAAAATCTTCAAACCATTTCCAACCAATTTGTGATCTGTTTCTGGGTCAATTGCAAAAATCGCTGGGCGAGCTAATTGATACCAATCCATTATTTGCACCATCCTTCTGGGTCTTGGTACCACTTCTTTAATAGTTCCATATCTTCTTCTTTAACATAATCCTTTTCATTAGCGACATCGATCATCGTTGGATAATTTGTCAGGGTAACTAGTTTAGTATGGACGTTATCAAAATTAGTCTTACTTTCTGGTAAATTGTAAGAAAAAATTGCAACTGTTCCAATAACTTCGGCTCCAGCTTCACGTACTGCTTTTGCGGCTTTCAAAATACTTCCACCAGTGGAAATAAGATCATCGATCAAAACTACTTTATCTCCAACTTTACAGCGACCTTCAATTTGGCTATTTTTACCATGATCCTTAGGTTTTGAACGGACATAATTCAATGGTAAATTCAAAATATTGGCAACTCCAGATGCATGAGGAATACCCGCTGTGGCAACTCCTCCGATAACTTCTACGTCAGGATAGTTATTCTTTATCAATTCGGCCAAGTTTTTGGCAATTTGCCGCCTAAAATTTGGATAGGCAATCGTCAAACGATTATCGGTATAAATTGGAGCTTTGATCCCACTAGCCCAAACAAAAGGCGTTTTGGCATTTAAAGTTATTGCCTTAATTTCTAGTAATTTACTGGCTGTTTGATACGCTACTGAATTTTCCATTATTTACTCCACTCCTGACAAATATTTTGATATGCGACAAAACCATTATCGGCTTGTGTGATCGGTCTTCCGACTACAATAGCATCACTGCCAAGTTTCCTAGCCTCTTTAGGTGTTGCAACACGTTTTTGATCACCAACTTGGGCTGTCTTAGGTCTGATACCCGGTGTAACACAGAGAAAGTCGTCATCAGTTATTTCTTTGATCATCGGAACCTCTAAAGCTGATGAAATAACGCCATCTGCTCCATTATCAAAAGCTAGTTTAGCTAAATGAGTTACATAGTCCTGTGATTTTTGAGGGATCATCAATTCTTCAGCCAGTTCTTTTTGACCTAAAGAAGTCAATTGTGTAACAGCCAGCAACTTTGTTTCCGATCCTTCTAGTCCCTTTTTGGCGGCAGATATCATTTCTGCTCCACCACTTCCATGAACAGTCAACATTTGTACATCCCACTTAGCAATCATTTCACAGGTTCTTTTAACAGTATTAGGAATATCATGCAATTTTAAATCCAAAAATATTTTATATCCTCGATTACGTAAACTTCTCACAAAAGGATAACCAAATTGACAGAACATCTCTAATCCTATCTTCAAAAATAAATCAGTATCCTTGGGAAACTGACTTAAAAATTCAATGCACTCAAAATCATCTGCAAAATCTAATGCTACTATAACTGGCTTTGACATTTTTTCCTCCTAAATTGAATAAACCTCTTGACCCTTTACAAAGGTCTTTTGAATTTGACCATAAACTTCCTGACCGATAAATGGACTATTCATACCTTTAGAAATAAAATCCTCTTTTTTAATTTCAAAAGATTTATTTAGATCAATGATAGTTAAATCGGCATCGGCGCCGATTTTTATTTCTCCAGCAGATAAATTGAATATTTGTGCTGGTTTGTTAGTCATCAACTCCAATAATTGTTCTAAACTCATCAAACTTGTTTTGACAAAACGGCTATACATTAATGGAAATGATGTTTCAATTCCTGTAATACCGAAAGCACTCTTCAAGAATCCTTGATTCTTTTCATTTTCCGCATGCGGAGCATGATCTGTAGCAATCATATCGATAGTTCCATCTAAGAGACCATCTATCAAATCTCTACGGTCATTTTCACTTCTTAGTGGCGGATTCATCTTATAATTAGCATCATCTTTAATGATGTTACTGTCACTAAGCAACAAGTGATGTGGAGTAACTTCACAAGTAACATTGATCCCAGCGTCTTTTGCCATCCTGATCAGCTTAACCCCATCAGCTGTTGAAAGATGACATACATGATAATGAACACCAGTTTCTTTTGCCAAAATCAAATCTCTAGCTAATTGGGATGTTTCAGCTACTCGTTCAATTGCTGGTAATCCGAATTCTTCTGCTACGGGGCCAGCGTTAATGACTCCTTTATTAAAAAGATTTTGATCTTCAACGTGTGCCGCCAAATGACTGTTAACGGCCTTGATACGTAACATTGCGTCAAACATTGTTTTGGCATTATTGATTCCATGACCATCATTTGAAAATGCCATTGCACCAAGTTTCGCTAAATCTTCGATCGGACTCAATTTATCTTCAGTTTCATTCATGGTTACTGGAGCATATTGCAAAGTTTTAATCACTGACTGTTTATTTAATTCCAATTGATTCTTGAAATCATCGACATTATCAGGTACTGGAATGACATTGGGCATAGCGCCAACAGTTGTAAAACCACCATGTGCAGCAGCTTTAGAACCAGTTAATATAGTCTCTTTATGTACTTGCCCAGGTTCTCTGAAATGCACGTGAACATCAACTAATCCTGGTGCCACTAATTTATTGTCCGCATCGATAATCTTATCGGCTCGTTCATTTATTTCGTCAGCAATTTGCGTGATTTTATCATCTTCAATCAAAAGATCACTTTTAATTACTTGTTTAGCGTAAAACAAATTCGCGTTCTTGATCAGGATCGTTGTCAAATTGTTTCCCTCCTAATAAGGATTCGATCATTGCCATTCTCATATAGACGCCGTTTTCCATCTGCTTGAAAATATATGACTTTTCACATTCGACTATATCGTCAGCAATTTCTACTCCTCGATTGATCGGTGCTGGGTGCATGATCATCGTATCCGCCTTCATCATTTCGACTCTTCGCATATCAATACCGAACTCTTTGAAATATTCTTCCTTAGAAAAATTTTGATTCTCATTATCTGCCAAACGTTCATGTTGAACTCTTAACAACATAACAATATCCATTTCTTGGCAAAGCTCATCGACTTCCATATGTGGGCCAATAGCTTTGAATTCGTCGCTGTACCAGCCGTCCAGTCCACCAAAGTTAACCTCTGCTCCAAGATTCGTCAGGGCCTGAGCATCGGAATGTGCCACACGTGAATGCTTTAGATCTCCAATAATACCGACTTTCAATCCTTCAAAATATCCAAATCTTTCATAAATAGTCATTAAATCTAAAAGTGACTGTGAGGGATGTTGTCCAGTACCATCTCCTGCATTGATCAAATGAATCTTCAAACCTTTACCTAATAATTCTTCATAGAATTTATCTTGCTTATGACGAATAACAGCTAAATTTACACCCATGCTCTCGACTGTCTTAACTGTATCATATAATGATTCACCTTTATTGACAGATGAGTGACGAGCGTCAAAATCGATCTGTTTCATGCCTAATTTAGCTTCAGCAACTTGAAAACTAGTGTTAGTTCTCGTGCTGTCTTCAAAAAATAAATTCATTGCAAATTTATCACTGTTATTAGATTTTATCCTTCCCGACTTATAATCCATAGCCAAGTGGATCAGGTCAAAAATCTCTTCATTTGATAGTTGTGACATAGAAAGTATGTTTTTCATTGTTTTCCTCCAATAAAAAAAGACACCGACAGATGCGGTGTCTCAAAGGCAGAAAATGCCACTCAACCTTTGAGACCTCGCTGGATCTGATTAAAAGTTCTTTTTATTTTTTTTAGTAAACAAAAAACTTCCTACCCACAAGGAGAGGAAGTTTACGCGTGGCGTGTTGAACCTTCCAAGCCTCACAGGACTTGTTTAAAAGTTTTCGTTGAAAATAATATAAATTAATTTACCAACAACGTCAAGTGTTTTCAGATTTTATCATCTGACTATTAAGACCAAAAGTTGATTATATCAGGCTGTGTACCGATAAATAATATCTTTTTAATAATTGAATATTATTTAGCATCTAAAACCAGATTTTTAGGAACAACGGTCTTTTTTGAATCAGTTGATTTTAAGTAACTCTTACCAAAGACAAAAGCAAAAATAACCGTTAGAAGTGGATTTAACCACACATAGAAAGCAAATGGAATGAAGTGAACGGGACTAACTCCAAGAATACCAGAAATAAAGATACCACTGACACCCCAAGGTACTAAGGCATTAATATCAGCACCACCACTAGCTAAGACACGTGATAAGTATTGTGGTTCGATACCGAGGTCCTCAAAATTTTTACGGAATGTTGTTCCGGGAAGAATAATAGAAATGTATTGTTCACCAACTAAGAAGTTAACACCAATTGCACTGAGCATTGATGCGGCAATAACTTTACCAGGTGTATTAACACGACTTCTAAGTTTACCGATCAAATTATCAACGACACCGAGTTTTAGTAAAACACCACCAAGTGTTAAGGCGACCAGAATCAATGAAATACTATCAAGCATGCTTGAAACACCACCACCACTGACAATTGCATTGATATGCTTATCTGATGATTTCAAGACAAAACCCTTCATAATAACATTACTGATAGTACTAAATGATGTATGATTTATGAAAACATCCATAATAATGGCTGTCAATGAACCGCTCAAAAGTGTCGGGATAGCAGGTACTTGTAAGAAAGCACATGTGATCAAAACAACAATTGGTAACAACATAATTGGTGAAACGAAGAAATTAGCTTGTAAAGCATTAATAATATTATGAACCGAAGCCATATCTACTTTGGCACTAGTGTGTCCAACAAACAGGAAGATAACTCCTGTAACTATGGCTGAAATCAATGCTGTATGTGAAATCGTCTTGATATGTTTAAAGACATTATCGACACCAGCAATACCAGTTGAAAGGTTAGTTGTTCCCGAAAGCGGAGACATATTATTTCCGAATAAGGAACCAGAAACAATGGAACCAGCGGTTAGAACAGCGTCAATACCCATAACTTGACCAATACCCATGAAAACAATTCCTAAAGTAGAAATGGTTGTAAATGAACTACCTACAATAACTCCAACCAAACAACAACTTACAAATACTGTAAATAAGAAGAAACTAGGATTCAAAATCTCAAGTCCATAAACCATGATCGTTGGAATTACTCCTGAAATCAACCAAGAAGCAACTAAAACTCCAATCATAACGAAAATGATCATTGGGATGATACCAGGTTTAACACCATTGATAATTCCTTCTTGTAACTCATTCCAACTGAAACCACGGAATTTTCCGTAAAACAGTAATAAAGTAAATGTTAACAAAATCGGAACTTGTGGAGTCATTTTAAATTTGATCATCATGGTTCCTAACATGCCAAACATAACTAACATGATAATGATACTTTCTACAAAATTGAGCCTATTTTTCTTTTCCATTTCATCCATCGCCTTAATTAAATTTATTTAATTTTGGCTAAGAAGTACTTTTTCTTTCCACGACGGATAACGATGTATTTGCCATCAAACGAGTCTTTAGGATCGATCATAATTGTTGTATCAGTTAGTCTTTCCCCATTAATTCTAATAGCTCCGTTTTGAATGTCTTCACGTGCTTGACGTTTTGATTTGTCGACATTTGCGGCAATCAATAAGTCGACCAAATTTATCTCATCTGAGGAGATCTCTTCACTTGGTACACCGTGGAAGGCTTGTGCAACTTCATCTGTCGTTAGAGCTTGAATTTCACCTGAGAAGAGTACATCAGTAATTTTTTCTGCTGTTTTAAGAGCTTCTTCTCCGTGAACAAACTTAGTAACTTCTTCTGCCAAAGTTCTTTGTGCAACACGTTCTTCAGGTGCTGTTTTAACTTTTTCTGCTAAAGCTGCGATTTCATCTTGTGTTAAGAAAGTAAATTTCTTAAGAAGATTAATAACGTCTTTGTCATCTTGGTTGAACCAGAATTGATAGAACTCATAAGGAGATGTCTTTTCAGCATCTAACCAAACTGCTCCACCAGCTGTTTTACCAAATTTAGTACCATCAGCTTTAAGTAATAATGGAATTGTCAAAGCATAAACTTTAGCTTCTTGTCCTTCGGCCTTATGAATAAGATCCAATCCAGCTGTAAGGTTACCCCATTGATCACCACCACCAACTTGTAACTGAATATCGTGTTGACGGAAAAGTGTTAGGAAGTCCAATGATTGTAGGATTTGATAGGTAAATTCTGTAAAGGAAATACCTGCTTCCAAACGACTTGAAATAATTTCTTTATTAAGCATAGTATTTACATTAAATAACTTCCCATAATCGCGAAGAAAATCTAAAATACCAATAGGTTCCGTCCAGTCATAGTTATTAACCATTGTGAAGTCCTTGAAAATCTTCTCAGCTTGATTGCTAAGTGCTTCAACATTGTGATTAACTTGGTCCATTGTTTGCATTGGTCGTTCGGCCTTTTTACCACTTGGATCACCGATTGAACCAGTTGCCCCACCAATGACAATATAAGGATGATGACCCGCATCACCAAAACGTTTCAAAGTCATGAATGGTAACAAATGGCCGATATGCATTGAGTCTCCTGTTGGATCCATACCACAATAAAGTGAAATGTCCTTCTCGTCGACTAACTTTCTTAAGCCCTCTTCATCAGATTGTTGGTTGATCAGACCACGCCACGAAAGTTCATCAATAATGTTCATTTAAATATCCTCCTATTATTTTGTCCGGATCACTGGGAATAAAAAAAACGCCCCTGCAATTAATATGCAGGGACGCTTTTTGCGCGGTACCACCCAAAATTCAAATAGAATAATCTATTTGCTCTTTATTCCTGTAACGTCGGACACGAAATTTCAACTAGGTATTTTATCAATTTATCCTGCATGACTCGCACCAACCGTCAATTCTCTGAACACCCAGATAAATGATTACTTCTTGTGAAGCTGAAATTTAATTTATGTATATGATACTAGCAGACAATATAATTTTTGCAAGTAGTTTTCTTAAAAAAATTGTAAATAAATTAAAAAAGGCCTTGTCACTTTTATTAATTCCACAAATCCTTTACAATCTTATAGGTATAAAAAATCATGAGGAAGTTATATATGAAAAAGACTCTATATTTAATGCGACACGGTCAAACTATTTTTAACGAACGAGGAAAAATGCAAGGCTGGTCTGATGCTCCACTAACAGAGCTTGGCTACAATCAAGCTAAAGTAGCAAAAAAATATTATGAAGATAACAACATCACTTTCGATGCTGCCTACTCTTCAACTTCAGAACGTGCAAGTGACACTTTGGAATTGATAACCGACATGCCATACGAACGCCGTAAAGGATTAAAGGAAATGTACTTTGGATTATTTGAGGGTGAAAATACTCGCTTAAATCCGATCAAATCACATTATGAGCTCTTCAATGATGCTTTTGTTCAATATGGTGGTGAAGACATGATAAACGTTCAGAAACGTGTGACAAAAGAATTAAATGACATTATGAACCAAGATGTTAATAACGTCCTAGTAGTAAGTCATTATGTTTCAATCTTGTCTTTCAATAATCAATGGAACGATTCTATTGAAATATTACGAAGTGGATTTACTAATTGCAGTATTTTAAAATATACTTTTGAAGATAATAAATATAATCTTGAGGAAGCCATTAACCACGACTATTCAAACCTCAAATAATAATTAGCCATGTCGAATTTATTCGATATGGTTTTTTTCTTGCTTAATAATATCAGAATAATTCTTTATTGATTTAATTCGAGTATCATTTAAAAAAAATTGATTACCTGATAATTCTAAATGATCGTACATCATCAATAACTTTTCTTGCTCTAGTGCAAAGTTAATCGTATTAGTAGTACCTCCACGCATCCCTGTTTCAGCGACAATCACACCATCGCTCAATGCACTCTGCCATTCATCTCTAGCCGCTAAATTATGTGAGTAGACTTTGGTTCCATTGGGATACGTGGAAACTAACAGTCCTCCATTTGCTAAAATTTCTGCCGCCAATTCTTCATTCTCATAAGGATAGATCGGCATATCTAATCCATTTGCTAAAACAGCAATTGTTTGTCTATGACAATCTACGATTTGCTGTTGAGCCATGGTATCAATGCCTTTGGCAAGGCCACTAACAATAACATGATCATTGGCCAATTCACTGGCTATTTTGGATACCCAAGTCTGACTGACTGTTTTAGGTGTTCTTGTTCCGACAATCGCTAATATTTTTTCTGCTTTTAACAGTCGAAAATTACCTTTTAGGTATAGCAGAACGGGACGATTTGACATATTTTGTAATTTTTTTGGATAATTATCTTCGAAGTAATTTATGATTTGAATATTTTTTTGAAAACTGATTTGTAATCGCTTTAAGGTTATTTCATTGGTCGTTTCCCAAGTTTTATTAGAAATAATCCCCTCATTCAGCAATTTTCTAATTTTAGAAATCTTTGTCGTACTTATTTCCGCAAAATCAAATTTCTTTAAATGCTGTTTTGATTCATTTAAATATCTTATAACAGCCTGGTTACCGATTCCTTTAAATGACAATAAACTCATGATTAAAACAGTTAATTGATCCATATTCAACTCCATTTTTAGTTTGTTAAAGTAAATTTCGCTAAATTTGAACTTTTTTTTCTAAAGAATTGAATCTACTGTTATTAATCTTTTCGTTGATGAATTTATTGTTAATCTGATTTTATATTTCTTATTTCTAACGTAATAATTTTTCCCAATTCTTTCAATAAAACTATTTTCATCAGATAAAATTCCGTTAACTATTTCTTTAATCCTTGATTTAGATAAATCCGTATTTAACTTTTTATTTACTCTAGCAAAAACTAGTTCCGTATAAGTAACATTATCTATCAATTTATCTTCTTTCCACAATAAAAGCCAATACTGAATTTTAGTATTGGCTTTTAACATAATCATTTAATTTAAACTTTAACCAACAGTACCTTCCATCTCATAACTGATAAGGCGGTTCAATTCAACGGCATATTCCATTGGTAATTCCTTAGTAAATGGTTCAACAAATCCCATAATGATCATTTCAGTAGCCTTTTCTTCACTCAAACCACGACTCATTAAGTAATAGAGTTGTTCCTCTGAAACTTTAGAAACCTTAGCCTCATGTTCCATCGAAACGTTCCCATTAAGAATTTGGTTGTACGGTATTGTATCAGAACTAGAATCTTCATCCATGATGATCGTATCACACTCAACGTGAGCCTTTGATCCATCTGAATTTCTTTCAAAACGAACTGTACCACGATAATCTACCGCACCACCATCTTTTGAAATCGATTTTGAAACGATCGAAGATGAAGTATTCTTGGCTGCATGAATCATTCTGGCACCCGCATCTTGATCAACATTGTGCCCTGCAACAGCGATGGACAGCATTGTACCTCTGGCACCCTCACCATCAAGATAAACACTAGGATATTTCATAGTGATCTTAGAACCAAGGTTACCATCGACCCACTCCATTGTGGCATTTTCCATGGCCTGAGCACGTTTTGTCTCAAGACTGTAAACATTATTAGACCAATTTTGAATGGTTGTATAACGTACATATGCGTCTTTCTCGGCAAATACTTCAACGACTGCAGCATGCAAACTGTCAGTTGAATAATTAGGAGCTGTACATCCCTCAACGTATTGAATACTTGATCCTTCATCAGCAATGATCAAAGTTCTTTCAAACTGACCACTATTTTCCGCATTCAAACGGAAATATGACTGAATAGGAGTATCTAATTTTACACCCTTTGGTACATAAATAAACGACCCCCCAGACCAAACGGCACCGTTTAGAGCTGCAAACTTATTATCTTCTGGATGGACTAATTTTCCGAACCATTTTTTAAATAATTCCGGATATTCACGTAAAGCAGTATCTGTATCAGTAAAGATAATGCCAAACTTAGCGAACTCGTCACGCATATTGTGATAGACAACTTCTGACTCATATTGTGCCGATGATCCGGCTAGATATTTTCTTTCGGCCTCTGGAACGCCTAATCGATCAAAAGTGTTTTTCAATTCAGTTGGAACATCGTCCCAATCACGATACTTCTTGTCAGTTGCTTTTTGATAGTAACGCATATGTTCCAAATCTAATCCTGACAAATCAGGACCAAATTTAGGCATTGGCATCTTTTTGTACATTTCATAACATTTCAATCTAAAGTCTAACATCCACTTTGGTTCGTTTTTCTCTTTAGAAATAGCACGAACAACGTCTTCTGTTAGTCCTCTACCAGTTGAAAAAACGGGTTTGACATCATCATGAAAGCCAAAGTCATAGTCATCTTTTAGATCCAATGATTTTACAGAAGAAACAGCTTCTTCATTATTTCTTGTATTTTCAGTTTCTGGCATATTATTCACTTCCTATTTGCTTTGATTAGTCAATGATTTATGTAATGCTTTCCAAGCTAAGGTTGCACATTTGATTCGAGCCGGGAATTTAGAAACTCCTTGCAAAACAGCCGCGTCTTCCAAAACATGAGTATCAACATCTTCACCAATGATCATATCGGAAAAGACTTGTACCATATTGTCAGCATCTTCAACTTTTTTATTGATCACGGCATCCGTCATCATACTGGCCGATGCTTGACTGATCGTACAACCATAGCCACTAAAAGCAGCATCTTTAATAATTCCATCTTCTACTTCAAGTTGTAATTTTAATACATCACCGCAAGTAGGATTTTTTAATTCAATTTCATTAGTAGATTTAGGTAGCTCCCCATGATGATGAGGATTTTCAGAATGATCCAAAATCACTTGACGATAAAGGTTATCCATTTTAGATAGTGACATTTTTAAAGAACTCCTTCGTTGCTTTAATTGCTTCAACTAGTTTGTCAGCATCATCAATAGTGTTGTACAGATAAAAGCTAGCTCTAGCAGTAGCTTTAAGTCCCAAGTATGTCATTAATGGTTGTGCACAATGATGTCCTGCACGAACAGCAACACCCTCCATATCCAAACCAGTTGCCAGATCATGTGGATGTAAACCTTTCAAATTAAACGAGATAACGCCTGTGTGATCCACAGGATCTTGTGGTCCATAAACTATTAAATCATCAATGGCAAGTAACTTAGGCAATACATAGTCAACAATTGCTTGCGTATTTTTTTGAATATTATCTAGGCCGACCGACTCTAAATAATCGATTGCATAACCTAAAGAAATAGCACCGGCAATATTAGGTGTTCCAGCCTCAAATTTCCATGGTAATTCGTTCCACGAACTATCGAATTTATTTACAAACTCGATCATTTCACCACCAAATTCAACTGGAGGCATCTGCTCTAAAAGGTCTTGCTTACCATACAAAACGCCAATTCCACCTTCGGCCATCATCTTATGACCAGAAAAGGCAAAGAAATCACAATCCAAATCATTTACATCAACTGGCATATTAGGAATAGACTGTGCACCATCAACCACTATGGTCGCATGATGAGCATGCGCCATTTCAGCTAATTCTTTAACGGGATTAATGACACCCAAAACATTGGATGCTTGAGTGATCGAGACAATTTTGGTCTTATCTGTAATCTTCTTTTTAGCGTCTTCCATATCAAGTCGGCCATCTTTGGTCAACTCAATATATTTTAAAGTAGCTTTCTTTTTGAGAGCCAATTGTTGCCATGGAACTAGATTACTATGATGCTCCATATAGGAAATGACGATCTCATCACCTTCATGAATATTCTGTTCGCCGTAGCTTTGTGCAACAAGATTTAATGAGTTAGTAGCGCCTTTAGTAAAGATGATCTCTTTAGCGGATTTAGCATTGATAAATTTTCTAACCTTTTCACGTGCAGCCTCAAATTGTTCAGTTGAGCGCTCAGCTAGGGTATGAACACCACGATGCACATTAGCGTAGTCGCTGTAATAAAAATTGACTACTTTAGAAATAACCTCTTTAGGCTTTTGCGTTGTTGCGGCATTGTCCAAATAAACTAAATCCTCATCATTAACTTTTTGATCAAGGATAGGGAAATCTTTTCTCCAAATATTATTGTTGTCCATAGACTAATTTCCTCTCGATCATCTGAGTTAAACTAGCACGCACATCTTTTTCCGGGATCTCAGAAATAACACTACTTAAGAATCCACGAATAACTAATCTTTGTGCAGTTTTTTCATCAATACCGCGACTCATCAAATAATACATTTGATCTTCATTGACACGACCGACACTGGCAGCATGTCCAGCCGTAACATCATTTTCATCGATCAAAAGAATTGGGTTAGCGTCACCACGAGCTTTTCTAGAAAGCATCAGAACACGACTCTCCTGTTGTGCATCAGAACCTCTAGCACCTTTGACAATATGACCAACACCATTAAAGGTAAGTGTTGATTTTTGCAAAATAACTCCGTGTTGAAGGATATGTCCAATTGTATGTTTACCGTAATTAGTAACTTTAGTATCAATACCTTGAACTTGTTCACCAGTTGTAATAGCTACAACTTTGGCTTCTGTATGGGAACCTTCGCCTAATAGATCGGTCCCAAAATCTCCAATAACGTTTCCATCATTCATAAAACCAATGGCCCAATCAAGACGGGCATTGTTACCTGTAATGCCACGGCGATTCAAATAAGTCGTCGTATCTTTTGACAATTGGTCAAGTGCTGAAAAATGTACTCGTGAATTGTCCGCTGCAATTACTTCCACAACAACATTGGCTTTATTTTTATAACCAGAACCTTCAGAAACCAAATTTTCCAAATAAGTTACTTCAGTATCGGCATCGGCAACAATTAAAACATGATGTACAAAGTCACAATCAATTGAATTATCTTGAACAAACATAGCCTGAATGGATTTAGTTATACGTACACCTTTTGGAACATACAAGAATACACCACTATTTAAGAACGCAGCATTCAAGGCAGTCAATTTATTATCAGTCGTTTTAGTAACCTTAGTCATAAAATACTTTTGCATCAATTCAGGATAATCTTTCATAGCTGAAAAAATATCAGTCAGAATAACACCCTTCTTTGATAATTCATCTTCTAAGTTAGTTGAGATAGTTTTATCTCCAACTTGGTAGATATAATTTTCTGCTTGAGGTTTTCTATTAAATTCACTAGTATCCGCGCTTTCGATTGAACCTGGGCGATCCAATCTCCAACTGCGATAATTAATTTTTTCATATTTAGGGAGAGATAATTCTTCGGCTTTTTCCAAACTGTCAAGACGTACTTTCTGATACCAATCTGGTTCGCCTTTAGATTGAGAAAAGGAAGTCACGTCGTCTTTATATTTATCTATTAAATTAGCTCGCATAACTCCTCCTCCTAAATTTCATCCGTTAGTTTAACATCAAGATGTAAGTCGTCACGTAGACCAGCATAACCCTCGTCTTCTAGTTTCTTAGCCAAATCTGGGCCACCGCTCTTAACAATTCTTCCATCCATCATAACGTGTACTTGATCTGGAACGATATAATTCAAAAGTCTTTGATAGTGAGTGATGATCAATGAACCAAAGTTATCACCACGCATTGAGTTAACTCCACGTGAAACAACCTTTAGAGCATCAATATCTAGACCTGAGTCAATTTCATCTAAAATAGCAAATTTTGGTTCAATCATTAGTAATTGTAGAATTTCATTACGTTTCTTTTCACCACCGGAAAAACCTTCATTAAGGTATCTTTCTGACATCTCATCAGTCATATCCAAGATATCTTGTTTGGATTCCAGTTTCTTAATGAAATCCATAACGGGAATTTGATCATCTTTTTCACGGCGTGAATTGATGGCAGCACGCATAAATTCAACATTTGTAACACCAGGGATTTCAGCTGGATATTGCATCGCCAGAAATAGTCCTAAGCGCGCACGTTCATCAACTGGCAATTCCAAGATACTTTTGCCGTCAAGTAAAATATCTCCTTGAGTTACCTTATAAGCTGAATTACCCATAATTGCTTGTGATAAAGTCGACTTACCCGTTCCGTTAGGTCCCATAATCGCGTGGATTTCATTTGTACTCATTGTTAAATTAACGCCTTTTAAGATCTCTTGTCCTTCACCGTTCTCATCGTCAGTTACCGAAACATGTAGATCTTTAATTTCTAAAGTAGACATTCATATCCCTCCATTACTGTTAATGCTTTCATTATAGTATTGTTTCAATTCGAAACCAATATAATTTAATATATTCGATAGTAATAAATTAAATTCCTCACAAATGTGGACAGCAAAAAAGGCCACAACCAATATCTGTGACCTTAATTTACCATTTTTGACTCGATCCAATCCCAAACCTGCTCTTTACCATATTTAGTTTCTGCACTAAACATTTGTATTTCATCAGTTTGATTGATCTGCATTGTCTTCATAATTTGACTACTACTCTTATTCCATTGATTCTTCTTTACTTTATCCATCTTAGTAGAAACGATCAACGTGGGAATATGAAAATAACTAACGTATTGATACATTGATACATCATCTTCACTTGGTACATGACGACCATCAGTTAAAATAATTACACCCTTTAAGACTTCTCTAGTTGTTAAATATTCTTCGATCATGGTACCAAACTCTTCACGTTGCTTCTTAGAGACTTTAGCAAATCCATATCCTGGAACATCAACCAAATAAAGTTGTTCTTCTATATTATAGAAGTTAAGTGTTTGTGTTTTACCTGGAGTACTTGACGTTCTGGCAAAGCTTTTCCGATTAATAAGCGTATTGATCAGTGATGATTTACCCACATTAGAACGCCCTAATAGTGCAATTTCTGGATAACCATCATCTGGATATTGCTTAGAACTAACCGCACTTAAGTTCATTGAAACATTATTTACCTGCATAATTCACCTCAATGCTTTTATTTTAACATATGACATGCAATCAAGAATATAAAAAAAGATTGCCCACTAGGCAACCTCTCCATCTTTTAGAATTAATTCTGGTTCTTTAACTTTACGGACAGCATCTTTAGTTACTTTAACCATTTTGACATCTTTTCTTTCCGGAATATCAAACATTGTATCCAACATTGTTTCCTCAACAATTGAACGCAATCCACGAGCACCAGTATCTCTTTCAATTGACATCTTGGCAATTTCATTTAAGGCACCATCAGTAAATTTCAACTCAACACCATCAAGTGACATTAGTTCTTGATATTGCTTAATAAGGGCATTCTTAGGCTTAGTAAGGATCTGAACCAAATCACTCTCAGTAAGTTTCTCAAGAGCTGTAACGATAGGAATACGACCGATGAATTCTGGAATTATACCAAATTTCATCAAATCCTCAGGAATGATCTGCTGCATCAAACTCTTTTCCTCATCGAGATTAATATCATGCTCAGCACCGAAACCAATTGTCTTATCGCCTAAACGGTTTTTAACAATTTGTTCGATCCCATCAAAGGCACCACCAACGATAAATAGAATGTTAGTAGTATCAATTTGAATAAGCTCCTGTTGGGGATGTTTTCTTCCACCCTGTGGTGGAACACTAGCGATTGTTCCCTCAAGGATTTTAAGCAGTGCTTGTTGAACACCCTCTCCTGAAACATCACGTGTAATAGAAACATTTTCACTCTTCTTTGAAATCTTATCAATTTCATCGATATACACGATCCCGTGTTCAGCCTTTTCAACATCAAAGTCAGCATTTTGCAATAGCTTCAATAAGATATTCTCAACATCTTCACCAACATAACCTGCTTCAGTTAAAGTTGTTGCATCAGCAATAGCAAAAGGTACCTTCAAAATACGAGCAAGAGTTTGAGCAAGGAATGTTTTACCTGAACCAGTTGGTCCAATTAAAGCAATATTACTCTTTTGCAACTCTGTGTCACCATCTTTTGAGTTTTCCATCTTATTAATTCTCTTATAGTGATTGTAAACGGCAACTGATAAAGCACGTTTAGCATCACTTTGACCAATGACATAATCATCAAGGATCTTCTTAATTGCTACTGGTGTAGGGATATTTTCAAGGTCTAATGGTTTGTTTTCATTTAATTCCTCATCAATGATCTCTTTGCAAAGATCGATACATTCATTACAAATATATACGCCTGGTCCTGCAACAATTTTTTGAACTTGATCTTGTGTCTTTCCGCAGAAAGAACAACTGATTGTGCCTGTAGTTTCTGTACTATCAAACATATGCGATTTCTCCTTCAATAGTTCCAATACTTTGAAAGTCTAGCATTGAAGCTGTTAAGAGTAAAGTAATTAGTTTTAAACAAATTTTACCTTAAACTCATATCAATTAATCACCTAAAAAAAAGAAGCCAATAGGCTTCTTCATTCAATAATCAATTATTTTTCTTCAGCTGAATCAACGATAAGTTCGATAGCCTTCTTAGCTGAAATATCATGGGCCAACATATCATCTGTAAGAGCATTTCTAACAGCTTTTTCGTCCATCTTATATTCATCAGAAAGTGACTTAACTTCATCTTTGATTTCATCTTCTGTAGGTTTGATGCCTTCTTTGGCAACAATTGCTTCGATGACAAGATCAGTCTTAACACGTTCTTCGGCGTCAGTTGAGAATTGTTTCTTCATATCATCTTCTGTTGTACCTGTCATTTGATAGTACAACTTAGGATCGATACCTTGACGACGTAAGTTTGATAGATATTGGTTCATTTGGTTAGAAACCTCTGTATCGATCATTGCTTGTGGTACTTCGTCAATCTTGGCATTCTTTACGGCAGCTGAGATAGCTTCTTCTTGAATGTTGTCTTCAGCAGTTTGCTTCTTTTGATCCTTTAATTCGTCATGGATCTTCTTCTTAAGATCATCTAAAGTATCAACATCTTCGTCAACGTCTTTAGCAAAGTCATCATCAAGTTCTGGCAATTCCTTTGTCTTAACTTCATGGATCTTAGTCTTAAAGATAGCCTTCTTACCAGCTAAATCTTTTGCTTGGTAGTCTTCTGGGAATGTTACGTTTACGTCAACATCTTCATCAGCACTGTGACCAATCAATTCGTCTTCAAACCCAGGAATAAATGAACCTGAACCCAATTCAAGTGAATAGTTTTGAGCACTGCCACCATCGAATTCTTTGCCATCAACTGAGCCCGCATAATCAATAACAACTGTGTCGCCCTTTTCAGCTTTACCGTCTTTAAGAACAAGTTCAGCTTGTTGTTTTTGTAATTCTGTAAGACGAGCTTCAACGTCTGTCTTCATAACATTACGCTTTTGCTTCTTAACTTCAAGACCAGTATAGTTACCAAGTTCAACATCTGGTTTAACAGTAATAGTTGCACTGATAGCCCATGGCTCGTCTTTTTCCATTGAGTCAACACTAATTTGTGGTTGGTCAACAGGTTCAACTGAAGCTTCACTAACAGCCTTATCATAAGCTTCTGGTAGAACAGCGTTCAAAGCATCTTCGTACAAAGCTTCTTCTCCGTACATACGGTTAAAAATTTGACGAGGTACTCTACCCTTTCTAAAACCAGGAACGTTTAAGTTTTTCTTTACACGATCAAAAGCAGTATCTAAACCCTTTTTGATAGTATCTTGGTCAATTTCAAATTTTAATTCACCAGTATTTTTTTCTTTTTTTGTAAATTCAGCCTTAGCAGACATTTTATCCCTCCGGTATTTCACGATCTCATACTTTGTAATATTACCTTAAATCAATAATATTGTAAATATTTCACGCTAAATATAGGCTTTTAAGCCATTAGTTCACTATTATAAGATACCTTAAAGCGTTTTCTTTATCAAATATATGATAATAAAAAAGAGCTGAGACGTAGTCTCAACTCTTTTTAGATAGAATCAAAGAGATTAGTCTAAGATATCTGTAACAACACCAGCACCAACAGTACGTCCACCTTCACGAACAGTGAAACGTGTACCTTCTTCAACGGCAACTGGAGCAATCAAGTCAACTTCAAAAGTAACTTGGTCACCAGGCATTACCATCTCAACGCCTTCTGGCAATTCGATAACACCAGTAACGTCAGTAGTATGGAAGTAGAATTGAGGACGGTAGTTTGAGAAGAATGGAGTATGACGTCCACCTTCTTCTTTTGTCATAATATAAACTTCACCCTTGAACTTTGTATGAGTTTTAATTGAACCTGGTTTAGCAAGAACTTGTCCACGTTCAACTTGATCACGGTTAATACCACGAAGAAGAACACCAACGTTATCTCCGGCTTCACCAAGATCCAATGTCTTACGGAACATTTCTAGACCAGTAACAGTTGATTTTGTAGCGTCTTCTTTAAGACCAACAATTTCAACTTCATCACCGACTTTAACTTCACCACGGTCGATACGACCAGAAGCAACAGTACCACGTCCAGTAATTGTAAATACGTCTTCAACAGGCATCATAAATGGCTTGTCTGTTTCACGAACTGGTGTTGGGATATATTCATCAACAACATCAAGTAGTTCTTCAACGTGTTTAATTTCCTCTGGGTCACCTTCAAGAGCCTTCAAAGCTGATCCACGAACGATAGGTGTATCGTCACCAGGATAATCGTATTCTGAAAGTAATTCACGTACTTCCATCTCTACTAAGTCAACAAGTTCGTCATCATCAACAAGGTCTGTCTTGTTTAGGAATACAACGATGTATTCAACACCAACTTGGCGAGCCAAAAGGATGTGTTCACGAGTTTGTGGCATAGGACCATCAGTTGCAGCAACAACAAGGATGGCACCATCCATTTGTGCAGCACCTGTGATCATGTTCTTAACGTAATCAGCATGTCCTGGAGCATCAATATGTGCATAGTGACGCTTTTCAGTTTCATACTCAACGTGAGCAGTGTTGATAGTAATCCCACGTTCTTTTTCTTCTGGAGCTTTATCAATATCAGCGTAATCTTCAGCTTTAGCTAAACCTTTGTCAGCCAAAACCTTTGTAATTGCGGCTGTTAATGTTGTCTTACCGTGGTCAACGTGACCAATTGTCCCAATATTTACATGGGGCTTTGTTCTCTCATAATGTTCTTTTTCTGCCATTACAAAGAATCCTCCTAAAATTTCATTTCATAAGATTAATCCAAAGAAAATGTTCTTTAGATGACTCTTTACTGAAAAATTATACTACTTTCAGGGGCGAAAGCAAAGCAATACAACGCAAATCGCCTACTAAAAATATACTCTTTGGATTATACGGGGCACAATCCAAATTGTAAATACTAATAACGAAAAAAATGCATTATTTTCATTGCTGAAACATATTTATTAAAGAATCGAACCTATCGATCCAACTCTTCACCTCTGAAAAGTGTGAATTGTCTTTAACATCAGACTCATCTATAAGACCATACCGCAAAAGGAAAAGGTTTGTCCAGAGACTTGGGCTTTTTATTATATTTTCTCCAAATGGATAGACCATAGCAGCATATAATGATAACTCTCCACGTAAATTCTCAACTTGCGTCTCATTTTTACTGTCGGCCAAAACTTTATCCAGCTCATCACACATCTTTAAGTAGATATCAGTTGCCATGATTGGTTTTAATTTTGATGGATTACATGATTTCATTTCACCATAAAATGAAATATCAATTTCTTCATCCACACCTAACTTATACAGGTTTTCAACTAACTCACTCTTCAACAACGGATGTAAGAGCGGATTTCCCAACAGTAATCTGGAACCAACAATATAATCCTTTTTGTCAAATTCTCTCATACTCCGTATAAGCTGAATTTGAGTGACCATGGGTTTTGTTACTATTGAACGTAAACGAGTCAATATTGTTGTCATATGGGGCCTAAATGAGCGTAAATGACGCTCCTCGGCCAAATCCACACGATGTTTAAAATCAAGAATAAATTCTTCATCAATAGTAGAGAAACTATTGTTCTTATAATAATTAATAATCTGATTTGCTAATAAGAAATCATTGTTTTCTAGCACAATATCAGTTGCAAGCTTAGCTGCATCAGCATCACTGAGGTAATAATTGAAGTAATCTAAAATGACGGCCTCAGCATCATCAGCTTTTTTTAGGTTCAACAAAGAAGCAGCCAGTCCTTGATTTATTAAAAAGGATGGCTGCATAGTATATGCTTCGGTATAAAGTTCAGTGGCTTCATCCCAATCACCTTTATTGAATGCATCGTCAGCTGCGTCTAATATTTTCTTTAGGTTATCTGAGTCGTCCATAAAATACCTCTTGATAAAAGATCATTTGATCTTACTTTTTAGATTTTCGATGTCTATTTTGATTAACTTCCATAATAACTGGCAAGATGACCGGATGGCGGTTTGTTTGTTCATATAAGAAATGATTCAGTTTATCTCTAACACCTTGCTTAAGGTCTGACCAGTCAAAGTCCTTACTATTTTGAAGATAATCAACAATAGTATCAACAATTAAATCAGAACTTTCACTGAGTAAGTCACGACTAGCACGCATGTAAACAAATCCACGGGCTGTTATTTTAGGCTTAGCAACGACTTTCTTCTTCTTACGATCAATTGTGGCAACAGCAATGAAAACACCATCTTCCGCCAATAATTCACGGTCGCGAAGAACGATACTTCCTATATCACCGACACCAATTCCATCGATCATGGTATCTCCAGCTTCTACGCCCTTACCCAAATAAAATTGATCGTTTTCATAATTCAAAACGTCACCTTTTTTAGTAAGGAAGATATTTTGATATGGAATACCGGTTTCATGAGCAATTCGAGCATGAGCATCCAAGAGTCTATATTCACCCTGTACAGGAATGATATTCTCAGGCTGTAACAAATTAATCATTAATTGTAGGTCACTCTTGTTAGCATGGCCTGATGAATGAAGATCGTCACCTAATGATTTTACTTCTGCACCAGTTCTATAAATTGCATCACGTGTTTTAGCAAAGCTTGTATCCATTGCATGAGAAGGAGTTGTAGCAATAAATACTAAATCTCCTTCTTCAATTTGAAATTTGGTCTTTGAAGATGGATTAGCCATTTTTTGTAATAACTTAATAGGCTCACCCATTCTTCCTGTCTCAATAACTACCAACTTACTTGGGTCTACATCATCTAATTCCTTACCTTTAACAATAAGTTTTTTGTTATTGATCTTTAAATAACCCAACTTCATAGCCGTTTTTAAAATTCTTTCGGCATCAGTACCGGACAAAAAGACTTGGCGTCCTGTATTATCTGCTGCATCAAGAACCTGTTGCATTCTTTGAATGTTTGATGCAACTTGTGCTACAACAATTCTACCATCGTGATAATTGAACATATCAAGAATATATTCATAAATATCACGTTCATTCGAGTTCTCATATGGTGATTCCGCATTGGCTGAATCACTCAATAGTGCAAGGACACGTTCACTACCGATCTTGGCAATACGTCCAAAGTCAGTTCTATATGTTGGTACAGCGGCCTGATCAAACTTGAAGTCACCTGTATAAACAATCTGTCCTTCACTAGTTTTAATATCAATACCCAAAGAACCTGGAATTGAATGAGTTGTCTTAAAGAAAGCTACGGTAGCTTCTTCAAAATCAATGGCTGTATTTTCATCAATAATATGGAAATCATCAAATTTTTTGCTTCGACGATCATTCGAACAAACTATTTTGGCTAGTTCAATTGTCATTTCTGAACCAAAGACAGGAATATCATAATCTCCAATCAAATATGGCAAAGCACCAATAGCATCAGCGTGACCATGTGATAAGAAAATACCAACTACTTTGCTAATATTTTCCTTAATGTATGTCATATCTGGAACAACTACATCGATCCCATACAAGTCGTTATCAGGATATTGTAAACCGATATCCAAAATGTAAATCTCGTTGTTAATTTCTACCGCATACATATTCTTTCCATTTTCGCGAACTCCGCTTAATAGAATAATTTTTATTTTTTTGCTCATTATTTCATCTCTCATTTCTTAAATATAAATAGATAACAATATCTAATTGTCGTTTTGAGTCCATCTACTTAAGACTACTTGATATGTACCTGATTGTTATTCTATCACACCGTTCAGTAAATTGAAATTTAGCAAAAAAAATAGGAAATTCCGAATGGAATCCCCTAAAATAAATATTAACGACGTAGGCCAAGTGACTTGATTAATTCACGGTAACGTTGTACATCATTATCTCTAAGATACTTAAGCAAGTTACGACGGTGACCAATCTTCTTCAACAAACCAACATATGAATGGTGGTCTTTCTTGTTAACCTTCAAGTGATCGTTCAATGAGTTAATATCGTATGTTAAAACAGCAATTTGTACTTCTGGAGAACCTGTGTCTCCTTCTTTACGAGCATATTGCTTGATAACTTCTGTTTTCTTTTCTTTTGAAATAGCCATTTCATTCACCTTTTCCTATTAATTTGGCCAAACTATGCAAAACGACGGTGAATCGTCAAACAGAGCATGGTTAGTACGGTTAATCAGTTTACTATATATATAGTTTACTTTCAATATAAAAAACCAATTAAAATCCAGAGAACTATGCAAATCATTAAATTAATTACAAATAATTTATTGCATTGAAAGTATCAATTATGTATAATTCTATGTATTGAGTTTAAGTCACTAGGTAATCGGAGGTGAAATTGATGCCACAAATTAAATCAGCTATCAAACGTGTGAAGTCTGCAGAAAAGGCTAGCCTTCGCAACAGCTCACAACGTAATGCAATGCGTTCAGCTATCAAGAACTTTGAAGCTTCAGCTTCAAACAATGCTGACAACAAAGATGAATTATTTAGATCAGCAGTACGTGCTATTGACATGGCTAAGTCAAAAGGCCTAATCAAAGCAAACAAAGCTGCTCGTGATAAGTCAAGACTTGCTAAAATGAATTAAGACATAAGCAACTTATAGTTGCTTATTTTTTTATCCTAATTTTAATAATAAAATCCGTCGATGAAGCTGTTAACCTTCATTCGACGGATTTTTTGTAATCATTATTGTTTAATACGACTACAGCTGCCCAGACATATTAAGCAAATTTAGCAATAAAAAGATCAAACAGCAATTCCTTATCACCCTGACCTGATTTAATTTGATAATCCAAATCAACGATTGAATGAAACATCAATATCAACTGTTGAATTTCTAAATTTCTAGCCTGTTTTAATGACATTTTAACACGATATGGATGTAACTTTAAGTTCTTGGAAATGGTTGATTCTGATAAACCGCGTTCGTTTAATATTTTGGTCTGGATCAAAGTGCGTAATTGTGACATCAGTATGGCTACTAATAGTATTGGATCAATTTTTTGCAGTAAGAATTGCTGATATAATTCTTCAGCTTGATAAATGTTTTGCGCTAGAATTTGATTCATTAATTCGAACACATTATCATCCAAACTCTGAGGAACCAGTTCACTAACCGCCCTTTCATCGATTACTTTTGATTTCAAAGCATATAATTTCAGCTTTTCCAGTTGATTTACTATTTGAGAATAATTACCTTGTGTCTTGTTGATCAAAAGATCCAGTGCACTTCTTTCGATCTTATAACCACTATTTTTCAGATCCTCATTGATTGTTTTGACCAAATGTCCGCTGTCCATTTTACTGGCATCTATAATTCCGGCAGATTTCTTTAATTGTTTAACAATTTTTTTACGAGAATCCAATTTATCATAGGTCGCAAAAATAACCATGACAGTGGAAGGGGTAGGATTTTTAACATACTCTGTTAAGAGATCCATATTTTGTTCAACAAAACCCTTAGATTTTTCACCAGTCAAAAAGTATGGATGATTGATGAATACTAAACGTTTTTCTCCAAAGAATGGAGCCGAAATTGCTTCATTGATTGCATCGTCTAATGATGTATCTTCCAAATCGAATGAAGAAAAGTTCATATCACGTTCTTCTGGCAATAAAAGACTCTTAAATGAATTTTCGACCTGTTTAACAAATACTTCTTCTTTACCAGTTACAAGATAAACATTTTGAATATTTCCCTTTTTCAATTCACTTTTTAATTCTTTTATTTTCAATTACTTCACCCTTTAAAAAAGTTTTTATCTTGTTCTGTTGCATAAACGGATAATAATACCAAGTAATCATACCATAATCAGCCGTATTCATATGTGACACATGTAATTTATCTAACCGTTGAATGGTCTCTTTATTTGGATGTCCATAACGATTGTTGACTCCGGCCGAAATAAGAGCTAACTTTGGTGAAATTTGTTTTAAAAATTCATCACCACTTGAAGTTCTCGATCCATGATGGCCTACTTTTAGGTAATCAATTTTTATTTTATAATCATCGAGAATCTTCTTTTCACTATCAATATCCAAATCGCCAGTAAATAACCAATTCTTATCGTTAATACTGGCCAATAAGGTTAACGAATCGCCATTTTCACCAATACTTCTCTTTTTAGGCCATAAAACATTCCAACCTGTATCCGCAATCTTGAATTTATCACCTTGTTTCAGATGCGTAAACTTAACACTACTATTGTTATTAATGATCCTTTTTATAGATATATTATCGTCTAATCCTTCACCAAAACTAACTTCAGATACCGGGAATTTACTTAACAAAATAGGTAGATTACCCATATGATCAGCATCTTTATGTGATAAGAAAATCCGATCAATTCTGTTAATACCTAGAGACTTAAGATAAGGAATTGTTGAGGTTGTCACTTGATCTGAAATCGTTCCTTTTTGCCATTCCTTTTTTGGGAAACTCAATTTACCACCGGTATCAATTAAAATTGTCTTTCTATTGAAAGGCGTGGTCACTAAAATACTGTCCCCTTGGCCAACATCGATCATCGACACTTGACCAGCCAAAGGAAATTTATTGTATGTTACAGCCAGAGTAAAAATCACAATATAACTGAATAAATATTTATTTTGAAATTTCTTTTGTTCTAGGTTAAACAAACTCAAACCAATCAGGATCAAAACGACTAATAAAGAAATTTTACCAGTTATCAGTATAAATCTATCATCCTGTGCTATTTGCTCGAGAAACTTATAAATATTATCAAACAGTTGATTTACTATATTCCATATAGACAAATCTGGTACTGCCACAGCAATTACCGTAGTTGGTAAAATTATATATTCAAAAAAGGGAACAAATATCAAATTTGTCAATAATATTAGCCAGCTGAACTGATAAGTGTAATTACAAATCAGAGGAAGACTAACTAAATTGATTTTAAATGTCATCCCAATTGTACTTTTTATATCATAGATAAATAATAATGCAAACGACAATAAAAAACTTAATTGTCCACCCATATCTAAAATAGACTTGGGCTGTACAATGAGACATATTATTATTGTTAGGCTGAAAACATCTAACTTACTTATATTCCACTTTAGTTTACTAATAATAATACCCAAAATTGACAAAACTATTGCTCTCCATATTCCAATTTTAGATCCTACCATAATTCCATAGACTGGTAATAGGATCAGCAGAATATCGTCTGTCAATTCTCGAGTTATTTTAATAGTAGAAAAAGATTTTCTAAAAAAAGTCACTAACATTAAAACATGTAACCCTGACAAACTAAACAGATGTATTATTCCTAAAATACTTAAACTATTAAAGAATTCCTTTTCTTCCCCACTGCTGTATCCAAATAGTAAGCTTTGTGTATGTATTTTTATCCATTTGGGTAATATTTCTAGTTTTTTTAGACCATGTATTCGTAAAACATTTATTCTTTCTGATAATGATTTTGGTTGATAATTTTTAATTTGAGTAACTTTTGCAAGTCGAACCGAATAGTAAATATTTCTATTTTTTAAAAAATTTTTATAATTAAATTCACCAGGATTTCTATTGAGTTTAATCTTTTCAATTTTATCGATTGTCACTCTGGCCGTAACAGGCTCAGATAAAGATTTCCAGTTAGATTTTTCTGCCTGACTACGTATCCTATAAAAGAATTTCACTTTTTGCTTATCGATCGACGTTTCTCCACTCATCAGGTCACCGTTGATTTTAACAGTATCTGGAAAAATTGTTAGAAATTCTTTATTAGGAGTAATTTCTTGAATTTTATTATCATTCCTGATCCAAACGATTCCCGCAATCATGATCATCACAATAAACAAGATCGGATTTTTTAAAAAAATAACTCTCATTAAAATTAAAACTGCCAATAAAATCCAAATGGCCCAGTTTGTTTCTGCAAATAATTGAGATACACAGTAACTAAGCAAGGCTGGAAAAATAAGATAGTTTTTCATTTAAACAGTTAATTGATCTTTTAATGATTCTAAAGTTTTATCGCCGATACCAGACACTTTAGTTAGATCCTTTAACTCCTTAAAGTTTCCATTTTGCTCTCTAAAAGCAATGATCTTCTCGGCCTTTTTAGGGCCTATTCCGGTTACCGACTGAAAATCCTCCACCTTAGCAGTATTGATATTCACTTGTTTCTTAATGTCCGCTCCCCCATTACTTGTTGAAGACGATGGTTCTCCAACTCTGGGAACTATTATTTGCATTTGATCAGTTACCTTTTGAGCCTGATTAATCTGTTTGGCATCCGCATTTTCGACTAATCCACCAGACAATTTAATTGCTTCCTGAACAATGGCACCATTTCTTAAATGATATACTCCAGGATTATTAACTGCTCCTTGAATATCTATCACCAATCCTTTGTTGGTCAACTCTTTTTTAGGAGCAGTTTTTTTCTGAACAACGGTACTGGTGGCCACTGGTACAGATTTAATCTGTGCCTTATGTGTTAAATTCCAAACTCCAAAACCTAGTAGTAAGAATAATAAGACGATAACAGCTAAATTCTCTCGACATACTTTAATTACTTTTTCCATTAAAATCACCTCAATAAAAACTACGTTAAAAAATTTAAATTTCAACGAAAAAAGTCTGCCGAATTATCCGACAGACTTCTATTTTAATTTTTTTCGAGATATTTGATAGCTTCATTTAATGACTTAACTGGAACAATCTTCATCTTGGTATTAATTTTTTTAGCGGCACGTTTGGCCAAATGGTAATTATTAACGTAATTAGGATCATACTTCTTAATCTCTTTAGTAACTGGATCATCAGGTGCAAAGAAGATAGTGGCCCCTTCTGAGGAGGCAGCATAGATCTTCTTTTCGATACCACCAATAGGACCGACCGTTCCATCAGGAGAAATTGTACCAGTACCAGCAATTATGCGATCTTTTTTAAGATTATTATTGGTTATCTGTGAATATACTTGCAACGTAAACATCAAACCTGCAGATGGACCACCAATATCACCAGCATCTATTTTAGTTGGCGGTGTTCCCTTTGCCTCTGTATTATCGGTCAATGTAATACCCAATCCAAAACGTTTCGTACTAGCCAATTTGACAAGTTTCCCACTAGCCGTTTTCTTTTTCCCATCTCTAGTAAAGCTAATTTTAACGGTTGAATGTTTATTTTGTTTACGAACATATTTAATAAACTGATCAGAGTTCTTAAACTTATAGCCATTGATCGAACTGATCGTATCTCCGACCTTCAATTTACCTTTGAAAGCTGAGTTGCTCAAAATATCCATTACGTAAACACCCAGATATTTCTTAGTAAACGGTTTATCGGCAGCCGAATAGGCGGCCTGAATCGCATTATTAGTCGCTGATCTCATATAGTATTGCTGAACTTGCATATATTGTTGGTCAGTTTCATTACCCATCAATTCCTCACGAGGATAGATTGTTTCAAAATCATCTCCTAAAGAACGTAATAAGGTAAAAGGCGTTCCTTGCATAATACCAACAGTCGTTAGTAAAAAATCACCCTTTTTTTTATCATGCTTGCCATCAACCTTGACATATTGTGACGTAGATTCAGCACTTCCGGGAACTTCCAGATAATACTTAGTTGGAAAGGTAAAGAATGCTAAGACGATGATGAAGATAAATACTCCACCAAAAATCTTGTTTCTAGTTTTATTAAATTTCAATTGCTTAGTCCTTCCGCAATTTCTTAACTAAAGCATCTGCCACATCTTCAGGGACAAATTTTGAAACATCCCCGCCAAATTTGACGACTTCTTTAATCATTGATGATGATATATTAGCATACTTTGAATCGGCCAATAAAAAAATTGTTTCTATTTCTGAATCCAAAGATTTATTCATAGCGAATACACCCGCTTCATAGCTGAAATCACTAGAATTACGCATTGAACGTACCAACGTAGTGGCTCCGTATTCTTTAGCTAATTTTGTAGTCAGCTGTTCTTTACCGTCAATGACACGGACATTTTTTAAATCACTTAATTCATTTTCAATAAAAGTCTTTTTCTCTCGATAACCAAACATGTAATTCTTAGAGTTGTTGGTCATTGTGGCTACGATCAATTCATCAAACTGCTTAGCAGCACGACGAATGATCGTTAAATGACCATTTGTAACAGGATCAAAACTTCCTGCATACATTCCAATTCTCTTTGGCATAATTATCCTCCAAATTGATACATCACAACTTTTGTATCTTTGTAATCTTTTTCTTTAATAAGAGTTATTTTATCAGAACTTAACTCAACATTATAATCCGTTTCGTCAACAATAATTGCTCCATCATTTAATAAGTCATTTTCAATCATATCTAAAATTATTTGTTCTGTTATCTTCATTCTATATGGAGGATCCAAAAACACTAAGTCAAATTTGATCTTCTTCTCAGAGAACTCTTTTAAGGCTTCAGTAGCAGATTTTTTTAAAATCACAAACTGTTCTTCTTGATGAGTTTTTTCAACATTTTCTTTGATGGTATTGATGGCCTTATACGCCTTATCCACCAAATAAGCTTTTTCAAAACCACGTGATACAGCCTCAATTCCCAGACTACCAGTACCTGCAAATAGATCTAAAGCTACTCCATTATTCAAATAAGGTGTCAGCATACTAAAAATTGCTTCCTTGACTTTTGCTGAAGTGGGGCGGGTATTATTGCCTGGAACTGGTTTCAAATTCAATCCACCAAAGGCACCTGATACAACTTTCATAATTATTCCTCTAACTCATCAGATTTCTTATTATTTAGAACGTAGTGCTCATCTAATTCTTTTCTATGAGCAACAGTCACACGCTTAACATACTTTTTATTGACTAATTCCTTTTTAACCTCTGAAGCCTTACTGGAATTAACATACAACATCACATACTTCATTTTTGGAGATGAATAATAAACTGTCCCATAACGTTGTAATTTCTTTTTCCATTTCATTGAGTAGACCCAGACATACAAAGCCTGACGTTCCACTTTCTTGTACATAAAATCACCTGTGTTTTTCTATATTGAATTTATTGGTTGCTTCAAGATTTAAGACTATCCCTAATGAGAACGACAGAACTAATAGACTTGAGCCACCATAGCTAATAAATGGTAATGTAACACCTGTCAACGGCATTAAGCCTAACAATCCACCAACGTTTAGAATCGTCTGTGCCAACATCATAACCGCTACACCATAATAAACTAAGACATTATAAGTGCTGACTGATTTCATTCCAAGATAAAGCATCCTGAAAATAATTAATCCTAATAAGCCTAATACTATAAAAACTCCTACTAGTCCCAGTTCTTCACTGATAATAGCTAAGATAAAATCGGTATGAGGTTCAGGTAAATAGCCTCTTTTTTGAATACTATTTCCCAAACCAACCCCAAAAATACCACCATTACTAATTGCATAAAAGGAGTTAACCAACTGGTTACCAGATGTACGCTCCAATTGAAATGGATGTAACATTGCCAAAATACGTTGATATTGATAATTTTTAATAATAAATTTAGGTTGAAATTTAGCTATCCAGAATATACCAACTAAAAATGCTCCAAGTAAACTACCATCTAATTTTAAAATATGGTTGAAAGGTATTGAAGACGAAGATATCAAAACTATAGTTATCAATCCCAATATCAATGCACCACCTATATCCGGCTGAAATCCAACTAGAACGATAATGGTCAAAACGGTTATAACTGGTTCTCTAATAACATTTAGTGAGTCAAAAAGCTTTTCATTATCCAATAGTCTACTTCTACGGCTCGTTAAGATATAAGCCAGATAAAGAATCAAAGTTATCTTAGCTAATTCCAGTGGTTGAAAATTTATTGGTCCAAAATTGATCCATGCGGATGCACCATTGATCCTACTACTAGGATTAAAATATGCTCTAACTAGCAGTAAGGCTAAGGATACTAATGTAACTGCCAATAAAAACGCTCGAGTCCTTGAACTTTTAAAGAATTTTACTTTCAACATAAAAGTTATAAAAAAGAGAATCAGACTTATGAACGCGTACATTCCTTGTTTTATCAAGTATTGATTAGTACTGCCACCATTCGACATAGCATTATAAAAACTGGCGGAATATACCATTACTACACCAATACCCAGAAGTATGATGTATGGGATTAAAATCCACAAGTCAATTAACTTTAATTTTTTCACATTAATACTCCTAAAATCTAATAATAAGATTATACCACCAATCAAATAACGCGTATAGAAAAGCCAGTCTTTCAGGATTTACAAGAATAAATAAAAAAGGTATAACATCGAATGATGTTATACCTGATTAAGCTATATTAAGCTTTCTTAGACATTTTTCTTTGCTTATCATACTTCTTACGTTCATTTGTGCTTAAGATCTTCTTACGTAGTCTAACGCTCTTAGGTGTTACTTCACAAAGTTCGTCTTCATTTAGGAATTCAATTGATTGTTCAAGTGACATTTCCTTAGGAGTTTTGATTGCAGCAGCGTGATCTTTACCAGCAGCACGAGTATTTGTAAGGTTCTTACCTTTTGTAACAGTAACGGCGATATCTTGATCACGATTACTTTCACCAACAACCATACCCTCGTATACTTCAACACCGGCACCGATAAATAATTTTCCACGATCTTCAACTGATTGTAAACTATATGTAGTTGAAGGGCCTTGGTTGATTGAAACCAAAGCACCAGTTCTTCTACCTGGTTCCCAGTTTTTAACAACTGGTTTGTATTCTTCGTATGTGTGGTTCATGATACCGTAACCACCAGTCATTGATAAGAATTCAGTTGAGTAACCGATCAACCCACGTGAGGGAGCTGAGAAGATCAAACGTGTTTGACCATTTCCAGTACTTTCCATGTTCTTCATGTCACCTTTTCTCTGTGACATTGAATCGATAACTGATCCAACATATTCGTCAGGTGTATCAATTGTAACCTCTTCGAAAGGTTCGCTATTTACGCCATCAACGTTCTTGTAAATAACTTCTGGACGAGAAAGTTGTAATTCGAATCCTTCACGTCTCATTTCTTCAACAAGGATCGACAAGTGAAGTTCACCACGTCCTGAAACCATCCAAGCACCAGCTTGATCAGTATCTTCAACTTTAAGTGAAACATCAGTATGTAATTGTCTTCTTAAACGTTCTTCAATCTTTCTAGCAGTAACTTCTGTACCTTCACGACCAGCGAAAGGTGAGTTGTTTTGTAAGAAAGTCATTTGAAGTGTTGGTTCATCAATACGTAATAATGGAAGTGCTTCTTCATGGTCGACTGGACAAACAGTTTCACCAACATAGATATCTTCCATACCAGAAACAGCAATCAAATCTCCGGCCTTAGCTTCTTGAACTTCAACACGATCAAGACCCATGAAACCAAATATCTTAGTGACACGGAAATTCTTAGTCGATCCGTCAAGCTTCATAACAGTAACATTGTCACCGATTTTGATAGTTCCACGGAAGACACGACCAATACCGATACGTCCAACATAATCATTATAATCAAGTAAAGCAACTTGGAATTGTAATGGTTCGTCAGAGTTATCTACTGGAGCTGGAATAGTCTTCAAAATTGTGTCAAACAATGGATCCATTGTGTGTTTTTGTGCAGCTGGATCTGAATCATAGCTTGATGTTCCGTTGATAGCTGAAGCATAAATAACAGGAAAATCAAGTTGTGTATCATCAGCACCTAATTCGATAAACAATTCAAGAACTTCGTCAACAACTTCTTCAGGACGAGCACCTGGTCTATCAATTTTGTTGATAACAACAATAGGTGTAAGGTGTTGTTCCAAAGCTTTCTTTAGAACGAAACGTGTTTGAGGCATAGTTCCTTCGTATGCATCAACAACAAGTAGAACACCATCAACCATCTTCATGATACGCTCAACTTCACCACCGAAATCGGCATGTCCTGGTGTATCCAAAATATTGATCTTTTTGCCATTGTAATCAACGGCTGTATTCTTTGAAAGAATTGTGATACCACGTTCCTTTTCGATAGCGTTGGTATCCATAGCACGATCTTGAATTTGGTAATGTTCCCCTAATGTATCTGATTGTTTTAACATTTCATTAACTAAGGTTGTCTTACCGTGGTCAACGTGGGCGATAATGGCAATATTTCTAATATCTTCTCTTAATTTAGTCAAAGTACTTCTTCCTTCCATTAATAGTAATGCGACTGGATTACTTGCAATAAAAAAACTGTGATTGTAATTCACAGTTTCAGTTATTATTTTTTAACTGTCTTTAGTACCTCTGAAACAACTTTTTCAGTACCAACTATTACGACTTGTGATTTTAGCATATTTACAGGGCTATCGTCAATAGTCGAGACCTTCAAACCGAGACTTTCACAGAGTACTCGACCCGCGGCTAGATCCCAAGGAGCCAAATAAGACATGTATAGAACCTCTCTACCAAAGATTAAATGTTCAAAAATAATCCCTGCACTACCATAAATCCTCAACCCGCTACTTTTTTGGACAACCGCTTGAGAATTAAAACGATCTGCTACAACCATAGGCCAGCTGATGTCAACTAGACCTTCTGGTAATGACTGATTTTTAGGACTGATCACTTTTTCTTTATTTCTAAAAATTCCATAATCAGGTCCACCATGATAGATTTCTTGTTTAATAACATCAATTATTGCGCCTAGAAACGGTTTGCCATCCAGATAAACTCCTATCATCGAGGCAAAATCATCGCGTCGTTTCACAAAGTTCATTGTACCATCAATCGGGTCAACAAAGAAAACTAATCCGGACATATCTTTTACGACATCTCCATAGCCTTCTTCACTAAAGATAGTTGCATCAGTATATTTTTCTTTTATTTTGCCAACTAACCATTTCTCAGTAGATTTATCAAAGTTGGTTACCAAGTCGATCCGGCTACTTTTTGTCCCAACAGACTTATCCTTTTTGGAGTCCACTAAGAGGCTTTTCCCAACTTCACTTAGTAATTCAACTAGGAATTCATCCATCTCTTTAATATTTATTTTCATATTGAACCCTTACTTTCTCATTATCAGGTATTTTTTGACATTGCTTAAATACTTTATAGATGGAATATCCTGACTCAGTCTCAAATTCATGATCCAGACGTTTCTGCTCCATCTTCATTGATACCACCTGTTGAAATGATCGATATTTATTTAAAAAATCTTCTCGTTTAATACCATGCTCATAGGCTGACTCAACCGCATTGTATAGTGCCATTACTGTAATTATTTCATCATTGTTCCAATCTTCATCTAATGGATAACTATAGTTTTCGCGCATAAGTATTCCCCTTTTCAACCATTTACTATACTATACAAAAAAAGTGATGCAAGTGCATCACCTATTACTTAAATCAGCTAATTTGCCAATCTGTCCAACCCAAAAAAGATCAGAAATTCCTCACTGGAATCTCTGATCTTTTTTAAATTATTAACTAAATATGTGTAGGATATCCGATAAGAATGTCGGCTGCTTCTTGAATTGGTTCGCCCAATGTTGGATGTGGGTGAATTGTCAAGGCAATATCCTCGGCATTCAATTGACAGTTAACAGCAACACTTAATTCAGAGATCAAGTCACTAGCACCAGGGCCAACGATTTGTGCACCAATAAGTGTACCAGTATCTTTCTTAGCAATTAATCTTACAAAACCTTCTGGAGCATCTAATGATACGGCACGAGCATTACCAGCAAATGGGAACTTAGCTGATGAAACTTCAATACCTTTATCCTTAGCTTCGGCTTGCGTTAGACCAACGCTTGCTAATTCTGGGTCTGTAAAGCAGACAGCAGGAACACCGATAAAGTCATTAGCAGTATTCTTTCCAGAAATAGCACCTGCAGCAGTTTTAGCTTCAAAGAAAGCCTTATGAGCCAAAGCTGGACCAGGAACAATATCACCAATAGCATAAATATTAGGAACATTTGTACGACCTTGTGCGTCGACTTCAATAAGTCCACGATCTGTAGTCTTAACAGTTGTCATTTCAAGACCAAAGTTGTCAGTATTAGGACGACGTCCAACAGTTACCATACAGTAATCTGCAACAACTTTTGCTTCTTTACCATCAACTTCATAAGTAACAGTAACGTTGTCTTTAGCGTTTTCACCCTTCTTAGCCATGGCATTATTAACGATAGTAACGCCTTTCTTTTCAAGGTTCTTCTTAACAACTGAAACCATATCCTTTTCAAAATTAGGAATGATTTGTGGTGTACCTTCAAGGATAGTAACATGTGCACCTAAGTCAGCATATGCGCCGGCTAATTCAGTACCAACATATCCACCACCGATGATTACAAGTTCCTTAGGAACTTCTTTAAAGTTCAAACCACCAGTTGAATCAACGATTCTGTCTTCAAACTTGAATCCTTTGATTTCAACGGGACGACTACCAGTAGCAAGAATCAAATTCTTGAACTTGATAGTTTGACCGCCACCATTATCCATAAATTGACGAGGGCCAGCAGGCATGATACGTAGTTGTGTATCGTTGTCCAAGTATGCTTCTCCTTGGATCAATTCAACTTTATGCTTCTTCAAAAGCATATTTACACCATTTGTCATACGTGCAACAACTTTTTCGTCTTTCCAAGCTTGTGTCTTTGTGAAGTCAATTGTGGCTTCTTTTGTTGTAATACCATATGTTTCGGCATTCTTAGCTTGTTGTAGTCTGTGTCCGGCTGTAATTAAAGCCTTTGAAGGAACACATCCAACGTTTAAACAAACTCCACCAACAGTATCTGATTTTTCAATTACGGTTACTGATTGTCCTAATTCAGCGGCACGAATAGCGGCAACATATCCGCCGGGTCCCGAACCAATGATAACAGTATCTTTTTCTACAACATTATCTGCCATTTTTAAACTAGCCCTCCATTAGTAGCATATCTGGTTCATGCAACAATTTCTTCATGAGGTTCAAGGCATTTTGTGCCAATGCACCGTCAATTAGTCTGTGATCATAACTTAGTGAAAGCTTCAACATCTTACCAACTTGGATGTTTCCGTCTTCATCAACGTAAGGTTCGTTAGCAATCTTACCAACACCTAAAATAGCACTTTCAGGTTGATTGATAACTGGTGTAAACCAGCCACCACCGATTGAACCAACATTACTGATAGTGATTGAACCACCAGACATTGACTTAGCATTCAATTTGTTGTCATATGCAGCTTGAGTATTTTCTGTGATTTCCTTGGCAATTTGGAACATTCCCTTAGAATCAGCATCTTTAATATTTGGTACATACAAACCATGATCTGTGTTTGTAGCAATACCAACGTTAAAGTAGTGCTTGTAAACGATTTCTTCAGTTGTATCATCAATAGAAGCGTTGAATTCAGGATATTCCTTCATAACAGCAACTAAGGCTTTAACGATATATGGCAAGAATGTTAGCTTGATATCTTTATCAGCAGCAACTGCCTTGTACTTCTTACGGTTAGCCATCAAAGCTGAAACTTCAACATCATCGAAACTTGTAACATGTGGAGTTCTGTGCTTAGAATTTGACATTGCTTTAGCAATGGCTTTTCTAGTCATAGTCATCTTTTCACGTGTTTCAAGTTCTGGATTATCTGACTTGTAAGGTCTGATTGCTGTAGCTGTTGCAGCAGGTGCGGCTGCGGCAGCTGGTGCAGCTTCCTTAGCAGGAGCAGCTGCAGCACCGTTAAATCCTTCAACGTCAGCCTTTGTAATTTGTCCATGGTCACCAGTTGGTGTAACTTGTGATAAATCGACACCCTTATCACGTGCTAATTGACGTACTGATGGCATTGCTAAGTAATCAGCATTTGCTGATCCTGTAGCATCCTTAGCAGGTTCTGCTGCTGGTGCAGCTTCTTCTGCAGGTGCGGAAGCTGAGTCATCTGATGCGGCTGCAGCTGGAGCTTCCTCATCGTCGCCTGTATCAGCTGATCCATCATCAATAATGATCAATGTATCACCAATTTCTACAGTTTGTCCTTCTTGTGCAACGATTTGTTTAATAGTACCTGAGACTGGTGAAGGTAGTTCCTCAACAGACTTATCATTTTGGATTTCAACTAAAGAATCATCTTCTTTAACTGTGTCTCCTTCTTTAACAAGCCAGCTAGCGACTTCACCTTCGGCCATTCCTTCGCCTAGTTCTGGTAGCTTAAATTTAAATGCCATGGCTAGAATCCTTCCCTTCGATTACCTATCTATTAGTAGTTTTTATTAATAATTTAAAATTTCTTTAACTTTTTCTTCAATTTCATCTGCGCCTGGGATCCAAATATCTTCGGCTTGAGCAAATGGATAAACACTGTTTGGAGCGGCAACTCTACCAATAGGTGCATCAAGAGACATAATAGCATTTTCTGAGATGGCCGAAGCAACTTGTGCTCCAACACCAGCCATCTTTTGAGCTTCTTGTACAACTACAACTTTGTGTGTCTTTTCAATTGACTTGAAAATTGTTTCTGTATCGATAGGAGAAACAGTTCTTAAATCAATAACTTCAACAGAGATTTTTTCGTCAGCTAATTTTTCAGCAACTTTAAGTGCTTCATTAACTTCAGCACCATAGGCAACAATAGTAATATCTGTACCTTCACGTGAAACGTTAGCTTTGTCCAATGGAACTGTATACTTGCCATCAGGAATATCATCCTTCATTGAACGATATAACTTAAGGTTTTCCATAAATAAAACAGGGTCATTGTTTTCAACAGATGAAATCAATAGTCCTTTAGCATCATATGGATTACTTGGCATAACAACACGTAAGCCTGGTGTACCTGTAAAGTAGTTTTCTAGGTTATCAGCGTGCATTTCAGCGGTATGTGTACCACCACCATAAGGTGTACGGATTGTAACAGGTGATGTTTGTTTGCCATCAAAACGGAAGCGCATTCTTGCTTGTTGGCCAACAATTTGGTCAATAGCTTCAAATGAGAATCCCATAAATTGAATTTCGGGAATTGGACGCCAGCCAGTAACACCTAGACCAGTTGCCATACCTAAAATTCCAGATTCAGCCAATGGAGTATCGAAGACACGATCTTCACCATATTTCTCTTGAAGACCTTGTGTGGTTCTAAATACACCACCGTTTTTACCAACATCTTCACCGAAGATCAATGTTTTTGGATCTTCGTCTAAGACAATGTCAAGTGCGTCAGTAATTGCTTTAATATAGGTTTTCTTTGCCATCGTTACTTCGACTCCTTTTCTTCAAATTTTTCAATTTCGGCTTGTATTTCTGGAGTTGGGACTTCAAATGTACGCTTCAACATTGCTGGTACTGTATCTGGTTCAACAGCATCTGCTTCTTTGATAGCATCCTTGAATGATGCTTTATATTCATCAACAAGTTTTTCTTCATCCTCGTCTGACCATAGACCCTTGTCTTCAAGAACTTTTCTTAAACGAATCAATGGGTCTTTATCGAACCAAGGTTTTGTTTCTTCTTCAGTTCTGTAACGAGTAGGATCATCACCAGCACTTGAGTGAGCACCGTAACGATATGTTAATGTTTCAATCATAACTGGTCCATTACCGGCTGTAATATATTCACGAGCAGCCTTAGCAACTTTATAACAAGCTAAGATATCCATACCATCAACTTGAACACTAGGAATACCAGCAGCAACAGCCTTTTGAGCTAATGTTGGAGCAGCTGTTTGTTTGTGGCGTGGTGTTGAAATGGCAAAGCCATTATTTTGAACGATGAACAATGCTGGAGCTTGATAAGCACCTGCAAAGTTCATACCTTCATAACTATCACCTTGAGAAGTACCACCGTCACCAGTGTATGTGAATGCAATAGCATCTTCTTTATTCTTCTTAAGTCCTAAAGCAACACCGGCAGCCTCATCATAGGCAGCACCAATGATGATTTGTGGCATCATAGCACGTGCTTCATATTTGTTACCTACAACATGGCCTCTTGACCATAGGTATGCTTCTGTAACAGTAGCCCCATGTTGAATCAATTGAGGAACATCACGGTATGCTGGCAATAAGTAATCTTGCTTCTTCATTGCCAAAACAGTACCCATTTCAGAAGCTTCCTCTCCTTCTGTTGGTGCGTAGAATCCCATACGTCCTTGACGTGAGAAGTTCATAGTTTGTTCGTGCAATGCACGTTCCCAAACCATTTTCTTCATAAATTCAACTAAGTCATCATCTGAAAATGAATCAAAAGTTTTTTGATCCACAATTTCAGCGTTTTCATTTAAAACTTGAATTGGCTTTGGATTATTTGATAAATCTTTTTTAATAGTTTCAAAGTCAACAATCGGTTTGTTTGCCATTCTCTTACAGTCCTTTCATTAAAGAAACTCACCCGTCCAACCTGCATTGAAAGGGCTTTCACACTCTTTATACTATCATTGATTATGAAAAAAACAAGGGTTTTTTAACCGCTTTCAATAAAAAATTTCCGGTGAAATCCTTGTGAATGAATTAACTATTTTCCTAATTTAATTTCATTTTTAGAGGTACCTGTTTGCAGTTCCTCTACCATAGAATCTAGTGATATTGTAGCCATGTTCTTTACTGCCCTAGTAGTGTAAAAGGCAATATGAGGCGTGATGATAAATTTAGGATGTTTGATCATTGCTTCTAGTAGGTCGTCATTAAGTTCACTATTGGAAAGGTCGCTATTGAAAATACCAACCTCGTTTTCGTAAACATCAAGGACAGATCCGGCCAATTTACCGTTTTCTACTGCATCATAGAGATCTTTGGTCTTAATTAAGTCTCCACGTCCAGTATTGACAACAATTGCACCGTCTTTCATTCCTGAAATAGTGTCCTTATTAATGACCGTATTGCCTTTACCAAGACTAGGTAAATGAAGTGTTACAACATCCGAATTCTTTAAGAGCTCATCAAGACTATCAACATACATGCCTTGTTCTTCTAATTCTGAATTGTGAAATTTATCATAAGCGATAACTTTTGCCCCAAAACCTTGATAAATTTTAATTGCTGCGCGACCAATTCTTCCGGTACCAGCAACACCAACAGTAAGAGTATTTAGTTCTCTACCGATATCTGGTGCCCATCTAAAGTCATGATTATCTACTTTTCTGATCATAGATTTCATACTTCTTAGTAATGCCATTAATCCAGTCACTGAATATTCAGCAATAGCCTCTGGAGAATAGCTTGGAACATTTGTAAGTCTAATATCATTCTTTATAAGTGCGTCAATAGGTAAATTATCTGTTCCGACATTTCTCAGTGAAATAACATTAATACCATATTCTTTCATCTTGTCGAAAATAATTGGATCATATGGAAGTTGTTGGTAAGCCACAACACCATCGAATCCTTTTGCAGCTTCAATAGTTTCTGCAGTTAACAGGTCTGAAACGATTTTAACTTCAATATCGTTTTCTTTTGACCAATCCTTTATATATTGCATTTCATCTTCTCTTACACCATAGTCAATAAGCTTCATAACAATCTCCTTAGAAAAAAATTATTTTAAACCAATCAATCGTGCAAATAATGGAACAACAATATTGGTTACTATTCCCACAACAATGACGGCAATCGACGCCATCGCTCCTTCTATGGAACCAAGTTTTACAGCCTTGGCTGAACCGATCGTATGTCCAGAAGTACCTAAACCTAATCCAATACCGATAGGGTCAGTGTCAAGTTTCAACCACTTAACAAGCTGATCTCCTATCGCTAATACAATCACCGAATTTAAAATTACCGTCATAGCAGTAATAGCTGGTATACCGCCAATACTAGTTGATAGTGGTAAAGCAATGGCAGTTGTTGCTGATTGTGGTAATAATGAAGCGATTTCAGAATCGCTCAAGTTAAGAGCTCTGCACATTAAGTAGATAATGATCAAACTGATGAATAAACCTACTATTAAAGATAGTAGTATTTCGACCCAATAATCTTTGACAATATCATTTCGTTTATATAATGGAACTGCAAAAGATATTGTAGCTGGTCCTAAGAACCAGAATAATAAATTGGCGCCAATGAAGTTATCTTTACCACCATGCCAAAAAGCATCATATATTATAGTAGAAGAAACTCCCAAAGTTTGTTCTAAAATCCATAGTACAAAAATACCTAAAATCATTCCGACGAACAGTGGCTGAAATAAAAAGAAATTATTAAATCTATTAAATAAGTAGAGCCCAATTAAATAAACCACCACTGAAACAAATATTCCAAAGAATGTATTATTGATAAACTGCATATGTCATGCCCTCCTGTTTCTAATTTTCTTACTAATAGAAATGAAAAGTCGTGCAGTAAAGGTTACAGTTATCAATAATATTATCGTTGAAGCGATAATCGCAATGATTAAAGTAATTCCATCCTCCTTAATTAGATCCAAACTTTTGTACATCTGAATACCAGATGGAACGAAGAAAACTCCGATAATTCCAATCAAAAAGCCAGATAACTTTTCAACTTGGTGTAATTTAACTACATGTGTTGTTAAAAGCACATAGAGAATTATCAAACCCCAAACTGGTACTGGTACTGGAAATGCTTTCGGCATTATCACAGATAAAATATTAGATACAAACAATACCGCAGCAAAAATTCCGAGCTGGATTATTACGGGAGAGGCATCTTTTTGCTCCTCTTCGGCAATCCGTTCTTTCTCAGTTTTGTTCATAAGTATATTCCCCTTTAGTTCTGCTGAAAACGGTTACATCGGTGTGCGAGCTTATCTTATCATGATTCTTCAGGGCATGGCAACTAAGTTCATTTACTCACATTTGACAGCTTAAAAGTGAAAATGACCTTAAAAGTATTATTAAGTTCCTTCTATATCAGACACCAAAAAATGTTCATTTAGTTATTTGATTCACAATTATCATTTTTTTGTTCAATATTAATAAAAAATAAAAAAAATATTTTTTATTGTCAATATGTCTATAAATTAAAGTCTTGTTTTTAAGTGTAATAATAAGTGATATTCATATCAAAAATATCCAATGATACCGTAGAAACCTTCGTTAAGATCCTCTGACAAGGTATTGGAACCAGTAGTTATAGGCATTGTTCCCAAAAAAACATCATACCGTCTAAGATTCAACAATAAGACCCTTTATAAAGATTTCACGAGTAACATTGAATGATTTAACGCCTTCTTTCTGCGATTTAATAAATGATCTATAGAGAAAGTTTTTCTTTCTGAAAGTTTAAAGGTAAAACTTGGGAAATTATTTTCAAAAATTTGATATTTTTTCAAAAGCAAAAAAAGCGATGCCCAAATGGTTTTGATAGTAATTTTAGAATCCCGATTCCTAATCTTCCTATTAAAAGGCACAAATAGACATCTTAATTAACAAAAATCAATCTGACCAAATAAATTTGTAAAGTAATTTAAGTTATATTTCATTTTTTAACGTAAAATAATTTATAATAGAAGTACTGGTATAACTCAAATCTAAATATCTGGAGGAAATTATGTATTTAATGAAAGACATCGTTCGCGATGGTGACCCTGTATTAAGAAAAGTATCTAAAAAAGTTGAATTCCCATTGAGTGATGAAGATAAGAAATTAGCTGATGACATGATGGAATATCTGATCAACAGTCAAGATGAAAAAATTGCCGAGAAGCATCAGTTACGTGCCGGTGTCGGTTTAGCTGCTCCTCAAGTTGGAGTTTCTAAAATGATGGCATCCGTTTTGGTACCTGCAGAAGATGAGTCCGACAAACCTCAACTTAAAATTACTTTGATAAACCCTGTTATCATCAGAAACTCAGTTCAAAATGCTGCACTATCTGAAGGTGAAGGTTGTCTCTCTGTTGATAAAGACGTACCTGGATTCGTTCCTCGTTCAGATCGTATTACGATCAAATACGACGACTTCGATGGAAATTCGCAAACACTTCGTGTCAGAGATTATCCTGCTATCGTTTGCCAACACGAGATCGATCATTTAAATGGTCATTTATATTACGACAAGATAGACAAAAAAGAACCATTCGAACTCGATCCAAGTACCGTAGTAGTATCGTAAAATAGCGTTCAGTATACTTGAAACTGGTTCTATGTTACACTTGTTCCATCTGTATTATTGCACGTTTAATGGACAAGAAATTAATAAACGAAGCTGACCTGTTTCGTTAATAAACACTAAAGGAGAAACCAATTTGATTTATAAAGTTTTATATCAAGAAAGCGAACTAGATAACCCCCGTCGTGAATTTACTAAGTCACTATACATGAATGCTGACTCAAGTATCGAGGTTCGTGAAACAGTAGAAACAAAGACAAAGTACCATATTGAATTCATTCAGGAGCTTGATGAAAAACACTTGGAATATGAGCAAAAAGACCCTTCATACAAGCTCACGGAGTTTTAATTAATGTCGTTTAAAGTTAAAAATAATGAAGTTGCCGTATTCGCCATCGGGGGCCTTGGTGAAATCGGTAAAAATATGTACGGTGTTCAATATCAAGATGAATTAATTGTTATTGATGCCGGAATTAAGTTTCCAGAAGATGAACTGTTAGGAATTGACTATGTTATTTCTGATTACAGTTATCTTGTTCAAAATCAAGACAAAATTAAGGGACTATTTATTACCCATGGTCACGAAGATCATATTGGTGGTATTCCCTTCTTACTTCAAAAATTACCTAATATTCCTATATACGCTGGTCCATTAGCCTGTGCTCTAATAAAAGGTAAACTTGAAGAACATGGTTTGCTCAGAACTACTAAGATGTATCCCATTGAAGAAGACACCGTTATTAAATTTCCAAAAACTAGCGTTTCTTTCTTCAGAACAACTCACTCTATCCCCGATACTTTGGGTGTCGCAGTTCAAACGCCTCAAGGTACTATTGTAGAAACTGGTGATTTTAAATTTGATCTAACACCAGTAGCTGGTTTGCCTGCTCCAAACTTACAAAAAATGGCAAAATTGGGATCAGATGGAGTTTTATGTCTACTATCTGATAGTACAAATGCTGAAATACCAACATTTTCAAAATCTGAAAGATCAGTTGGACTAACAATTCATCAAATATTTGAAACAATAGAAGGCAGAATTATCTTTGCTACCTTCGCTTCTAATATTTATCGTGTATCACAAGCAGTTGATGCCGCCATGCAACAAGGACGGAAAATTGCCGTCTTTGGACGAAGCATGGAATCAGCAATTGCGAATGGTCGTGAATTAGGTTATCTCAATATTCCTGATGACATGATGATCGATCCACACGAATTGAATCAAACTCCCGCAAATGAGACTTTGATTCTTTGTACCGGATCACAGGGCGAACCATTAGCTGCTCTAAGTAGAATTGCTAACGGTACACATAGACAGATCAGTATTCAACCAGGCGATACGGTTATTTTCTCAAGTAACCCTATTCCTGGTAACACAATCAGCGTTAACCACTTGATCAATGAACTATCTGAAGCTGGTGCAGAAGTTATTCATGGTAAAGTAAACAATATCCATGCTTCTGGTCATGGTGGTCAAACTGAACAAGAATTAATGCTTCGACTAATGAAGCCTAAATTCTTTATGCCAATTCACGGTGAATACAGAATGTTGAAGATCCATACTGAATTAGCTGCTTTATGTGATGTGCCAATGGATCACTCTTTCCTACTAGAAAACGGCGATGTTTTAGCATTAACTAAAGATTCTGCCCATGTTGCTGGGCACTTCCCTGCCGGAGACGTTTACGTTGATGGTAAAGGTGTCGGCGATATTGGTAATGTAGTTATTCATGATCGACAAGTACTTTCCGAAGAAGGTATGGTTGTGGTAGTTGCTACTATCGACTATCAAAAACATATTGTACTTGCTGGACCTGATATCTTATCACGTGGATTTGTTTATATGCGTGAATCAGGTGAGTTGATCAATCAAGCTCAAAAACGCGTCTTCCATTTAATTAAAAGTGCCTTTGACGGTGAGGAAAAAGTTACTGAAGCATCATTGAAACGAATTATAATTGAAGGATTGCAAGAATTTCTATACAAACGTACAGCCAGAAATCCTGTGATTTTACCAATGATAATTTCCACTTCTATCTAAGCAGATCAAATTGATCTGCTTTTTTATTTTTTAAGGGGTTTATTATGACAAAAATTAGCAAACTGGAAATAATTTTAAATCGCAGAGCTGGTAATGGCGAATCATTACGAATCTGGAAAACTATTAAGCATTTTCTCAAACAAAACAATATTGACTTTCAAATTCACACCACACAAAAAAACGGTGACGGTATCCGAATTGCTAAAGAACTTGCTGACAATTTGGAACCAAACGCTAAGATATTAGTGTTGGGTGGCGATGGAACACTGAATCAGTCAGTCAACGGAGTTAAGAACTCTAAAAATCCCAATACGCCACTGGCTTACATACCCGCTGGATCCGGTAATGATTTTAGTCGCGGGATAAAATTGCATCATGTTAAACCATTGATCTTATTACAAAATATTTTGTCGATGAAGACACCACGTCCAATTGACATTGGCAAAGCAATTTTTCCTGAACAGACAAAATATTTTGTAAATAATATTGGAATTGGACTTGACGCTAATACTGTCTATACTACAAATCACTCTAAGAGAAAAGACTTCCTAAATAAAATGAAATTGGGGACTTTAGCATACGTTTCCAGTTTAGTGAAAGTCATCAAAGAACAAGAAGCATTTCCTCTAACAGTGACGACTGACGGCAGCATCAAAAAATTTGATCAGGCTTATATCGTTTCAGCAACCAATCATCCTTACTTTGGCGGTGGTGTGGCAATTGATCCTTTAGCAACTCCATTTGATGACAAATTGGATCTAGTCGTTGTTAATAAGATAACGGGAATGACATTCATTAAACTTTTCAGCAAATTATTGACGAATGGATCTCATTTACAAGATGAGAATGTTTGGCATACACAAGCTAAATCATTTACGTTAAGTAGTTTACATGATGAATACGGTCAAATGGATGGTGAAGAATTAACACCACAAGAATTTGAAATAAATTTTGAAGTTTCTTCACATCCCTTCTGGTTACCAGTTGAAAAGTAACAAAAAAAGATAGTCGATAGGTACTGAGTATATAATTTGATACAGATAAATAAGAGCACTTCTGAGAAAATAAATCTTGGAGGTGCTTTTGCTTTGACT
>NZ_RHOS01000015.1 GCF_003946205.1 Companilactobacillus keshanensis | reverse complement strand
ATTTTAGTTTCAACAGAATACTTTGGCATAATAAAAACCCCTTGCTTGGATTTCTCCAATGCAAGGGGTTCATTACAAATCCTTTTTTTCTACCCTAATGTTTGTAAAATGCTCGATTATCCATACCAAAGATTCTTTCTGAAAACTTACCTTCTTCGGTTTTATCTAACGCCTTACTGATCATATTGATTGACGCGTCTAGCACATCTATATCGTGCAATACTTCGGCCTCTAGTAATTTAGGACGCTCTGGAGAACCATATTCTAATAATCCGTGATGTGATAATACCATATGACGCAACATGACCATGTCCTCTGAATCAAGATCTATCTTCATTTCTTGTGCAGCTTTAACAATTTCTTCATCAATAATCGTAATATGACCCAGCATATTACCTTCAAATGTATACTCAACATCTAAAGTCCCTGACAATTCAATAGTCTTACCTAAATCATGCAAACAGGCACCAGCAATCAATAAAGCTTTATCAATTTGAGGATATTGATCTGATATTTTTTCAGCTAAGCGAACCATGCTCAATGTATGGTAAGCCAATCCACCTTGAAAATCATGATGATTTACTTTAGCCGCAGCACTAGTAAAAAACTGGTCGTGATACTTTTTAAACAAATATCTAACGATACGATTCCAAGCACCGTTGGTTATTTCTAAAAAGATATCTTCAAACGCGTTCTCCATATCCTGACGTTTGATCGGAGCTGTCTGAATGAACTGTGACATATCGACGGTATTAGAATCTAAGGTTCCCAAATGATTGATAATAACCTGAGGCTTCCCTTGATAGATATCTCTTTTACCATCTAGTTGAACGACTGTACCAACATGATATTTATTGGCATCTTCTTCACTAGCATCCCAAAACTTACCCGGGATCTGACCTGACTTATCTTCAAATACTAATGATAAAAAGTTTTTCCCATTCTTTGCCAAACGATAATCAGATTTCTTAATAATTGCCTCTAAACTCATCTGGTCACCATTTTTATAATCAATAATCTTAGGCATGATTGCCCTCCTTTAATTTCAAAATATGTCCATTATCTATTTCAGATGTCAATCTAGCCGTGACATAAATAATTTGATTATTCCTTGATATATCTTTTACTAATTCCATTATATTTTCCGTTCTATTACTATCAAAGTCAACAAAAGCATCATCAATTAAAATAGGCAAATTAACTAAATCATAAATCTCCGTAATAAAAGCTAATCTCAATGATAAATATAGTTGGACCGTCGTCGCCTTTGATAATTCGTGGACATCAAAAATAATTTTATCAGATTTAACCAATTTTAATTTTTGATCATTCAATTCAATATTCACATAGTTACCATCAGTTAATAAATTGAAATAATGCTTAGCCGTCTGCAACATCTTAGGATAACGATTTTCACTAGCTAAGTTAAGCATCCTATGAATCCAGTTACCGGCAATTCTGTCAGCTAGCCATTCATCATATAATTCAACCAAATCCGATTCATTTTGTTTAAGTTCTGAAATCAATCTTCGATAACTACTATCATCAAATATTTGTTCCTGCTTTTCTTTAAGTGATCCTAATTGCCGATTTGTCTGATTGTTAGCTTGTTCAAACTGTCTAACCTTCTCGTCAACTTTTTTTGATCTATCAGAAAGTTCAGACAAAGATTTGAATTGATTCAATTGTTCCATATCTTCACCGATATACACTTTATCGGCTTTTAATTGATTAATTAAATTACGATTATTTTTCTGCTCTGTATGTAGATTAGTCAATTCGTCCATTGTAGAAACGTGATTATGTTCCAAAATTACACTTAAAGAAGCTTTCAATGCTTCAATTCTATCTATATGAGAATGTTCAGATTCAATTTGAGTCGAGTTTATTAGTTGAATTTTAGTCTGAATAAGATGGATTTGATCAAAGTAATTTTCGATATTAGTTACTGGATCAGTTTGAACATTTAAATTAAATTTTTGCAGTTGAATCTTCCATTGATTTAATTCTGATTCAGATTCGTGTAACGATTTCTCTAAAGATTCTTGTGATTCACGTATTTGTCGTAATTGAACCAAACTGGTCTGTAACTGTTTGACGACTTGTTTTGAAAGGCCACTATATCCCCTTTGTTTTAGAAAATCATCAGATGATTTGTTTGACAATGAACGTTGTTGATAAATTGCTGCTATCAGGCTGACTAGAAATACAGCTCCTGCGGCGAATTTCAAAAATCCTGACATGAAAAATACCATTACTAAAGCTACCGCAGAAACGGCTAATAAGGGAGTATTCAGACCCGATTTTGAAGCATCATTTAACTTCAGCATCTCATCTGGTTTTAATGGTTGCATATTTTCATCCATCTGTGGATTTTGTGAAAACAATTGATCAATCTGATTATCATTATTATTTAGAGATCGATTTATATCACCAATTTTAAATTGGAGTTGTTGCAAGTCATTTTTATGTTTCTTGATATCATCCAGCTCGAACCTATTATTTCGATAGAAATCCAATTGTGACTGTTCATGATCGGTCAAAGATGCCGCCTGTTGACTGTTATTTAACGTAATTAATTCTTGGTTTAATCGTAAGCTCTCTTCCCAATCATCAGTCGTAATTTGGTTATACTCATTAATATTTTTTTGAGCCATTTGTTTATACTCTTGATATTTTGGCCATTTCTTCAATAACCCGAACAACGAGTTTTGCTCTTCAATTGCTCTTTGATATTGAAGATGATTTTCTGAGGCGGAAATTTGTAGAGCCTTTAATTGTTCCTTAGTATCCTTAAAGGCCATCTGCTGATTATCGAATTGAGATTTTTGTTTCAGCAATTTTTGATTCTGATCCAGTGCTTGAACTAAGGGCTGTTTTCTACCTCGACTCTTATACAGTTGATCACTGTCGTTTTCCATGTCATCTGCTACTGCCAGCCATTCTTTACTGCCAACGGCCCCAACAGACATTATTTCGGTTTCTAATTGTTCTGCCGTCAATCTATAGATAGAAAAAATACTTTCGTCATTTAAAACGTGAGTCCTTTCGTACTCTTCTTTGCTGAACCCTCCGGTGATTTTTGACATCAAACTATTAGGTACTTGTTGATTATCTCTTAACAAAGTTAAATCTCCACCAGATTTACCATCGACTCTAACTACGGTCCAGATTGAGTCACCATCAGAAAACTCTAATTCGCCACCATATTGTGTACCCTTCTTAGGCTTATACTGCTGATATTTATTTTCCCCTCGATTAGTCGCAAATCCAAATAAAATACTTTTTATAAACATTAGCAAGGTTGTTTTGCCAGCCTCATTTGGACCAAAGACCACTTGATAATCAGCATTTATCGAAAACTCCTGATCGATCCATTTGCCAAATCCATATATTTTAATCTTAGTTAATTTCACGATTACTCTCCGTTATATTTCTTGTTTATCGTATTTTCAACGAGTTCCTTCATATTTTTTAGAAAATCCGTTTGGTTAATATGTTCTCGAATAACTTCATTATTGTAGAGACGACTGTCCATATCCTTAATGCCATCCAGATCAAAGACTTCGGTCTTACTATCATCCCAATATTTCTGGTCTATTTCGGATAAATTATTATCTTTATTGTATTTTGGATAAATTTTGTAGAGAATTGCTGATTTATTATTTCTAAAATGATGTAAAATTTCGCCACGATCAATAGATTTAACAACTTCGTCAGATAATTTTTGAGCATTATTTATCGTTAAGGTCGTCATCGTATTTTGATTTACTAAAATATTTGAAATTTTTGAGATCAGACTATCTAATGTATCGTCATCTTCAGCATCGATTACTTCCTTGCGCCAAATATAAACGGAACTAGGAATAAATTGTGCAGTAGTAATTCGATCTTTGACCGTGACTAAATAAAATCCTTTTTCACCTAAATCATTTTGATTGCGTCCCTGTGTATCACCGGGATAAATTACATATGGTATTTTATTCAGGATCTCTCGCTTATGAATATGACCTAATGCCCAATAATCATAACCTTTTGATAACAAATCCGTCACTTTAAACGGAGCATAGTTATTATCCATCACTCCAGCATGCAAAATGCCTATCTGATAATCAAATTTACCACGACTAGGGTATTGAGAAACCATATCAGCGCTCACATGCTGTTGATAATAACTGAAACCAGTTATCCCAACTTTCATATTGTCAATTTCTAATGAGGCCGTTGTAACATCAGAACCAAATACGGTCACATTATTTGGAAATTTTATAATTGAATAATCATTTCGATAATAGTCATGATTACCGTAAACCAAATAAACTTTGATTCCATATTTATTCATCGTTTCAAATTGATCCTTTAAAAATGATTGTGCCTCAAGTGATCTGTCAGTATCATCAAAAATATCGCCCGCCAAAATAATGAAATCTACTTTTTTATCGATTGCTGTTTGAAATACCTTTTTGGCAGCGGTATATGTAGACTTTTTGAGGTTCTCTTGCAATTCACTGGAGAAACCATTAACACCTGCGAATGGCGTATCTATATGCAGATCGGCCGCATGTATAAATTTCATAAAAAAACTCCCTTTATAGTACAAAAGCCCGATATTTGCTTAGCAAATACCGGACTTTTTTGATAAATATAATTATTTTTCGCCTTGATAAATTTCAGCAATTGGTTTTGAAATGATTTTATTCAATTCTTCCATCATTGAATTCATCTTTTGTTCTTTTTCCATCAAGTTATTAATTTCTTTGTAATTTTGAAGTTGGTCAGTTAATTGACGCATTCCTTCAATATCCTCATTAGTAATCTCTTGACCTGTTGCTTGTTTTTGTTGTAGTTCATATTGTTTGTTTTGAACCTTATCAAATAACTTGAAAGCCAAATCATTAGCTTTAACAGCTTCAAAAGCAAGTTTTAAGTCGGCAACCTCAGGTGTCTGTCTTAAATCCTCTTCTAATTGATTGGCACTATCATAAATATTAACCATGTTGTCCTCCTACTGACCAAAAAAACTTTTAACATCATTATACCATTGTGAAGCCTTATCTTTAATGGTATTTACGCTATCTTGGAACGAATTTGCTGAATTATTACTGCCGCCACTATCTTCATTAGCAATATTCGCTGCATCTTTAACATTGAACGACGTATTATCCGTATCAGGCAAAATATTACTCATTTCATTCTTGAATAATGAAGATAAACCAGTTTCACTATATCCATACAAGAAGTGATTTTTATCAGTATTATCAAATCCGATCCAACTAGCAACAACAATATCTGGAGTATAACCGATCATCCATTGATCTTTAGTACCTGGATAACCATACGAATTTGGGACTTCAGTACTACCAGTCTTACCGGCTATCTTGTAACCAGAAGGTCTGGCAGTCTTACCAGTACCTTCGTTATAAACTCCGAGCATCATACTGGTCATTTCTTTAGCCGTGTCCTTACTAATAATTTGCTTATTAGAAGTGTCGGTATTATCAACAACTACAGTTCCTGTTGAATCAACAATTTTGGTAATAAAATGTGTTTCTGACAATTTACCTTCATTAGCAAAAGCAGTATAAGCCCTAGCCATTTGCATTGGTGATACACCCGTTTCCAGGCCGCCAAGTGCTAAGGCCAAATTCTGATCATTTTTATGTACGTTGATTCCAAAATTCTCAACAGAATTGACACCCTTTTTGACACCAATTTTATCTAACAATGCCACGGCAGGAACATTTTCACTCTGTGCCAAAGCTTGATACATTGGCATCTTATCTTGATATAACCCATCAGCATTAGTAGGCGTATATTTATTTTTACCAAAACTAGTTACCTGGTCAGGCAATTCAGAATCATAACTATAACCATTCTCTAACGCTGGTGTATAAACGGCCAACGGTTTAATAGTCGACCCAGGTTGACGTTTCATCTGTGTTGCTCTATTGAACCCTCTAAATGTGTGGTCACCACGACCACCAACGACTGCTAAAACCCCACCATTCTTAGGATTAACCGCAATGGATGCCCCTTGAACAGTCGTACCATCATTGGCATTAGCCGGGAAAAGACTACTATTATCAAAAGAATTCTCCATTGATTTTTGGATATCTGGATCAAGCGTCGTATAAATCTTGTAACCCTTATTTAAAATATCGTCCTCTTTGAGACCATATTTATTAACCGCTTCAGCAATCACCGCATCAAAGAAATACGGATACTTATATGAATTTGCATCATTATAATTATCAATCAAAGTTATTGGCTGGCTCTGATAATACTTAGCCTGCGATTCAGATAATTTATTATTCTGAACCATTAAATCTAAGATCAGATTACGCCTTGATTTGGAATTATTGTAATTATTAATTGGGTTATACATATTGGATCCCTTTAAAGTTGCAGCCAACACTGCTGCATCACCAGCATTTAATTCACTAGCACTTTTCCCAAAATACTTTTCAGAAGCATCTTGGACACCCCAGACACCATTACCAAAGTAAGTATTATTCAAGTACATCGTCAAAATGTTCTTCTTTGAATATACTCGATTGATCTCAATTGACAAGAACAACTCTTCACCCTTACGCGACAGCGTTTGTTTCTGAGTCAACAGTGCGTTTTTAGCAAGTTGCTGTGTCAAAGTACTACCACCGCCTGTAATGCCATGATGGATCAAATATCCTAATGCAGCTCTGGCATAACCTTTGACACTGAAACCTGGATTGGTCCAAAAAGTTCTATCTTCGGTAGAAATAACTGCATTTTGAATATTTGGAGAAATTTTCTTTAAACTAACATAGGTCCCCTTGCTAGAATATAATTCTCCAGCATCATGCCCGTCTTTATCTACTACCGTTGTTTTTGTTTGCAAGGAAGATTTCAAATTCTCAACATCAGCTGTTTTAGCTTTAAATGTCCAAACCGTACTTAGAACTAATATCAAAGTTAAAAAAAGTAAAATCAGCCAACGAATGATTTGAAATCTTTTCCAATATTTTCTTATGAAGGCCCAAACAATGGCTAATTTTGGTTTTAGCCATCCCCAAAACCTATTATTCTTATTCATCTTACATACCTCTGTAACAACAAATTTTATCATATAATTGCGTACTTTTTGAATTACAATTAAAATCTTAACCAGAGGTAAACAAATGTATCAAAAAAAAGTCACATATAGACAAGTAGGATCAGAAAAATTATCAGTTCGTGAATTACTTCAAAAATGGCTTGTCCCCAAAAAATGGCAACACTTTTTACGCATCGAACAAAATATTCTAATAAATGGACACTATCAATCCTTCAATACTATCGTTAAAAATAACGATTCAGTAACAATGAATTTCGACTTCGATCCGAGGACAATCCAACACTACCTGCCAGGAAATGGAAAACTAAATGTTGCCTATGAAAACGATGATTTACTTATAGTCAATAAAATTGCCGGTCAAAAAACCCATCCCAACCTAGATAGTGAGGACGACACCTTATTTAATGACGCTGAAAGTTATTTGAATAAACAAGACAAACATCCCTACATGGTCCATCGAATCGATCAGGAAACCTCCGGTTTAGTCTTGATCTCCAAAACGCCCTATCTTGTGCCGATTTTTAACCGTCAACTAAGCAGCAAAACTTTGCAACGAGAATATTTAGCCATTGTTGATCTAAATTCACCAATCAAAAATTTTGGTGTGATTGATCAACCGATTGGGCTTTATCCTAATGATAAAAGAAAACGAATGATCAGAAAAGATGGACAAGACGCTAAAACCCAATATCATGTAATTAGCAAAAATTCTAAGCACGCCTTATTGAATTTAAAATTATACACCGGTAGAACTCATCAATTAAGAGTCCACCTATCAAATAATGATTGGCCTATTGTCAACGATCCACTATATAATGCAAAATCACAAAATGGTAATCTTAAATTATTCGCTTATAAATTGATTTACCAGATTCCTTTTACCGATCAGACTAAAACCGTTCAAGTTGATATACCCGACTTCATGAAATTAGACAAAAAAACACTTAACTAATAGTTAAGTGTTTTTAAATAAAAAAGATATTTTCTTTACTGGTCGTATTTCAATTGTTGCCCATTATTCAGTTTCAATACCCTCCAATCCTTCAACAATTTTATAAACAAATATATAATCATATTCACTTGGTACTACAAATACGGGTACGGTATCACCAACTGAAATGTACTCATGTCTTCTCTTGACCAAGAATTTAAACAATACCAGTAAGGCTGTTACTCCAGAGATGAACAAACCGATCTTCTGTATCAAAGTATGTTCATACTGAACTTTTACCATGCCAGAACCCGTCAATTTAATTTCGACAAGTCCAGAAGTTGATATTCTTGGCACAGTTGAATTTCCTGATCCATAGATTTCACTTTGATAGCCTTTATAATAAATCAATGGCAATTGAATATTGGCAGACTTTCCATGTGTATCAAAGTTAAAGGCAATATACTGCCGATTTATAATAGCATTCTGAATTGAAATATCTGCCCGCTTATAGTCGATGGTTCTATCTTTATGATGTCTTATATTGTAATAGTCGACTTGACTAGGCAAATATTCGTGTCCCGCACCAATGTAATAGCTGTCAATGGTGTTAAAGTCAGAATAACTATCCAATCGATCCTTAGATTCTGCCACAGTCTGTTGTGACAAGCCCAAAGTTAATAAAGCAATCATGCCAATAAGTGCATAAGAAAAGTATTTTCGATCGAACAAGTGCAAATCATCATTGACCAACAGATATGCCACAATTAACGAAATAATTGAGAAGAAACGCCATGGGAATTGAATTATCGCAAAAATTGAGTGGCTCAGAAATTTCCAAGGAAAGATATTCGTACAGGAAAAGAACATAATTAATGCAATAACAGTTAAATCTACATTCTTACGATTAATAAAATTATAAATTGAATAAACTAATAAACTTACAAAGATCACCGTTCCAATATTTACCGAATCGCCATGGAATACTGAATTTATCAATGAATTGCCGACCAAGTTTTTGATAGGAAAAACTTGATTGGTGATATTGATCAAAGGATCTGTTGTCAAAGCATATTTTTGACCTCGCATCTGTTCCAGTATTGGCAAATAGATCATGGCAGTTGCACTAATAGTCAATCCGGCCGCTTTAATTAGAGCAATGATTTTTTTCTTATTCCAAAAAGATTTAATATTCAATAGAACATACAACACTGCAAAAATAATCATCATAAAGAGTGAGATCGTATGTGAAAAACCAATGCCGATCATAGCAATTGCTAAAACATACCACTGTCTAAAATACCCATTTTTAAAGTTTATCAACTCTGATAAAACGAGTGGAAAAAAGATCATACCTAGTAGTTCACCCAGATCTTGTCGGCTATACAGCGTCTGCAAACGATATGGATTCAAGGCATATATTAATGTGAATAATAGTGCTCGTTGAGTTGAGAATGACAATCTTTTGCCAGCAATATATCCGATCCACAGTGTTGCAAAATTTATCAAAACTAGAGTAAATAAATAAGTAACTACTGGACTAACTCCAACTACCCTCAAAAGAGCTGGCAAATATAAAAATACATCTGGATAAAAAAGACTGGAAGCATAACCATATCCACCAATAAAATGACCATCAACTTTAGGCCAAAAATCAAAATGTTCAATGGAACTTGCCAAAGTTTCAATTCGATCAAGATGATAGTGATAATCACCAGTAGCAAAAATATATCCTACATGCCAATCTATCAGGGCCACCAATACTACACTGATCAAAACGAATAGTAACAGAACGAAATAGTTTTTCTTAATTAATTTATTCATATCCATTCACGTCTTTATCTAAATTTTGTTTAAACAAATTTTATACAAATATAATTAATAAAGCCAATATTAACTACAATTTATTTCGTCTTTGCAAATCAAGAATAGTTATGATTATCCATATCAAAATAAATTACCACCAAAACGTACTTGTCGTTGTTAACAATAATTGCCACCGTTATAGATCATCATCGAAAACAGCATCTCAACAATTCAAGCAACTGGTAAATATAAGGAGCTAAGTGTTCAAAAATGACTGATAAAAAATTGGAAGATTCAATTAAATCCATTCAAAATCATCAAACTAATGTCGAATCATTCACTGAAAAATACTTTTATAAAACTGATTTACAAAAAATTTGTAGCCATTTAAGTTTGAACACAAGCGGTACTAAAAATGATTTAAATCATCGTATAATTAAATATTTAATGTACACGAAGCAAGATGAATCTGGTGAATATCACGACAGAACTCTCGATTCTAAAATTACATATTCAACCAAAATAATTGACGGCGTTAAATTAAATCAAGAGCTTCGAGATTTCATGTCTACCCATTATCATATGGCTACATTCAAATTTTCTAAAGAAATGGCAGTGATCATCAGGGACGCCAAATCAAAAAACGATAGTAGTATTACGATCCAAACCTTGATCGATATACATGATAATAAAATAAAAGTGAATACAGACAAAGATAATGTCAGTTATCAATGGAATCAATTTGTAAAAGATTTCTGCCTTGATCCTAAGAATAAAAATATTGGTAATAAGTTGATTGTTGCCTCAAATTTATGGAAAATTGCTAAAAATAAGAGAAAGAAAATATATACAAGAGAACTATTCAAATACTTAAAATGAAAAATCGCCGAAGAAAATTTCTTCGACGATTTTTATTTCATATTTAGTTTAAAATTTAATTACACCTTTCCCCTTAGTGTGACCATTTGCGACTAAATCAAGGGCTTCATTAATATCATCTAATTTAAATTCGGTCGGATCAATCGCAGGTTTAATATCATTATCTTCAACTATTTTAGTTATTTTTTTTAATTGATCCCCACTACTTCTAACAAAAATAAAATGATATTCTGCACCAATTTGTTTAGCCTTTTTATCAATTCCTTTACCGGCAATTGAAAACAGTATTGTCTTCAAAAATGATACATCATGATTTTTAGCAAAACGGTGATTAGGTCCCATTATCAACGATAATATTTTCCCACCCGGTTTTAAAATTTGTAATTCGTGATCGATTTCTTTTTTCCCAATTGTATCAATTACATAATCAACTGATTTCAAATGTTCCCAGTAGTTTTCTTTTCGATAGTCAAAGTACTTATCGACTCCCATTCTAATGGAGGACTCTTTTGAACGAGCATTTCCACTGACAAAAATATTCAATCCCATTTGTTTTGCTAAAGGAATTGCCATCTGTCCAAATGATCCAGAACCACCAGGGATCATTATACTTTTCCCAGATTGTACTTGTAATTCTTCGGTCAATCCTTGATAGGCAGTCAAGCCAGTTAATGGAACTGCGGCACTTTCAACGAAATCTAAATTTTTAGGTTTAAGAGCAATTGCTCGACGGTCAATTGTGACATACTCCGCAAATGCACCAATTTTATTCAAAGGTAAACGGGAATAAATTTCATCGCCCACTTCAAAATTAGACACATTCTTACCCACAGACTCAACTATACCTGATAACTCATTTCCCATAGTTGCTGGCTTTTCATAATCTTGAATTAGTTTTACGCTACCAGTACCAATCAGCAACTCTAGAGGATTAACTGCGGCAACCTTAACTTTTACTAACACCTCATTGTCACTTGGTTTTGGAGTTGGTATATCACGTACTTCCAATTTAAAATTCTTATCATACTTTAATAATTGAGCTGCTTTCATTTTAAAGTTCTCCTCTAAATAACATTAAGTAACTTTATTTATATTTTGTAACCATTGACAGCTTATATCGCGCAGTTACAAAAGTCAAATAAAGTCACTAATTTTCATTTTGTGTTAGAATAAATAAAATTATAAAAGGAGTTCTATTAAAAATAATCATGGCAAATACACGAGATAAAATAATTACTACTGCAGAAGAATTAATCATGACAACTGGAAGTTCTGAAGTTACTTTAGATCAAATTGCTAAAGAATTAGGACTTTCACATGCAGCACTATACAAACACTTTCGCAATAAACAGGCTCTCTGGGAGGCAGTTGCGGAATCATGGTTCAAATGTAAAATTATTAATAGAATCCATATATCAAGTTCTTTACCAAAAGAAGAAAAATTACACGACTGGCTCTGGGCCTTTGTTAATGCAAAAAAAACAACATTCAACACAAATCCTCAGATGTTTGACTTGAACACTGAATATATTGACAACAATCCCGTTGCCCTTCATAACGTGCTTATTAATGCCTATCGGGAAATGGATCTAATTATGGATTACAATGATCCTACCTTTGAAAAATTAGAACTGATCCTGGCGGCCTTCTCAATTTTTACGCTTCCTAATTTTAAAAATACTTGGAACGAACCAGGTTATGAACGCAGATTTGAGGAAATGTGGAATTTAATTAAAAGAGGAATTTAAGGACTTAGACGATGACAAAAAAAATAGCGACCATATATTAAACATGGTCACATATAATTACCTCCACAATATGTGTGGACTTTTATTTACTTATAGGTGTATTCCTTTTATCCCACAAATTCAAAACAATCAAGATAACAAAAATCAATAAGACTGCCGCATAAATATTATGAAATGAACTTAGCAAGATCTGATTGATGGCTGATATGTCATTCATTCTTCCATGAGTCGTTGATGAAATAGAATTATTTAAATGTGTCAAACTCACTTGCGGAAATAATTTTGAATTATGATTGATCGAAATATTGAAAATAAGTCCGAAAATTCCAGTCATAATTGTCTGGCCTAATGTAATACCCAATGTAACCATTGAAGAAGCTGTACCAACATTCTCTTCATCAACTAGTTCTTGAGCAATAACTGTATTCATAGTAATAATTATACCTAAGCCTGAACCTGTTATTCCGGCAATAATATAGAACCAAATAATCGACATTTGAGTGCTGTTAAATACTAGGATCAAATAAAACAACATCTGTACAATAACAATAGATATCGTAATAAACTTTGGAGCAAATTTTCTTATTAGTATGCCTGTAAAAAATGAAGCAACTAACCACATTATTGGACTGGGAGTTATAGATAATCCTGCAATGGAGGATGGCCTTTGGTAAATAGATTGCATCCACATAGGAAAATATATTTGAAATCCAATTTGTATTCCACTCATAAATAAGGCTGTTAAAATTTGAATAGTAAATGTCCGTGATTTAAACATATCAAGTGGTATGAGTGGGAAAATAGATTTTTTTTCAACCTTGATAAGGAAAAATATGGCAATAAAAAATACTATAAAGCCACCGCTTACTAATAAGTAATTAGAATTTACATTCCCTAATGACTGCAAACTCAGTAACAACGACATCAACACGATCGTTAATAAACCAATCCCTGAATAATCAATATCTAATTTATACTTTTTATCAAAGCTCTCTTCAAATCTGAATAGAATTAACAAAAATACAATTATTCCTAATGGAACATTGATAAAGAAAACCCAATGCCAATTCAATTTATCAACAATAAATCCACCTAACAAAGGACCAGCTAACGCTGAAACACCCCAAGCAGTATTATTTAAGGCCATAATTTTAGAACGCTCTTGGAAGCTAAACATATCTGCAATAATAGTAAATGTTATTGGCCTGATTGCACCAGCTCCAATACCTTGTATAGCTCTGTATACAATTAATAAATACATATTTGTGGCAAATCCACACAAAAATGAACCTACTGTAAATATAATCAGACCAATTAAGAATACCGGCCTCCTTCCAATATTGTCACTTAATTTTCCATAAATAGGTGTGGTAATCGCCGTAGTTAACAAGTAAATGGCAAATACCCAACTTTGCATTGATAACCCATGTAAATCGCCAATAATTGTAGGCAGTGCAGTAGTAACAACTGTTGTTTCCACAGATGTCATAAAAGTTGAAATGAAAATAGATGCCAATAATATCTTTTTATTCATATTTTAGATACCTTGAGTTATTCATTAGTTTTATAACTATCGAAGTAATAAGATAAAAAAATTACAATGAATCTAAAAAACCTGGTAGATATTTCTTAAATGTTTGACGATTTACCGAAAGATATTTGGTTTGGGCTTCCTTTCTAGTATTAGTGAGCCCCATTTCTCTTAAAGTCTTAGCGTGATATGACACAGTTGATAGACTCAGCTTTAGAATCTCACTCATTTCTCCACAAGTTATCTCTTTATCTGACTCATTTAGTGTACGGATCATCTTAAGCCTATTAGGTTCAGAGAGAGCTTTAAATATTTCTGATAAAATTTCATCTTTACTTTGTTCTTCGATAGTCATAAAAGTATAATAACCTCAACTTATAAATTTTACAAAAATAAACTACTAATATTAACAAGTTTATATAAATCAATCTTTACTATTGATTCTATCATTGAATTTAAAGCACTTAAACATGTAGACAATGACTTTCTCCCCCTCATTGATCACAATAAAACAATTTAGTTGGTCACGAATTGTAGATCCAACTCAAAAATTCCGTATTTATCACGCAGATCGCTTTGAATTGCATTTCTTAATTTTGTTGATTCTTCAACCGTCATTTTTGGGATAACCGAATTTATGGAAATGATCAGCTGGAAGACTTGCAAACATTAATCCTAGAATAATAATTAAATATGCTAAAGTGTCAGTTGCACCATTGTATCCATCAGCCTTCAATGCCGTTAAATTTGCAAAATGTCCAACAACTAATTTGCTTGCAGAAATTGATAAGTAAAAACAAGCATTAGCTAGCGCTATAATTTGAGAATCCTGAATCTATTTCAAACTATTTTTCAAATTCTGGATAATTCATTTAATGACCTTCTTTTTTGGTAATTTCATGAAGTTATCAAATTTCATCAAATATTTTTCTTTACTATCTTGAATCCGACTATCTATTTTATCCAAATTGTGCCAATGGCATCGGCGAATACCAAGCTGTTTTAAAGTTAACTTTACAAAAACTTTATTAACTGCACTACTATGACGGACACGCCATGTGGACATACTCGATGTTGTATAAATATAGGCAGAATTAATGAAATCTAAGTTATCACTATTATAAGCATTCTCAACTAAACGTTTGCTTCCCATAACTTTGTCAATAAAACCCTTTAACATAGCTGGTAAATCATTCCACCAAATGGGAAAAATAAAAATAAGATTATCGGCATTTTCTATTTTTTGCTGATAATTTTGAACTAAGGGATCACTTTCCAGAACATTAAATTCTTGCTTCGAGTAAACTGGATCAAACTCGTCAGCATATAAATCAATCAAGTCATATTTTACTTTATTATTTCTCAAATACTGCTCTATCAATAATAATTCTGCATGATTGAAGCTCTTTTTACAAGGATGACAGTAGATTATCAAGTAATTATTCATAATAAACCCTTCCTTTTAAAAACGAACCATTCGTTCATTTGATGATTTATTAGTACAATAGAACCAAACAGATGAATATTCAAGAAAAAAGATTTATTTTAGATATGAAAGTGAGGTTCATAAAATGACCGTTGATAATCGACTAAGTAAAATCTTCGAAAATTCATGCACGTTATTTATAAATTCTGGATACCCAGAAACCAAAATGAAAGACATTGCTAAGTTTTCTGGTATTTCAGTTGGAGCAATGTATGATTTATTCGAAAGCAAAAAAGCCCTATTGGACTTTATATTTATTTCAACTTTAGATAAAGATAACTTAACCAAATCACATGAATTTCCTCTAAAGGAAATTTCATCGTCTTTTTTGGTCAAAAAAAATAAAACAACATATGAACTTTACACTAAAACCCTGCATTCTAATCTTTTAAATGCCAACAGTAACTATTCTCTTGAACAATTAATTACTGATCTTTTCGATATTTTTAAGATATATGGTCGATACTTTTTAATTCTCGAAAAGAATCCAACAATAGATACCAATTTAATTAAGTTATATGCAAAATACAGAATGAACTTATATAAAAACATCAGCATATATTTACAAAATAACCCTAGTATTCAAAAAGTAGATAATCCAGAATATGATTCAATGATGATAGTAGATTTAGTATTCTGGTGGGCTACACATAAGAAATATGATTCATTTGAAAATACAAAAAATAAATATTCCATTGATATTATGACAAAAACTATTATTAACGCACTTACTAATGGACTCAAAAAATAGTCACCTCTTGATAAATTTCTAATCTATGTGCAATGGTTGTCTGTAATTTTGTTTCAATTGAATATTTTTGCATAATAAAACCCCTTGGTTGGATCTCTCCAACTCAAGGGGTTTATTGAATTTCATGAATCATTGAAATTCCTGTACCAACAGAAACATAACTATTTTCCAAATCATCTTCAAATATTCCAATACGTATACCACTTGTTCCAACCATTAATTTAGCATTGGCATTAAGAAACTATCCGAGTTTGTTTAAAACAATTAAAAAATCAAATTTAACACTTAGTAAATTTTTTCTTTAAGAATAGAAATAATCCCAATATCAAACTGATCCGTAACACTTGAATAACTATGTAAGAACTAAAAAATAATATTATTAAATGTTCAATTTCTAATATTGTCATATTATCACCTTCTAATAGCTCAAAAGAATCCTTCCTTGAGAATGTGAGTTTTTTGATTTATATTGAGCTTCTTTAACATCCTGATAATAAAATTTTTCTTGAATATACGCCCGCAAAGACTTGTCACTAAGCATACTTAATAGTTGCACATAATCATTGGGCAAAATATTAGGTTGGATAAATTGTCCGAATCTGTCAGTTGCTATCGAAACTATTTTTATAGTTGGAAATAGCTTAGAAATCATTTTTAGTAAGTCTATGTTGCCGGCTGTATCGATCACTTTAGTAATATTTGAACAAATTGATAGCTGTTTTTCAATTTCAGTTGTATAGTCAATAACTTCATCAGCTCCGACAGATTTCAAGAATTCAACATTTGACTTATGACCAATTGCTACCACAGTTGCATTCTGAAGTTTCAATAACTGAATCATATAAGTTCCAATCCCTCCTGAAGCACCTATTATAAGAACCGTGTCATTTTCATTAAGGTGTAACTTATTCATTGTTCCAAGTGCGGTATCAGCACCACCAATAATGGTTACAGCCACGTCCAGATCAACATTTTCGGGAACTTTAAATAATAAGGGTGGTATTCTTGAATCAACTAACGTACTATTTGATCCTGATATTGAAGCCCCAATGACTTTTTGTCCAATTAAATTATTATTTCGTAAACTACCGACATTTTTTACAACTCCGCTAAATCCATAGCCAATAACCATTGGCAATTTTACTGGACGAATATTTTGTAATTCCCCTGTCTCAGTTCGCCAATCATATGGCAAAACTGGTGTAAATTTAGTTTCTATTAGTACAGATAAAGGGCTTAATTTAGGATCTGTAACTTCCCTTATCTTTAAATCGTCGATTCCATTATATGAATCTTGAATGATTGCTTGCATTATTATTTCTCCTTTAATTTAAGAAAAATATAGCAAGTATCATTTTTTTTGGATAATAAGAGTTCTTATATTCATTGAAGTTAAATTAGGATCCCGATATACTTGTATCAAAATTCATTTTACATAGGAAATCATATGAATAACTTAGGCGAAACTCTAAAAGAACAAAGAATGGCATTACATTTATCACAAAAAAGTACCTGTGAAAATATTTGTTCACAACCAATGCTATCTTCCATTGAAAAAGGCAAGTACATCCCCAATTCACAAATTTTAATCTTATTATGCAAAAGGCTAAAAATTGATATGGAATTATTAAGTCTTAACGACAACTACCAAATCAGTTCCATAAATAGTTTTAATAAAAAAGTTGATGATTTATGCAACAATCATAAATATACCGAACTAAAAAAATTCCTATTGGCTGATGAAACTGTTGCAAAGATAAATACTGACCAGCAAACTCAAGCCTACTATTACTACCTAAGTATTTCCTATCTACAAGCCGATAAGAATTTGGATAGCTTTGAATCTAATTTAAAACTAGCAATTTCAGTACATCCTCATCCAATCGTATTAACGACACTAGATAGGTTAATTCGTATTTCGATGGCAGTTCTTTATGCAAAAAGAAAAAATAATACTAAATATTTGGAATATCTAACTAAGTCTTTTGAAAAATTTCAAGTAGCTAATTTTGAAGCTAATCAAATCGTCATTTTTTATTTGGCAGCATACTCAAATATTTTATTAGAAAAAAATATCGATGCCCTTAACTGGATCAATCAAGGCATCGATTTTGCTACTAAAAATAATTCCCATTATATGCTGGCCAATTTATATTACTTACTTGCTAAAATTATGACGAAAGAAAACAAATCTGATTTAGCCCTCGACTCCATTAATAGATCCAAAATATTTACGGATTTATTTAATGAAAAGGTTTTTAAATTAAATTAATCAAAAATCGTTTGCCAATTTTCATTACCATGGCAATTGAATGCCATTTCAATATCTTCCGGTAAATTGCGATGTAATGATAATTTTAATTTTAAGGCATCCTCCAAATTGAAGTACTCTGCATCACTTGTTTCAGAATTATTTACATCATTTAATTGATCATTATCAGGTATGCATTCGATAAAGTGTTTGTAAACATAATTCAAATCACGTTCTTCATAATCATGTATTTGAATATCTCTTACCGCAATTAAACGTTTGGGGGTCACATGAATATTAGCTTCCTCATGAGTTTCCTTAATAGCAATTTGGCTAGGAGAATAACCAATGTCGGCCCACCCACCTGGGATTGACCATGTATCTTCCATCTTTTCGTGAACCAATAATATTTTGTTTTCATGATTAAAAGTAACAGCTCGTACATCAACTTTTGGTGTCACATATCCATTGTCGGAATCAAAAAAAATATCCATCTGCTTGGGAGTGGCATCTGTCAATTCGGCAGTTAACTTCTTTGCAACATTTTCTAACTGATCATATCTTTCGTGATCAAAAACGTCTTTAGTATAATGTTGTCCCGATTGAGCTATTGCTTGTAATTGTTGTAGTAATAATTTTAAATCATTCATTTCTTGAGCTCCTCTATTGGTTGCTATAATCTTAATTCAAACAAAATTATCCTATAACCATCGTAACAATAATAGTGTCTACTCTATATATATATAAATATAATTAATCGTTTATTTTGGCATTAATAAAGGGACCCTCCAAAAATTTGGAAAGTCCCTTTATTTATTATCTTACATTTGCTAATAAATGATTGTTATCTAGGTAATAATACCCACTTGAATCGTCAAAGATCATATGTGAAATATGATCGAATAAGTTATTAACAGTTACTTTACTGTTTGGTTCTACGACAATAACTTTGTGTAGACCAGAGCTTATTTCAAGATCTGAATCATAAGAATTCATGATCATAAATTTGGTTAAATAAAATCTAACATCTTTTTTAGAATTATTTTTTACAGTCATGCTCACTGCATAATCACTTTTAGATTTAGACTTATGAAACTTAAAATATATATCCCGCTTTTCACGTTTTGGTAAACTCTGATAATTCACAGCCTGTTCTTTAGTATTTGATTCTTCAGGTGATTTGACTGTTGAACATCCAGCCAAAAATAACAACAAGAATATTGATAAAATTCCCGCAGCTTTTTTCATGATCATTACTCCCGAGTGGCTCGTTATATCTGTCGCTCACATTTAACCATCATATATTATAAATAACAATATATTAGCTGTCTTGTCGTGTAGCAGCGATATCAACTTCACGGATATTTACTTCTTGAGGCATATCGTACATGAATTTCACGGTTTCCGCGACATGCTTAGGATCAAGTGTGATACCACCCATAGATTGCTTCCAGTCTTCATATTCACTCAAGGCACTATTGTCAGTAACATGCGTCAAAAGCTCCGTTTCAGCAGCGCCCGGTGCAACTATCATTACTCGAACATTTTCACCAGAAACTTCTTGTCTGACTGTTTCACTCAAACCATGAACACCGAATTTGCTGGCAACGTAGGCCGCATGATTTTGAAAGGCTTTAAATCCAGCAATAGATGATACGTTGATAATTGTTCCATGATGACGTTCTTTCATTCCAGGAAGAACTAACTGCATCCCATTTAAAACGCCTAAAACATTCGTATCTAGCATCGTCTGCCATTCTGTTGCTGACTGCTTCCAAATATTACCAAGTAACATCAATCCGGCATTATTGATCAAAAGATCAACTGGGCCATAAGCTTTCTCTGCTTCTTTGATTGCTTTTGATAACTCACCTTGATCAGTTACATCAGCATGTCTGATCATAACTTCTCCGTCAAGATTAAGTGCTTCAATTTTTTCAATACGACGTCCAAGCAATAATAGTGGATAACCATCGGCATTGAATATTTTGGCCATTTCAGCACCGAAACCTGAACTAGCACCTGTAATTACAATTAAATTTTTCATTTATATATTCTCCATATTTATAACTAAGTCTGTTTGACGACTACAAATTAATATTATAAACTGAGATAATTATTTTCCTAGTACGCACTTTTTAGTTACCGGGATGTCAGGAGTTAAAAAAATGTACGCAAATGAGTTCGACGCTACAATGCAATTGATCCGAGGAAAGTGGAAAATACGTATCCTTTATGAATTAAATTCCGACCAACATACTCGCTTTAACGCCCTGCAACGTAATTTAAATCCAATTACCCATAAAATATTATCCGAACAGATTCAACAAATGATCAATGATGGATTAGTGAATCGGCACGACTTTCATGAACAACCGTTACATATTGAATATAATCTGACTACTAAAGGAGAATCACTTATTCCTGTAGTCGATGCAATCTGTGATTGGGGTTTAGCAAATATAGACCAATCCGAATTAAAACAAACGCTTTGCGAATAAATATAAAAATACCGTTATCTGTGATTTCAGATAACGGTATTTTTAGAAAGAAATCTTAGGAGTGATCTCTTTTTACTATTATAGAATTGTTCTGATCAGCTTAATAATTGCCCCGACAGCAACTAAGAAGATATATACATTGACCAATTTTACAACAGCTTTCATAACTAAAGGATAAGTTTTTTTCTTAACTTGGTCCTTCAAATAAGGATGATAATTATCCCAAATATTTGGGTAAAGTAGTACTACTATCATTGTAATGTAAGGTACCACTTGTAAAACTGCCAATATCGGTATCAACAAAAATGCTAGCCACCAACTGGCCTTGAACAAACTCAAAGCATTAGTTTTACCAATTTTGGAAACTAATGTCTTGCGACCATTTTTCTTATCAGCTTCTAAATCGCAAGTATCATTGCACAATTGTGCTGAAAACATTGCAAACATATTTGGCAAGCAAACTATGATTGTATTAACGATCACACTAGAAGTCAGTCTTCCACTGCTTACAGTCCCAAGATAGACGTAGACAACTGGAATTAAAATGGAAATGGCAATAGCCACCACTGCCGATCCAAACATAGTTGAATTCAATGGTTTGGGCCCTGCTGAATATGCTAAACCAACGATTACACAAATAATCCCGATTAAAAGTGTCCACCAATTAGTTCGATAAACCAGAAATGCACCAATCAATAATGGAAAAATGGTCAAACCGTACATCCATTTTTTGACTATTACCAATAATTCACGATTCACACCAATGGTACTAATTTTCTTTCGATAATTCTCGCTCTTAGAATTTCTAAAATCCATATAGTTATTATGAAAATTAATAATTATGTGAATAAAAAATACAGCGATAAATCCTAAAATACCATTGATAAAATCAAACGTTCCAATACTAAAATATGAATAACTTACGGCAAGAATAAACCAGGCCACATCTAGTACTGTCGTCTTGATCTCAGATAACTCAAAAAAAAGTTTTCGATTCATAATTTTCTACTACATTTCCTCTGGAGCCTTAACACCAAGAAGGCCTAAGGAGATTTGCAAAACAGTTGTCACTGATTTAACAAGTGAAAGTCTAGCAACAAGTCCAGCGTCCTCTGTCAAAATCTTACTATGTGCATAATATTGATTAAAACTCTTAGCAAGTTTCAAAGCATATTTTGCAAGTACAGATGGTTCATAGATACGTCCAGCACGTGAAAGAACTTCAGGGAATTCTTGAATCAATTTTAAAGTATCCCAGGCTTGTTCGTCATCAAGTGATAAATCACCGTCAAAGTTAACGTCGCCGGCTTTTCTCAAAATGCTCAATGCTCTAGCATTTGTATATTGAACGTAAGGGCCAGTTTCACCTTCAAAACGAACGACTTCTTCAAGGTTAAAGTCAAAACTGTCACGTCTTTCATTCTTCAAATCATGGAACACAACGGCGCCAACACCAACAGCTTCAGCAACTTGATCTTTATTCTTCAAATCGGGGTTCTTTTCTTCAATTTGCTTCTTAGCCAGATCAACAGCATCATTTAAAACATTTTCAAGTAAGATAACACGACCCTTACGAGTTGAAAGCTTCTTACCACCGTTTGTGATCAAACCAAATTCAATATGATGAATATCATCAGACCAATCATATCCCATCATCTTCAAAACAGCCTTTAACTTCTTAAAGTGTTCAGATTGTTCACTACCAACTACGTATAGTGATTTCACAAAATTGTAAGTATTCTTACGATAAATTGCGGCTGCAAGATCACGAGTAATGTAAAGGGTTGCACCATCAGTCTTCTTGATCAAAGCAGGTGAAAGATCCAAGTCTGATAGATCAACAATTTCAGCACCTTGGCTCTCTTGAAGCAAGTTCTTTTCTTCGAGAGTATCAATAACTGCGTCCATCTTGTCGTTATAAAATGCTTCACCGTTAAATGAATCGAATTCTACTCCCAAACGTGTATAGATCTTTTGAAATTCACTCAGTGATAAACTTCTGAACCATTTCCAAAGAGCAAGGGCCTCTTCATCGCCATCTTCCATCTTTTTGAACCAGGCACGGGCCTCATCATCAAGTTCTGGTTTTTCCTCTGCTTCCGTATGGAAACGAACATAATATTTCAAAAGATTGTTAATAGGATCTTCTTCAACTTCTTCTTTTGAACCCCACATCTTATATCCAACAATCAATTTACCAAATTGTGTTCCCCAATCGCCCAAATGGTTGATCTTGATTGGTTGATAACCCAATTTAGAAATGATTTTAGCAATTGAATTACCAATTACAGTTGAACGTAAATGTCCCATAGACATTGGTTTAGCAATATTAGGTGATGACATATCAATTGGTACATTGCCACCATTACCTTCATTTTGATTACCATAATTATCTTGTTCTTTTAAAACTTCTTTTAAAACTGTATCTGAAAATACAGCCTTATCTAAGAAGAAGTTGATATATGCACCAGTATTAACGATTTTTTCAAATCCATCTTGATCCATTTGTTCAACTAATTCTTCAGCAATCATTTTAGGTGCTTTGTGCATTGTTTTAGCTAAAATAAATGTTGGAAAAGCATAATCACCCAAATCTGATGTCTTAGGCTTTTCAATTAATTTTGTAATTTGTTCAGCAGTGATCTCTGCTGGTAAAACCTTGGCCAAGGCTTCTACTACTTGTGTCTTTGAATTCATATAGTCCTCCTCAAAATAAAAAACGCCTCTTCCAAATAAAAAATTTGAAAGAGACGAGAATTCCCGCGGTACCACTCTAATTGATAAATATCCACTCAAAAATAGTATTTAATTGTTTATAAAAGGTGCGACTTAATCTTTGAGACGACCAGCTCTCACCAACATCTGATCTCGCTTAGAATCATTCGATTAATTAATCCTTCTTTTGCATAAGTATATTAGCACAAAGAAAAATTAATTACAATTTAATTTTAGACTTCTGGAATGAACATGTGACCTAATGTTGCCGCCATAATAGCTTTGATAGAATGCATTCTATTCTCAGCTTCTTCAAACTGACGAGCATATTTACTTCTGAAGACTTCGTCAGTAACCTCCATTTCAGTTAGGCCATATTTCTCATAAACATCATGGGTAGTAGTTGTCAAAGTGTCATGATAGGCTGGCAAACAGTGCATAAAGATCAATTGATCATCAGGCATTTGTGCCTTCTTCAGCATTTCCATATTTACTTGATATGGTGTGAGTAATTTAAGTCTTTCATCCCACTTATCTTCTTCACCCATCGATACCCAAACATCAGTGTAGATAACATTTGAACCTTTAACACCTTTATCAATATCATCTGTAATTAGAATTTCACTACCTGAATCTTTAGCGAAACCTTTAGCGGTGTCAATAACCGATTGTTCAGGGAATAATTCTTTAGGTGCAAGGATATGGATGTTGACACCTAACATAGCGCTGGCAACTAGGAAACTGTTAGCCATGTTGTTACGACCATCACCGACAAAGGTTAATGTAATACCCTTGATCTTGCCAAAGTTTTCTTTAACAGTCATATAATCAGCAATCATCTGTGTTGGATGCCAGTCATCAGTTAAGCCATTCCAAACTGGAACACCAGAGAATTTAGCCAAATCTTCAACGGTCTTTTGTTTAAAACCTCTAAATTCTATAGCATCATACATGCTACCAAGAACCTTAGCGGTATCTTCAACAGTTTCTTTTTTACCTAGTTGAATATCATGTGATCCTAAGAATTCCGGATGGGCACCCATATCAACTGCAGCTGTAGTAAATGATGAACGTGTTCTTGTTGAAGTCTTTTCAAAAAGCAAAGCAATATTCTTACCCTCTAAGTAATGATGTGGAATATTCTGCTTCTTTAAAGCCTTCAAATGTAACCCTAAATTAATTAAATATTCTAATTCCTTTGGTGTGAAATCTTTTTCCTTTAAAAAGCTTCTGCCTTGAAATACTGATGATTCTTGTCCTTGATAAGCCATGATGAATCCTCCTAAAATTAAAATTAATTTCATAAAGTTAAAATCTGCCTGTAATGATAACGCAAAGATTTTAATAAATCTATACAAAAAAAGAACATTCTAAACTAAGAATGTTCCATAAACCTACTTCTTCAAGGCTTTATCACGCCAAATAAAAATTTCACTCAAAATATTTCCACCGATAGTGCCAATTAACGATCCTAATCCAGTTTGTAATTTAAACATCGCAATTCCCCTCAGTTTCATTAAGATATTTTCATTGTAAGCGCTAACTGATTAATAATCAATTTATTAATTTACAGAGGTGTAGCCAAATAAAATACATTTCACTTTTTGTTCATTTGAACTATCGAGATGATTCATCAATAATATGAACCTTACCTGCTTGATATCCGTTGATAAATTCAGATATTTCTGACATTTTATTTTTAGAGACCTTATTAGTTAGTTTAACAATACTTCCAGGATAATTATGAAATCTGTGGTTTCTTCTAAAATCTATTACTGCTTGATCATATCCCATTTGGTAGTCATCCCTAGGATCATCATCCTTAGTCCTAATTTTGATATGACGATAGTCCTCTTGCACATCATCATAAATATTATTTTTAATATAGTCATGTAATTTTTTAATCGATTTATATAAAATCATAATATTTATATTTTCCTTTCTACTTTTTGACTATAGTATAACTTCATCAGAAAATTCAGGGTACATATTTGCACAAAAAAAGCAGATTCTATTTTCATAAAATCTGCTAGGTTAATTTACTTATTTAGCACTCTTTTCAACGTGTTTTACAACACTCTTGTGACTACCTTCGTATAGCTTCCATTTTTGACCATCTGGAGTTTTAATTGTTGTCTTACCAACCTTAGTAAAGTTCCATGAGAAGTCAGGTTCAGCAATAATTCTAAATCCCTTGATCTTGAATTTCTTCTTGTTGTCCTTGTTCATAACTAACTTAGACTTTTGGAAATATGTGATTGTCTTCTTTGAGCCATCTTTGTTGACACGGAAATACTTAACATCCTTCTTGTCCTTACCAGTGAAGAAAGTAATGTACTCGGCCTTGTTGTCCTTACTTACACCAACATAGTCATGTCCTTTGATCTCTGACTTAGTAATCTTCTTAGCCGAGTGGACATCCTTCTTTTGAGTTGTACTTGTGTTGGAACAACCAGTAGCAACAGTTGTGAAGCCACCCATCAAAGTGATGGCAGCCATCAATGTAACTAATGTTTTTTTCATATTATTCTCCTCGATGCTCTTTAAAATCATTCATCATGTTTGATTCTATTGTAATCAGGAATAAAAATCAATTTATATTACAAACTTTCTTGATAAAATTATGAAAACTTTATTATTCTGTAATATTTTGTTGTATAATTAGTAGTTGTAGCAAATGCGAACTTAGTTTAATGGTAAAATGCTAGCTTCCCAAGCTGGTGTCGCGAGTTCGATTCTCGTAGTTCGCTTATATGGGGTTTAAATCGTTTCATTAAGCTTTAAAACTTTGATTTAACGGGATTTAATATTCAATGAATTTCACTGTATTTCATAAAAGTGAGTCACGCCGACGTCATGAACGTCATCAAAAAAATATATAAATGCACCGTGAGGGTTTAATTATCGTTAGTCAAAAACGATTAGTGATTTTTTTATTTTAAAACATGAATCTTTATTAAAAATAATAACTATAATTCTATTACTAACATTCAAATGATAACAACCAAAAATCCATCTACAAATTGTAGATGGATTTTTTAATGTTTACTTAAATTTTGATTATTAAGATATTTCCTAATAAAAAATCTAGGTAATTTAATTAAACTATTAACAGCAGTCCTGGACCAACTACGATCTGTTTCATGACCATAGCGATCGTTATAATAATCACTTGTCCGTTCATCGTATTTCTTAACAATATCCATTTTATCTAAATATTTATTTTGATGATAAACTGCCTCAAAAGGTAGTCTAGGTTTGATTTTATTAAGTTGGCCTTTGGGATGCCCAATAACCAACCCATAAACAGGAAATACATGTTCTGGAATATTCAACAATTCTGATACCTCAGCAATGTTATCGCGAACTCCACCAATAAAACAGACGCCTAGGTCCATGGATTCTGCAGAAATAACCATATTTTGTGCCGCCAAAGTAGCATCGATCGTACCAGCAAGTGTAGCGTCAGATCCCTCAATCGTTTGTGTTACATCAAGTCCCAAATTTTGAGCCATCCTATCATTTCTGTTCAAATCAGCACAAAAGATAAACAGTCTCCCACCTTGATTCATAAAGAGTTGGTTCCTTGATGCTTTAGTAACTTTTTCACGTAATTTATGATCAACTACATCAATTATTGAATATGATTGTTGAAAGCTTGCTGTTGAAGCAGCCTGAGCTGCCCTTACAAGCCGTTTTACAACATCATCTGATAATGGTTCATCTGTGAAAGAACGCACTGACACGTGCTTTAAAAGCTTATCAATCGTTTTATTATTTAATTGTTCCATATCAACATCATCCTCATTCTTTTCATAAATTTAATTGTATCATGATATATTTTTTTACCCTATTGGGTAGTATAGTTGAGTTAAACAATTAGGAGAAAAGTTATGAAAAAAGTAATAAATACTAAACATACTCAAACAACTATCGAGGCACATAAACCAACTAAACTTTCGCATTGGTTGGTTCTAATAACAATCGCAACTGGTGGAATATATTTGTTAGTTAAATTATATCAAGAATTACATTGTCTATTAAGTAATAAATGTGATCTTTAAAGACCTCAAGATGGCTTTTTATATCCTCGAATATTAAAACAAAATTCATTACTAAACATTTAATAAATTCTCAGTAAAAAAATGAGTTGTTTCCACTTGAGTGATCAAGCGGGAAACAACTCATTTTTAATCACGATCATAAATGTTAACTAATTAGATTTCCCTAATAAAAATTATCTTTCAATCTTTTTAACAAGATATAATCCGTCTGCCTTGAATTTCCTAAATTGAAATCATGGGCACCTATTTTTTTGAATCCTTGTTTCTTATAGAATCTTTGGGCCTTGAAATTATTTTCCCACACTCCAAGGCAAATTCCATCTCTATTAAGTGCCCTCGCTGTATCCTGTGCATAATTCATTAGTGAACCACCAAATCCATGATCCTGATATTTCTTTAACAAATAGATTCGTTCAATCTCCAAAATGTTATTTTGTTTAATCATATCTGCTTCTAATTTAATTTTTAGATAACCGATTTTGATATCATCGTTAACTAAAAAATAAAATCTAGAATTAACATCAGTAAATTCTTTCCTCAGAACTTCAACGTTATACGAATTCTCCAAAAAATCTTTCATATTCTCTTTTGAATTATCTTTAGAAAATGTTTCTGAAAATGTTGAGACACTAATTTCACTCAATTGTTCAATATCTGATACTTTGCATTCAACTATTTTTACCATATTAATATTTTATTTTTCCCTCCACTTTGGATAACAATTCAAAGAGTTTTCTTTGCTCAAGTCTCTGAAATGAACGTGCTGTTGTAGTTTTATCCACCTTAATAACATTGGCCAAATTTTCTAAAATCATTTCTGGGTTATCCGCTATTCGAATAACATACAAATATTGACCTTTCGTCAAGTGTGGATTCCTAAACTCAATATTGTTACGAAATCTAACGAACGAGCAATTATTCCTATAGATTGCAGTATCTCTGTCATCTCATCACTCTCTTTTAAAAGTGTTTTTATTATATACTCACTTTGTTGCATTTGCAGCGAAAATATAAATTTGACCATAAGATAATATTAATCTATTATAGAAAGTGAAAACGTTAACATATTTGGAGGGCAATATGAAATTAGGTATAATTTTAGAAACTAAAGAGCACGAAAAGGCTTGGAATGGTTTTAGACTAGCCATTAAATCACTTGAACTGGGAAATGAAGTTAAGATTTTCTTGATGGGTGAAGGCGTTGAAGTTGAGGACATTCATGATGAAAAACACAATGTTAGTGAAAAAATGCATGAATACCTGGATAACGGTGGAGTCATCTTAGCCTGCGGAACTTGTATCGAAAGCAGACATCGTGAAGATACAACTGAATGTCCAATTTCAACAATGGTTGACTGTGTAAACATGATCGACTGGGCAGATAAGACTGTTACAATCTAATACTACACAAATAAACACGATAACCCGTCTGGGGATTATCGTGTTTTTGTTTTAAAAAAGACTGCAAACTTAAGTTTGCAGTCTTTTACTATTAACTAATACAATTCCATGTATGTATCACGTTCCCATTGAGAAACTGTTTGTTGATATTGTGCCCATTCGGCATTCTTAGCGGCAAAGAAACTATTTGTTAATCCTTTACCTAGAGATGCTTGGACGTACTCATCTTTACGTAATGCTTTCAATGAATTATGTAGTGTTGAAGGAAGATCAATAATACCCTCTGCGGCACGTTCGTCTTCTGTCATTTCATAAATATTCTCTTTAACTTCTGGTGCTAGTTCATAACCGCTATTAATTCCATCAAGTCCAGCGTCAAGAATTGCAGCAATTGCTAAATATGGATTTGTTGTTGGATCCACACTTCTCATCTCAACACGTTTTGACTTACCCTTAGCAGCTGGTACACGAATCAAAGGTGATCTGTTCTTACCTGACCAAGCAATATAAGTCGGTGCTTCAAATCCTGGAACCAATCTCTTGTATGAGTTGATTGTTGGATTATTAACAGCAGTTAAAGCACGAGCATGCTTTAATATCCCACTCATGAATTGTTTGGCAACAGGTGATAATTTGTCGTCTTTATCATCAAAGATATTCGTATCACCATCAAATAATGACATATTAATGTGCATTCCGGAACCATTGATCCCTTGTAGTGGTTTTGGCATAAACGTTGCATATAGACCATGTTGTTTGGCAATCGTCTTAACGACTAATTTGAACATTTGAATACTATCAGCGGCTGAAAGCGCATCTTCATATTTAAAGTCAATTTCTTGTTGTCCAGGTGCCACTTCATGGTGACTGGCTTCAACTTCAAAACCCATTTTTTCTAATTCCAAAACAATATCACGACGGCAATTCTCGCCAAGGTCAACTGGTGAAAAATCAAAGTAACTGCCATCATCGTTTAGATGAAGAGTTGGATTACCTTTATCATCTGTATTGAATAAGAAGAATTCTGGCTCTGGTCCAATATTGAAATTAGTATAACCCATAGCCTTCATTTTCTTTACAATACGTTGTAAATTAACTCGTGGGTCACCGGCAAATGGCTCACCATCAGTTGTGTAAATATCACAAATTAATCTAGCAACTCTTCCATGCTCTGAGCCCCATGGGAAAATCAACCATGTGGAAAGATCTGGATGTAATAACATGTCACTCTCTTCAATTCTTGTAAAACCATCAATTGATGAACCATCAAAAGTGATCTTATTAGCAAGTACTTTATCGATTTGAGAAACAGGAACTTCCACGTTCTTAATGATGCCGTTGATGTCTGTAAACATCAAACATAGAAATTCTACATTCTCATCAACAACTAATTTTTTAATATCTTCAGCAGAATACTTATGCACTTTTACCACTCCTATTTGTATATACCAGTTTTTAGCGAGTTATTAACCAGCGCCATTATCATGGTGTTTTTTAATAATAGAACGATAATACCAATTTGACATTGGACTGTCAAATATATCATTACAATTTTTAAAACTAATTTAATCTCACTCATAAATTGTACTAAAGATTCAGTAACCTGAACAATCTTTTTTAACCAATTTATTTGACAATGTAGCAATTACCAGTTAAATTATAAATATACGAACGAAACTAAAAATAAAAATAATTATTGTTCGTTATTACGGAGTGATTAAGCAAATGCAAGTATTTGATTATGAAGATATTCAATTAGTTCCGAATAAGTGTATCGTTGATAGTCGTTCAGAATGCGACACGAGTATCAAATTTGGGCCAAAAACTTTCAAAATACCAGTTGTTCCAGCTAATATGCAAACTGTTATTGATGAAAATCTTGCTGAACTATTAGCAAGCAATAATTATTTTTACGTAATGCACCGCTTTGAACCTGAAAAACGTATTGAATTTATTAGAGATATGGAAGAAAAAAATCTCTATACTTCAATCAGTGTTGGAATCAAACAAGAAGAATTTGATTTTATCGACTCATTAGTAGCGCAAAAAATAGTCCCAGATTATATCACGATAGATATTGCTCACGGACACAGTGACCGTGTTGTTAACATGATCAAATACATCAAAGAAAAACTACCTGATTCATTTCTGATTGCTGGTAATGTTGGTACTGCTGAGGCCGTTCGCGAACTGGAACACGCTGGTGCTGACGCAACTAAAGTAGGTATTGGACCTGGTAAAGCTTGCATCACTAAATTAAAAACAGGATTTGGTACTGGTGGTTGGCAATTGGCTGCTATTAGACTTTGTGCTAAAGCCGCAACTAAACCAATTATTGCCGATGGTGGAATTAGAACTGACGGAGATATCACCAAGTCGATACGTTTTGGAGCTGACATGGTGATGATCGGTTCAATGTTAGCTGGTCATGAGGAGTCCCCCGGTTCTGTATACGTTCAAAATGGGAAAACATATAAGGAATACTTTGGATCTGCCTCAGAGTACCAAAAAGGCGAATATAGAAATGTTGAAGGTAAGAGAATGTTGTTACCCGCTAAAGGTCCAATAATGGAAACTCTAAAAGAAATGCAACAAGATCTTCAGTCCTCTATCTCTTACGCTGGTGGTAAAGATCTAATGTCACTACGTAAAGTTGACTATGTTATCGTTAAGAACTCGATTTATAACGGTGATTTACATTAAAATAAAAAAAAGAAGCTGACGACTGGGTGTTCGTCAGCTTCTTTAAATGAATGGGATAGTTCATATTCAATTTGACAAAAGTTGCAACTCCTATCAAATTTACCATTACTGTACCATATTGCTCAAATTTTAAAAAGTATCTTATCCTTACTTTTTGAAATTTTACTAAGTTAATTAGGAAAACCAGATTTCACCTCCTTTTTTTATCTTTTGAATCACTATCATTTGGTAGCATTAACAATCCTAGAGATATGAACAACGCCGAAATCATTAACAAAGTTTTTAACATCTCTATCCCTTTTTTATCTAATTCTGTGACTGTCTGGCATGCAAATGATGTATGTTTCGTTCTTGAAAACCTTCAGTTTCACTGACAATAAATCTCGGACGATTGTTAACTTGATCTAAAACTCGACCAAGATAACTGCCGAGTATGCCAACTGATAGTAATAATAATCCTAAGGTAAACAACAGAATTGTAACCCCTACTGAGGCCAGACTATAAGTGCCACTTATTAATAAATATCCTAAGCTAAAGATTCCGCTAACGATCGGTACGACTGAAAAAATATTAGCTAATTGTAAGGGCTTCATTGAAAATGATGTGATTCCATCAACAGCCAATTTGATCATTTTAGAAAGTGGATATTTAGTTTCACCAGCCATTCGTTCCTGACGATGATACATAACACTAGTCTGCTTAAAACCGATCCAAGTTACCTGTCCACGTACAAAGGGATCCTGTTCATGAAGTTTACGTAATTGATTGACTGCTCTTCGATTCATTAATCGAAAATCGCCTGTATCTAGTGGCATATCAATAGTAGCCATTTTTTTAAAGATTCGATAAAATGCCGATGCGGTAACTTTTTTAAAAATTGTTTCGCCATCTCTTTGCATTCTTTTTCCGTAAACAATGTCATAACCTTCATGCCATTTCTGAATCATTTTAGGAATAACTTCAGGAGGATCTTGTAGATCTGCATCCATCACTACCACGGCATCGCCCGTTGCATACTGTAGACCGGCTGTAATGGCTAATTGATGGCCGAAGTTTCTCGAAAACTTAACCAACTTGATATTTTCGTATTGGTTCATTGATTTTTCAATAATTTGAATTGAACGATCCTTTGATCCATCATCAACAAAAATCAACTCATAACGTTCTTTTTGCTGTTCAACGTAATTTAATAAAGTATCGATTGTAGTTTGAATTCCTGCTTCTTCATTGAAGACAGGTAAAATAATAGAAATTAATTGATCCATGATAATCGTCCCTTTCTAATCGTAAATGCTTGATAGATCATAAAGCGTTCCGGTTTGACCGCCAGGACCACCCGACATTCCTTCTGACGTACCACCAGGTGCATTTCCTGTACCAGATGGTTTTTTAGAAGGCTTTTTCATATTCTTCATAGATCCACTTGGCTTTTTCATTCCTTCTGGAGCGGTACCAGAGCCTGAAGGAGGTGTGCCACCAGCTTGTGCACCACTTGGCGCACTTGGTGCGCTAGAACTGTCTGTCTTAGTACTTGTTGTTACAGAAGAAACGGCTGATTCAGTACTACTCTTTAAAGTGACTTTTTTAGCATGCTTTTTGATCCAACTAACTATCGCAGAATTGCCACTACCAGTTTTACCTGCAGCATAGTAATACTTAAGCTTTCCTTCTTTAACTAATTTCTTGAATTGTTTCAAAGTAATTGCTTTATCTGTACCATTGAAACCACCCATGGCCATAACGGCCTTACCAGTTTCAACAATGTATGGTGCGGCTGTACTAGAATCATCAGTAGCAAATAAATACTCAGAATTACCCTGATGTTTCTCAAGATATTTCAACAAGGTATTATCAACTGATCCGCTACCTACACCACCACCCATACCGGCTGAACTTAACAATGATGGACCAGCACTTGGGATTCCATCACTTGAACCAGCAATAGTTGGTGTTAATGACCAAAATGTTGGTGCTAACATTACTAAAATAACACCGGCAATAGCAAAAGATCGTTTGGATTTAAGTCTAGTTGAGACCCATGGTAGAACGAATAATGGGATAGAAATCAGAATACCTAAAGCTAACAATACCCATGCAAGTACTTTATAATCATCAAATACATACCAGGCTTGCAATGCTGACGTTCCCAAAATGGAAACCGGTAGAAGCATCGACCATTCAGATTTTTCTTTCCATTGCTTGATCATAGTGAATATACCAACACCAGCTAAAACAGAAATGGCTGGGGCCAACATAATAGTGTAATAAGGATGGAAGAAACTGGCAACTGAGAAGAATCCAAAGACCGGAACTAACCAACCAGCCCAGAGCCAAAGTTCTTTTCTTTGCGGTGTCAATGAATACCAGCGTTTCATCTTAGATCCACGATAATAGAAGTAACTCGAGATCAATCCTAATAGAGCAATTATCAATAGCCAACTGATCTGCGGGCCCAATTCTTTTTGGAATAGACGTAATGGACCAGCGGTACCTATATTGAAGGCACCTCCACCTGCTCCACCAGTACCAGCTCCACCACCTTTGGCATTGTTTCCACCAGGTTGTCCACCATCATTAGTTGGCGCAGTTCCTTTTTTACTGCCATTAGGAGGAGTTGGTGCATTTTTGGATGATTTCTTGCCGGTTGGAGGAGTCATGGATTTACTCTTCTTGGAAGAGCTTGAACCCATACCAGGGAAAGCCCCGCCAGTACCAGTTGTTTGTCCTAATAATCTTTGTGTCCCGTTATATCCAAAGGCAAGTTCTAAGGCCGAATTAGTCTCAGATCCCCCCTCATAAGGACGATTTGCTGAATTCGTCATATCAACAGATAATGGCCAAATCAAAGTAAATATGGCCAAAAATACTGTGGCAATGGATAAATGAAGTAATTTCTTTTTCCAACTTATATTTGTAGCTAACCAATAATACAAATATAATGCTGGCAAAATCATAAAAGCTTGTAACATTTTGACATTAAATGCGATTCCCATTAAGGCAAAACCAATCCAGAGATATCTTTGTTGATTTTTTAGAACGGCCTTTTGAGTGAAATATACCGATAATAACAAGAAAAATACTAAGGTAGCATCCATGTTATTAGTTCTTGAATCGGCTACTACTATCGGTGTTAAAGTCATAAATAACGCGGCCAATCTTGCGGGTACTCGTCCAAATCTTTTATGAACCAGGCTATATATAAGGTAGACTGATCCAATTCCAAATAGAATTGAAGGTAGTACAACGCTCCAACCATGGACACCAAATATTTTGGCACTTATGGTCATGAACCATAGGGCAACTGGAGGCTTATCGACCGTTATAAATCCGGCAGGATCAAAACTAGCAAACCAAAAATTTTTGAAACTCTTGGTCATACTTACTATGGCAGCAGTGTAAAAGTCATTAGCCTCTCCTGCTTCCCAAATATTCCATGCATATAAAAATGCGGCCAAAATCAAAATGGCAATCAACCAATAATCGTACTTAATACTTTTTAATCTGGTTAAAAAATTTGTCTTTTTGTTCCTAGTTGAACGCATTGGTTCCTTTTGTTCCATCATTTATCAATCTCCAATTCCTAAAAAGTAATATTAATTAAGAAACAAATGATTGAATAAATAAGGAGTGAAAATATTATTGTCCTTGACTTCATCAACTTATCTTTCATTTGTTTAACATCCTTTCTTTATGACGAATCTAGATTATCCAAACTAACTTAAATTAAGCTTAAATTGGATTAATTGATTTATAATGGAAACATTGATCAAAGGAGTTAATTATGCAAAATAATATAAAGATTCTTGTTGTAGAAGATGATGAGAATTTAGCAAATAACGTAGCTACTTTCCTGTCGGACTTCGCACAGGTAGATATTGAAAATGATGGACTTAGTGGAAAATTTGCCGCAACAGAAGACGTACATGATTTAATAATTCTTGATTTAATGCTGCCAGGGATGAACGGTTATGACATTTTGAAAAATATTAGAAATGAACAGATAAATACACCTGTTCTGATTTTAACTGCCAAAACTGAACTAGATGACAAAGTCCATGGGTTTAATTTGGGCGCAGACGATTATTTGACTAAGCCGTTTCATCGTGAAGAATTACAGGCCCGTGTCAAAGCGCTCTTAAAACGTAGTGGGATCTCTGCTGATGAATCGATTTTGAAATTACATAATATAGAAATAAATTTAAATAATCATGACGTTTCGATCGCAGATGATTCAATTTCTTTAAATGGTAAGGAATACGACTTATTAGTTTATCTTTTACAAAATAAAAATATAATTTTGACTAAGGATCAAATTTTTGAACGTATCTGGGGATTTGATTCCGATACTTCTATCACCGTAGTAGAGGTTTATATGAGCAATTTACGTAAAAAATTACGCCCGTCTAAAAACGATTATTTTATAAAAACCATTAGAAATGTAGGGTATATTTGTCAGGATGAATAATAAAACTAAGCAGAATAAGATCACACGTCGACAACAGCTAAAACTATTTTTTTCTATCATGGCAACTTTCGCCGTTTTATTTTTGACTTTAGGAATAATAATTTTCAATCGTTTTCAAAATGCAACATATCGAAGTATCGATCAAGACATCAAAAATCAGGTCACTACAATTCAAAAGCAACCTGATATGCATCAAAATACCGGTATTGTCGATCCACACGGGCCCAATAATGAACAATCAAATAAACAACCAGAACCAAGGGCCCCTTTTCAGACGTCTATTTTAGTTTTTGACGCAAAGGGTAAATTATTAAATAAATCAAGCTTAGGAAATCGATATTCGGTTCTCAAACAAATTAAATTGAATAAAAAAAATATCAATAGCAAACAAACTTTGACCGTTAAAAAAATGAGTTTTAGAGCCTACTTGATCAAAGTCTCAAAAAATAACAACAATCCAATGTACGCGGGTCATTATGTTTTGATAATGCAAAATATTGACACACAGATTCAATCCATGGAAAACTTCCAAAAAATTCTGATTATGACTTTCTTCATTTTTTGGATAATAGCATTGATTCTTTCATATGTATTGACGAGGATCACGATGTTTCCAATCATAAAATCGTGGAAGCAACAGAGTGAATTCGTAAATGATGCTGCTCATGAATTAAGAACCCCGTTGACAATTATTCAGGGAAAACTGGAATACATGCTAACACGCCCCAAAAGTACTGTTTTAGATGAGGCGGAATCAATTTCCGTCTCACTAGATGAAGTAAGTCGCTTGAACTCACTCACAAATAATTTATTGATTTTGGCTAGAGCGGACCAAGCTACGACTAAATTTGACTTTACATTAACTCAGCCTGATTTCTTTATCAAAGACCCCATCATGCCCTTCAAAGATATAATCAACTCCCAGTCAAAAGTTTTTCAAGAGAATATCAGGCATAAAGTGACTCTAAATGTCGATCGAGATAAAATTAAACAAGTTCTAATTATTCTGCTAGATAATGCTACCAAATACACACCTGAAAATGGAACCATCAGAATTTATGACAATTTAGAAGGATCTAAATATCAAATTGTTATCTCGGATACAGGCGTCGGAATTAAAGACTCTGACAAGAAGAAAATATTTGGTCGCTTCTATCGAGTTGATAAATCGAGAAATCGTAACAGTGGTGGACATGGTTTAGGTTTAGCTATTGCCCAACAAATCATGAATGAACATCACGGAAAGATATTTGTTCGTGATAATTTACCTCAAGGCAGTGAATTTGTAATTGAACTTCCGATAAAACACACTCACTAAAAATAAATAGACCAAGTAATCCTTTCTAGGAATTACTTGGTCTATTTAGCTAGTACTATAAAAAACTACATATTTAATTCATAAGCTAGTCTACGATCATCTTCCTTAGATCCAACATAAATAATTCCACGATACTCAAATCCAAATTTCAAAGAAATATGTTGCATCCCTTTATTCATTTCATGAGTGTCAATTCGGAAATTTCTAAAGCCCAGTCCATAACCAATCGTAAATAAATTAGAGATCATAAAATCACTCAAATGTTTGCCACGATATCCATCGGCAATTGAAACACGATGTAGAGTAGCATACTTGTCAGTCGTATTGACCCAAGAACCCTCTTGAATGACATCATAGTGGGGATCATTTGATTGCATTAAAGCTGTATATCCTACCACTTCACCGTTTACAACTAAGACGTATCCCCGGCCTAATTTCAGATCCTCTTCTAATACAGACTTACTTGGTTGCCCATCTTGCCATTGAGGACTACCGCTGCCCTTAATCAACTTTTTTGCGTCATTAATTACTTTTACAATTTTAGATAGATCGCTACTTAAAGCCCTTCTCACAAATACATTAAACATGATTCGCACTCCTTTTATTTATCATCAAAAAAATATTATTTATAATGATAGACCTACTATATACTTTGTCAATCCCATTCAACCCCTGTCTACAGGCGTTTCAAATAATAATTCAAATTTATATTTTGATATTTCAGCCCTCAAAAATAACAAGGTATCCTTTCAAATATCGAATTTTTTTAGACCATTTATCGTGATAATATATCATGATATTGAATTTTGAGAGGTAAACATTTCTTTATGATTAAAATGGCGATTTTTAGTTTATTCCTAGCATTAACAATGGGAATATTTTTTTTACTTTTTGAAGGATATACTGGTTACGCAACTACTACCGTAGCCAATGACAAAATTACTGAAACAAATCTAAGTGATATGGTTGATCCCAAAAATGAAATTTTTGAACCTGCTGACGAAACTCCAATCGAAATAGAAAATGACGATGAGACAATGGTCAACGAATCTGAAAACATATCAAAAGAGGATTTAGAGACAGATGGTCCGGATGCAGAAGAACTTACTTGGATCCGTAGTGATAGTTTAAGAGTTGGTAAGGGACCTGTATTGAAACACGCTGATGGTACTTCTGCTGTTCCATTTTTATATTTTGGGGACTATACTTTTGCTTCAACTGGCATGAAAATAAAAGCTGCCTTTGCTAAGGATACCCACAATAGTCATGCTATCGGACGTGTCGATAGTTTAACGGCACCAAATTCTTTAGTAATCACTGTTCCAAGAGGTGGCGACATTAATAATGGTCCCACTGAAGCAGGTAATCATATTTATGGAAATACATACGGTGACGCACACTCTCTAGATGGTTCATTTGGAGCAAAAGGTGATTTCGTTACCACTGATATTTATGATTTAGAGGTTCCCTCTGATCGACTAAATCGTCCATCTGTGGCTGGGCCTGGAGTATTAGAAAAAAAATACAGTATGGTTGAGGCTCCAATGTTTTTCTATCGAATTGATCCTAAAACCGGTTTTGAAGAGCAGCGAATGGTCTTCTTTCAACAGGTAAAACGCAATCACACATTATATGAAGTTGAAGTAAAGATCGTTCAACGATTTGAAAAAAATGGTCGTGTTATTACAGAAATAAATTATAAAAATACTGGTTCTAAACCGATCTCAAGATTTATGGGATTTGCTTTCAAAGACTTTACTTTAACAAAGGATTTCGCAGAGATCAGAGATGATAATGGAAAGAAAGCTGGTGACTTTGTTCCTATTAGAGCATTGGGAAATAATCGTGGTGTTTATTTACAATCTGGAATAACCGTATCCAGATATAACTTATTCACCAATTTACCTAATGGTCCTTCAAGCTGGGCCGGGCGATCAATTTCTAAGGCACATGACCAGCATAAAGGTTACAGTAATGGTTTGCTTGGACTAGGAGGAGGTTCAAGATTCCCATGGTATGTTGGAGAGGGTGATGTATCACATGGAACTTATATTTCACCCGATGTTCCTAAAGGTTTAAAAAATAGTTTTTCTGACATGAATGACCTCGGGGATGCCGGTTTAAATCTTAATGCTGGCTCTAGACTTGGTGGCGTTCGTGAAAATGAACGTGCTTGGGATTCAGGTTTTGCAATGCACACTAAGGTTCAAACACTAGATGTCGAAAAATCAGTTATAATGCATTATGCATCACAAATAGATATCATCGGAGCAAAATTTGCTCCAGCAATTGAACTTGATCAAAAAGGAACCGAAGTTATGCCTGATATTATTCAAAATGGTGCTCAAAATTATCGGGTTACTGGAACTTGGTATGATTTCGATAGTACAAGAGCTGAACTTTACTATAATATCGATACTGATGACACTCACCAAGGAAAACTCATTAAAAAACTAAGTCAATCAGAACAAAGTTCAAAAAATGGTAAACCTCAAGAATGGTCTGATAGTATTTCTATTGCCGATTTGACGGATGGATTACATTATTTACGGGTCTGGGTTAAAGATAGCGACGGAAATCTATCCGAAGTTGCTCAAACCGTTATTAACATTACTGCCCCACCATCAATTGTTCCAACGATAGATATTTTGAGTCCTGAATCATCTAAAACAAATCCTTTCAATCCTACAACAAATAATTTATCCTTAACTGGAACCTGGTCTGATAAGGATAGTCAAAAAATTAAAAGCGTTACTTACAAAGTGGATGATGAAAATGAAGAAATCTTATTTCAAGATTTCGAAAATAAGTCTCCTGGAACTATTTATTTCTGGGAGTTACCAGCATTATCGATCAATAAATTCAATGATTTAAACTTACATAAAGTCGTTTTGACTATTACTGATTACGATAATAATAGCGACAGTGATACATTCTTCTTTCAACATCAAGAAGGTTCCTATCAATTAATAGCACCACATTCAATCGACTTTGGTACTGAATCGACCTCTGATAAAAGCACACGAAAAATAAAACCAGATATTAGTGGTTCTTTACAAGTTCATGATTTCAGATCAAAAAATCAGTCCCCTCTGAAAGTAATCCTTTCAGTTGATAATTTTACTCATGATCTTGAATCAGAAAGAACCTTAGATCACAAATTTTATTGGAACAACCAACCTATTGAAGCAAAGGAATTATTAATTGGTGAAACTCAGGCTGCAAGCAGTGAAGAATGGCTTACAACTACAAATTTAACAGATACTATTAAAAATAATATTCAACTAGATTTTAAAAATAATCATTCAACTATTGCTGGAACCTACACCAGCACTTGGACTTGGAAAGCTGTTGAATCATTATAAATTTGAAATCAAATAGACACTGTGATCCAAAATCGGATTACGGTGTCTATTTGTCTTTATGGTCGAAAGTTAACCATGTTTTGTCCAACTTTCTTATTTTCTATAAATCACATATGAATAATTTAAATAATATCTGATTTTTTAACAAATTCATCAGTCGATACTCGATAATATGTTTCTTTATTTATATTAACGGACTTATCAGTTTTATAATCCGAATTTGGAATCAAAGTATTTAGAACATCATTTCCACGTTCATCATAAATCGGAGTGGCACGCTTTGAATGTATAACTTTGTCAGAGTCTTGATATTCATAAACTTTATCAAAAGGTACAAACTCATTAGTTGAGACACGGTAATAGTTTTGTCCATTCAAAATCGCATAGCGATCCGTTTTCCAATCAGTTGATGGATCAAGTACTCTGGCATCATCCAAATGAGCATTTTTCAATTGAACTTTATTTTCTTTATAAGTCCTTACTTTTGCTAAATACCCAACATAAATGTATACATCATTATCTTTGACCCATTCGTCTGTTGATACTCGATAATAAGTCTGACCATCTAAGGTCATTTTCTGATCATTTTTCCAATCAGTATTAATTCCAAGCATCCTACCTTCAATGGCTTTTCCATCAAAATCATATAATTGAACTGCTGGTCTGTCAGCAAAAGTAGCACTTGTTTGATTGATGGCTGTAACAACCCGGTCGTTTGTAGTCCCACCAGAATTATTGCCATTATTTGGATCAGGGTTAGTAATGTATACGGGATCAATGGTTAATGAACATGCACGTATAACTATTCCATTTCTCAATACATTGGCGGCCGAAAGAATTTGAGTAACCAAGTCTTTTACTGTAGCTGGAAACGGTCCAGAGAAATCTTTACCATAAATCATTTTAAATAGCGTAGTTTCAGAACTATTGACATCACCATTATTAACACCCATATTAAGATCGATCTTTGTTTTGTCAGGATTTAACTGTTTTGTGCTATTCAAACTTTCGAAATTCTTATTGGCTGAAACTGGATTAGGATCTCCTACTGGCAAAATTATTGGATTTACAATATCACTAACTTTAATAATAAGGTTAGATGCTTTGACTTTTACCGTATATATCAGATTATTGGCAGCGTCGGTTCCGTACATAGGAATTATAACCGTTAGATCTTCTCCATTATCATAAGAATATGCCGTATCATCAGGTCCATAATAATATGTATCCATATCATAACCTGGCACAGAAATATTACGTTCCTTTAAAGTCTGAATTGTTAAGGGCCATCCTTCACGAGTTTCATCGCTGATATTATAAGACTTATCCAAAACTTTACCGGTATCATAATCAACATATTTAACTTGATAATTAACAAATTTACGTTCGGCAATAACCCATGTTTCATCAGGTCCATTGTCATTACTATATGTTTTCATCATCTCGTTACCATCATGTAATATCAGATTTCCTTCAGGATCTTCGTCAGTACCATTACCGACATTATACCAACCCTTATAAATATCATAATAACTTAGATTGGAATCATCCAAATTTACTTTATTATTGAGAATTAATTTATATAAATGCTTAACTCCGGTAAGCATATTTTCTTTATCGGTGCCAATTGGAACATTGAATTTTGAAAAATCTAGTAAATTCAATTTATCGTCACCGGTAAACATATTAGACATATTAAAATTATTAGAATCTTTAGGATCATCAAATTCTGGCAATTTCAAACTGGATAAAGAGATACAAGCATCAAATAGCCAACTGAAATCATTTGCATTATTAAGATTCCAGCTGGATAAATCTAAATCCGTTAGTGATTTATCTTCATCAAACATTTGCGCTAAATTTGAAGCTGAATTAACATTCCATGATTCTATGGAATGAAGATTTGTTATAGCACTACAACCATAAAACATAGAACTAAAGTCGGTCACTTTAGATGCATTAAATTGATTCAAAAACTCCAAACTATCTGAAGTTAAACTAGAATCGTTACTGAACATACTATTAAACTTGGTAGCTGAATCTGTTGATTCATTTGGCCAAATGATTGTGGTCAACTTTGAACAGTCTTTAAAAAGGTTCATATAATTATTGACGTTTTTACTATTAAACTTTGAAAGATCAACTTTAACTAAATTTTCGCAGCCTTCAAAGGCTCCCCAGAGCGACAATTCCTCGTCCAGACCCTGACTGTCGATTAAATTTGGAGTATTCAGGTTACTCAAATCAATTTCTGTTAGTCCCTTTGCATCCAAGAACATTTCTGACATAGATACCAAGCTATCTCCTGTAAAATTAGACAAATCTAATTTGCCTTGTAAAGTAGATTTCCAAAACATACTATTCATACTTTTTACTTTTGACGTATTAAATCCCTTTAATTCCGCCGCATTAAAATTAACCCCTGCAAACATAAAGGACATATCGGTTACGTTAGACGTATTGAATTTTTCTAATCCATTGATATTTACAATACCATCTACTGCTTGACCGAGCCACTCAAACATGGAATCCATATTAGTATCTTTGGAGGTATCAAAACTAGAAACATCTAGATATTTAATATTTGCGTCCCCCATAAACATTCTTTCAAGATCAACAGCATTTTGGGTGTCTAATCCAGAAATATCTAAGGACTTTAAAGAATTATCATTAGCAAACATACCCGAGAAATTGGTTACCTTAGAAGTATCAAATATCGTACCATCGCTCTTTCTAGTATTTATGCTCGTCAAATCACTACAACTTGCGAACATATTAGACATTGAGGTAGCCTTACTAGTATCAATTTTTCCTAAATCAAATGATTGTATTTTACTGGAATTTAAAAAATCACTAAAATCAGTTACGTCTGAAGTATCAAAGTTATCCAAATTATCAATAGAAGTTATCTGTGTAAATTGGAAAAATTTTGCAATGCTACCATGTGCTATGACCTTACCATCAAAGGAAACTTTATTGTATGGTTTATAATTTATCCCCTTAAAAACAGGGCCATTGTCATCTTTGGGGATTGCATCATATTGAGCCTGTGTAAATTCACCAGCAGTAAAGTGCATAACTTCATTGTCATCAACGTAGTAATAGCAACTGCCTAATTTTTGTGCTCCAGTTGGAATAGTAGACGGATCTGTAGTCGTAGCAGTCGCGTTGGATGTTTGTTGCACTTGATTTCTCTGTGTTGGATCCTGCGCATTAGCTTGGGCTACTGGTTCTGAAGGTTGTGCACTATATTGTACAGTCCTCTGCGATTCAGAATCATTCATATTATTATTGGTTAAATTATTATTAGACTGATTATTAACAGTCACAGTATTTTTTTGCTCACTATTTGTAGAATACTTATTATTACTAGAATTTCCAATTGTGTTCGTATTTGATTGAGCAGTATTTGATTGATTGGAACCACTACTGTCTACATCTTGCGTAGTTTGAACACTAGGAACTGTATCGGCCGACACAGTTAAGACTTGAGTTGCTCCAAAAAGGATCAATCCACCAGCAAAACTCAGACTAGATTTAATCATCCAATTTTTACCGGACTTATATAACCTTTTTCTTAAAATAATATTTTGATTACATTTTAATTGTTGAAATCTCATATCATCTGCCATCCCCTCTTAATTCCTATACTACTTCAAATTTAAATCATTAAACAAAAAAAAGTGAAAAATTTAAAGTACATTACAAATATTGACGAACTTTATCTAAATCTAAAATTTCCCACCAACAAAATAAATATCCTCTATTTATACAGAATTTTTATCTAATCTGTAAAAATAGAGGATATTTTAATAGTTACTATTATAAAAATGGAGTCGTCAAAATCTAATTAACATCTGACTCTTTAACAAATTCATTGGTTGATACTCGATAATATGTTTCTTTATTCATTTTGACTTTTTTATCAGTCTTGTAATCCATATTAGACTTCAACTTACGTGTAACGTTATTATCACGTTCATCATAAATCGGAGTGGCACGCTTTGAATGAATAACTTTGTCAGAGTCTTGATATTCATAAACCCCATCTGCTGACACAAATTCATTGGTCGAAATGCGATAATATTTTTGACCATTCAAAATCGCATAGCGATCCGTTTTCCAATCAGTTGATGGATCAAGCACTCTAGCATCATCCAAATGAGCATTTTTCAATTGAACCCTATTTTCTTTATAAGTCCTTACTTTTGATAAATACCCAACATAAATGTATACATCGCTATCTTTGACCCACTCGTCTGTTGATACTCGATAATAAGTCTGACCATCTAAGGTCATTTTCTGATCATTTTCCCAATCAGTATTAATTCCAAGTGTCCTACCTTCAATGGCTTTTCCATCAAAATCATATAATTGAACCACTGGCCTGTCAGCAAAAGTAGCACTCGTTTGATTGATGGTTGTAACAACCCGGTCGTTTGTAGTTCCACCAGAATTATTGCCATTATTTGGATCAGAGTTAGTGATGTATACGGGATCAATGGTTATTGAATCTGGATACACCACTAATCCATTTGCCAATACGTTATCAACTAAAAGAATTTGAGTAACCAAGTCTTTTACTGTAGCTGGAAACGGTCCAGAGAAATCCTCACCATTAATCGCTTTAAATATCTCAGTTTCAGAACCATTTAATTCATCCAAACTAAGATCGATCATTGTTTTGTCAGGATCCAACTGTTTTGTACTATTCAAACTTTCGAAATCTTTATTGGCCGAAATTGGAGTAGGATCTCCTACTGGTAAAATTATTGGGTTTGCAACATCACTAATTTTAATCGTAATATTTGATTTTTTAACCTTTACTGTATACACAAGATTATTAGCTTCAGGTGTACCATACATTGGAACTGTAACCGACAAATCATTATTATAAGAGTATTCTGTATCATCGTCTCCGTAATAATAAGTGCCTGAATCGTATCCTATTACCGATATGCCACGTTCACCCAGAGTTTCAATATTCAAAGGCAGTCCCTCACCTATCTGACTGCTCAAATCATATGATGTATCAATATCTTTGCCTGTATCGTAATCAACGTACTTAACCTGATAATTAATAAGTTTACGTTCCTCGACAACCCAAGTGTCAGAAGGTCCATTATTATTACTATAGGTTGTCATCATATCGGTTCCATTATGAATGCCTAAATTACTTTGAGGATTATCATCAGTACCTGTACCAACGTTATTCCATCCAAAATACTCATCAGAAAGCCCTAGTCTAGTATTGTCTAGATTATTTCCCTTATTGAGAACTAATTTAACCAAATGATTAGTTCCATAAAGCATTTTATATTTATTTGCACTACTTGGAATATTAAATTTCGAAAAGTCCAATGTGCCTAATTTATCATCATAAGCAATCATTTCTTCCATATTTATAGAAGAATTTTTTGGTTCGTTAAATACTGGTAACTTCAGGCTAACTAATGAGGAACATCTCGAAAGCATATCACTAAAGTTAATGGCGCTGTTAACATTCCAATTAGATAAATCTAACGAAGTTAGTGATGCATCATTCTCAAACATCTCTGTCAAAATTGAAGCTGAAGTAGGATTCCATGACTTTATGGAATCAAGGGTTGTTATACCACTACAACCAGAAAACATAGAATTAAAATCGGTCACTTTAGATACATTAAATTGATCCAAAAACTTCAAACTATCTGAAGTTAAACTAGAATCGTTACTGAACATACTATTAAATATAGTAGCTGAATCGGTTGATTCATTTGGCCAAATGATGGTTGTTAACTTAGGACAATTGTTAAAAAGAGAAGAATAATCTTTAACGTTATTACTATTAAATTTTGAAAGATCAACCTTTACTAGATTTTTACAGCCATTAAATGATCTTATAAGTGCATTAGTATCAGAAAAACTTCCATTAGGATTTATTGTATGAACATCTATTAATTTGGGAGTGTTTAAGTTGCTTAGATCGATTTCAGTTAGTCCGGACGCATTCATAAACATAGATTGCATCGAAGTTAGACTGTCACCTACAAAGTTTGATAAATCAAGTTTCCCTTTTAAATTTGATCTAAGAAACATATTACTCATATTTTGTACTTTTGAAGTATTAAATGATTTTAATCCCTCAGTATTAAAATCATCACCGCTAAACATGTAGCTCATATCAGTAACATTTGATGTATCAAAATTTTCTAGGCCAATGATATCTGCAAGACCGTTATTGCTGTTATTAAGCCATCCAAACATAAGCTGCATAGTAGTAGCTTTTCTCGTGTCAAAACTAGATACGTCCAATTTTTTTAGAGTTGAATCATTTCCAAACATCGCTGAAAAATTAACACCATTTTGCGTATTTAGTCCAGAGACATCTAAAGAACTTAATTTAGGATCACCATAAAACATAGACGAAAAATCTGTAACATTTGACGTATCAAATATTGTACCATCACTATTTTTCGTATTTAAAGATGTCAAATTATTACAGTTTGAAAACATATTGTTCATATATATAGCTTTACTAGTATCCAATTTATCAAGATCAAAAGACTGAATTTGACTACCATTCAAAAAATTACTGAAGTCGGTCACATCTGATGTATCAAAATTTTCAATATTCTCAATTGATGTAGCCTGTGAGCCTTGGAAGAAATGGTTAATGCTACCGTGTGCTATAACTTTTCCGTCAAAGGAAATTGTATTAAACGCCCTTCCACTACCTGGATCTTTAAAAATCGTTGACCCATTTGAATTCACTGCAAGTTGTTTTGCTTCAAGTGCATCGTATTCATCTTGTGTAAATTCACCAGCAGTAATATGCATAACCTTATTGTCGTCAGTATAGAAATAACTAGTTCCTAATTGTTGTGCATCTACTGGTATGGTGGATGGATCTGTAGCTGCACTGGTGGACTGTTGTAATTGACTAGTAGACTGTTGAACTGGTGCTGAAACTGGAGCTTGCGCGCTATGTGCAACAGGAGTCCCCGGTTGTGCATTATATTGTACAACGGGCTGTGGAACGTTATTGTTTGATTGATTATTAATCCCAGTAGTACTATTCGACTGATTATTATTTATCATACCGTTATTTGAATCTTTGCCTGTGATCTGCTGATTATTATTCGTATCAGAAGTAGTATCAACTTTCCCTGTCTGTGAAGTATCACCACTGGTATCTGCATTTTGAGTTGTTATCTGTTGGTCAGAAGTGGTATCAGCCGATACACTAACGACTTGAGTTGCCCCGAAGAGTATTAATCCTCCGGCAAAGCCCAAACTGGATTTAATTACCCAATTTTTACCCGATTTATACAATTTTTTCCTTAAAACAGCATTTGAGTTACGTTTTAATTGTTGAAATCTCATGTCATCCACTATCCCCTCTTAGTTTCTATAATAGTTCAGCTTGAGTAAATTATTCAATATAAATAAAAATTTCCTTTTTATTTAATAAATTATCTGATTAAACATTTATGTAACTATGATTTAGATTAACATCTTTAATTTCATTTAACACAAAAAATACGATATCTATATACATTTACAACTTGTATATAGATATCGTATTTTTCTTTAAAATCATGCAAATTTAGCTTTACTAGTAATTTTAGCTTTATTTAAGAGCATTGAACTAGTTACAACGGACAATGAACTGAATGCCATTGCTAAACCAGCTAATTCTGGACTTAGAGTTAGACCAATACCGTAAAAAATACCTGCAGCGACTGGAATACCCAAAATATTATAAACAAAAGCCCAAAATAAATTCAACTTGATCCGATTAAATGTTTTCTTGCTCAGGGCTAACGCGCGATCGACATCTCTTAAATCGTTTTTAACTAATACGATTCCTCCAGATTCAATTGCAATATCGGTACCTGACCCCATTGCTATTCCAACATCAGCAACCGTTAATGCCGGAGCATCATTGATACCATCACCGACAAAGGCAACTTTTCCATCTTGTTGTAAAGCCTTAACATGGTCTGCTTTATCACTTGGCAATACGTCAGCAATAACCGAGTCAATACCAACTTGTGATGCAATTGCCTCAGCTACACGCTGATTATCACCAGTTAACATAACGGTCTTCAATCCACGTGCCTTAAGATCTTCAATAGCTTCCTTAGAAGTTTCCTTAGGCGCATCTTGGATAGCAATTAAACCAATGACCTTATTCTCAACTCCAACAAACACGACTGTCTTAGCCTCTTCTTGTAGATCAATTACTTGTTGTTTTAACTTCGCGTCAATTTGAACATCCTCAAGTAACTTATCATTACCAACAAATGACTTTTTATCATTTATTAATGCTGAAACTCCTTTACCCTCGATGGCCTTGAATTGGCTAACCTTAGGAATAGAAATTGCTTCATTTTCGGCTCTCTTCACAATGGCTGAAGCCAAGGGATGTTCTGAAGATTGTTCCAATCCTGTAGCAACACTAAGAACAGTTCTTTTATCACCAACAACATCAGTAACTTCAGGTTTACCAACTGTGATTGTACCTGTTTTATCAAAGACAACTGTCTTAACATCATTAACCGCTTCGAGTACTTCACCGTTCTTGATCAAAATACCCATCTTGGCAGAACGACCAGTTCCAACCATTAAAGCAGTTGGAGTAGCCAATCCTAAAGCACATGGGCAAGCAATAACAACTACAGCTACAGCAAAGATTAATGAACTAGCAACACTTGCACCTAAGAAAACGTACCAAAAAATAAACGTAAAGATGGCTATGATCAAAACTGTTGGAACGAAAATATCTGAAACCTTATCGGTTAGATTTTGAATTGGAGCATGACTATTTTGAGCCTTCTTTACAAGTTCAACGATCTGCGAAAGCATCGTGTCATCACCGACTTTTTCAGCTCTAAACATAAAAGTTCCGTTACTATTGATTGTTGAACCAATAACCTTATCTCCAGATTTTTTAGAAACTGGCATGCTTTCACCCGTAACCATTGATTCATCAATAGTTGATGTTCCCTCTGTAATTACACCGTCAACAGCAACTTTTTGACCAGGTTTTACTCTGACAATATCTCCAACGATAACTTCTGATAAAGGAATATTAACAAGCTTCCCATCACGCATAACTTCAGCATCTTTAGCCTGAAGATCAACTAATTTTTCAACAGCATTTGAGGCATTATTTCTCATTTTTTCCTCAAAAACCTGTCCCAACAGAACAAAAGTGGTTACAAAGGCTGCACTTTCAAAAAAGACGGCCTGACTGGTAGCCATAGCATAAATACTGTATACATATGCTGTAACAGTACCTATAGCAACGAGGGTATCCATATTGGAATGATGCTTCGTAAATGAAGCCCAGGCACTCTGCCAAAATGGTCTAGCAGAAATAATCATGATAACAGTCGTTAGAATTAATTGTGTCCAATTTCCGCCTGGTAACATCCAACCAAATGGCATCAAAATCATATTAGCCAACATTGGCAGTGAAAATATTAATGATATCCAAAAACGTTTTGTAATTGACATTTTATGATCCCCCCACTATTTGATGATCAATTTGCCATGAAACATGTCCATCCCACAGGCCCATTGATATTCTCCAGCCTTACTTGTATCGATCTCAATTTTTTCTTCTTCATTTATTGGTAAAGCTTTATTAATACCAAAATCAGAGAAAACCACACGATCTAAACAACTGGATTTATCTTTTCTAGTGAAATTAAGTGTAGCCGGTACACCCTTTTTTAAGACAACTGTTTCAGGCGAATACCCACCGTTCACCTCAACATCAATACTTTGATTGTTATTAGAAACTTCAGCTGATACCTCAGCAACTTCATGCTTTCCGAAAAACCACCAAACTATAAATCCGATAATTGCTAAACCAACAATTAAAACTAATAATTTTGTCATAATACTTTCCTCATTTCTTCGTTTACATTTGTAATCCTTAAATACATATTATTCTTTGTGTTTACAGATGTCAACAAAAATAATCATGATTTATCAGTATCTACAACTAATTTTAGTTTATTTATAATTTTAATTCTTTTTTTTCTGCCAAGACATATGCTAATTCTGTTTTTATCACCTCTTTGGCATTTTTGGAATTATATTTATTTATTTTGAAATTAATCTCTTGGAGATTTTCAGACAACAGTTTTTGCTTTTGAATAACTTGTTGTTTGTGTAATTCTAACAGTTGTTTACGTTGTTCAATCGAATCTGGCCCTTGCATTACCAATTGAATATATTTTTGAATATTCTTGATTGCCATGCCAGTATTTTTTAAACATACTACTGTTTTGATCAAATTCAAATCCGTCTCAGTAAACACGCGATATCCGGATTTATTCTTAGCAACAAAAGGCAACAATCCTCTTTTGTCATAATATCTGATTGTAGAAATAGAAAGATCGAATTTTTGGGCTACTTCTTTAATTGAATATGTTTTTAACATTTTCTCTCCTAGCGTTTGCACTAAACCATAGTTTAGGGTTTATTATCATAATAATGATTAAAAATGAATTAAGCAATGGAGGAAATAAAATGACAAAAACTGTTTTGGTTACGGGTGGTACCGGTTTTTTAGGGATGCATATTCTTCTAAAACTAATGAAAAACAATTATCAAGTCAGGACAACGGTTAGATCTCTCAAGAAAAAGGAACATGTCATAAATACATTGAAACAGAATGGAATTTCAAATTTTGATAAACTTAAGTTTTACGAAGCGGATTTAGCAAGTGATGACGGCTGGGATAAGGCCATGACGGGGGTAGACTATGTGTTGAGTGTCGCATCCCCAGTATTTTTTGATATTCCTAAAAATGAAATTGATGCGATTAGACCAGCCGTCACAGGTATAACTAGAATTATAAAAATGGCACAGAAAATGAATGTAAAACGTGTTGTTATGACTGGTAACTTTGGAGCTATCGGTTTCAGTCGCAAGCCCTCATCTATTCCAACGACTGAAACCGATTGGACCAAGATTGACCAGTCTGGTATATCACTATATGAAAAGTCAAAGTTAATTGCCGAACAAAGTGCCTGGAAAATAATCAATTCACCAGAAAACAAACTTGAATTTACTACTATTAATCCTGTTGCCATGTTAGGACCATCATTAGATTCACACGTATCAGGTAGTTTCGATATTATTAAAAATGTTATCGATGGCAGTATGAAACGAGTGCCAAATATTTATTTAAATGTGGTGGACGTTCGTGACGTTGCAGAATTACACATTCGAGCAATGACTGAACCAAAAGCAAATAAGCAGCGTTTCATCGCATCGGATGACGGAAAAATTTCATTACCTGAAATTGCCTCTCTAGTCGCTAAAAATCGTCCTGAATTGGCTGAAAAGATATCATTGAAAATTCTTCCAGACTGGGTAGTAAAACTTGGATCACACTTTAATCAAACTGCTAAAGAAGGAAAATTATTACTGGAAACTAATCGCAATATAAGTAACGAAAAAGCCAAAAAGGTTTTGAATTGGTCACCGATTTCAGACAATGAAGAAATTATTTTAGATTCAGTTAATACACTTGTGAATAATAAATTAATTTAAAAAAATAGGCACTGTAATCCAAAACCGGATTACGGTGTCTATTTGTCTTAGTGCCCGAAAGTTGAACACATTTTGTCAACTCTCTTTTATTTTTCTGCCAACTCTAGTTTGGCCTGTTGAATTTGTTTCTTTACTTGTTCAAAACCTGTTCCGCCATATGAATTTCTTCTTGCTACAGCAATTTCCGGCTGCAGGACCGGATAGACATCTTCTTCGATCAATGGAGAAATTTTCTTGAATTCATCCATCGTAATGTCTTGCAAGTTTCGATGCTCTTCAAGACCTTTAAGAACCAATTGGCCAACTATTCCATGAGCTTCTCTAAAAGGGATACCCTTGGTAGCTAAATAATCGGCCAATTCTGTTGCGTTAGAAAAATCATTAATAGTTGCATGATACATTTTATCTTTATTGACCTTCATAGTAGATATCATTCCATTAAAGACTTTCAAGGCCGGCAAAAGAGTTTTGACAGTATCAAAAGTACCTTCTTTGTCTTCTTGTAGATCTTTATTATATGCGAGTGGCAATGATTTCATTGTTGAAAGCAATCCTAAAAGATGACCATATACACGCCCACTCTTACCACGGATAAGTTCGGCCATATCAGGATTTTTCTTCTGAGGCATGATTGAACTTCCAGTTGTATACTGATCACTCAACTCAAGATATTTAAATTCATAACTGACCCACATACTGATCTCTTCACAAAAGCGTGACAAATGCATCATCAAGATCGAAGCATTACTTAAAAATTCCAGAGCAAAATCACGGTCAGATACAGCATCTAAGGAATTAGTATAAATACTGCTAAATCCTAATTCATCAGCTGTAAATTGACGATCAATGGGAAAAGTAGTACCTGCCAAAGCAGCAGCACCCAATGGTGAAATATCTGCATGTTTCATATTGAATTCAAAACGCTCCACATCACGTTTAAACATTGAATAATAGGCCATCAAATAGTGGCCATAAGAAATTGGCTGGGCATGTTGTAAATGTGTATATCCAGGCATAACTGTTTCAACATTTTTATCTGCTAAATCAACTAAACTACCCTGAATTGTTTGAATTTCTTCAATAATTTTAGGTAAACGGTTCTTTACGTATAAGTGAAAATCAGTTGCAACTTGATCATTACGTGATCGGCCGGTGTGAAGTTTTCCAGCAACTGGTCCAATTTCATCAGTCAAAATACTTTCAAGATTCATATGAATATCTTCATTTTCAACTGTAAAGTTAAGCTTTCCTTCATGCAATTCCTTTTGAAGGTTTTCAAGTCCAGCGATAATTTGATCACTATCGGATTCGTTTAAAATCTTCGTTTTCTTAAGCATTTTAACGTGTGCTAAAGAACCCTCAAGATCCTCATCAGCCATTAGCTGATCGAATCCAATGGAAGCACCAAATTCATCGACCCAAGATTCAGCTTGAGCCTGGAAACGTCCACCCCAGAGTTTTTTAGTACCCATTATTTTACCTCATCTTTATTCTTATCAGCATTTTTTGCAGCTACTTGTGCGGCTACTTCTGTTGGAAGTCCCCATAACTTGATGAATCCTTCAGCAGCTTTTTGGTCAAATGAATCCGATGATGTATATGTAGCAAGATCAAGGTCATATAGTGAATTCTCTGACTTACGTCCTTGGATCCAGATATTACCTTTGAATAGTTGTAATTTGATAACACCGTTGACATACTTTTGACTCTCATCTAAGAATGCAAGGAGTGTTTTCATCAATGGTGAGAACCAAAGACCGTTGTAGATGATCTCGCTCAATTCTTTTTCGATAACTGGTTTGAAATGACCTAAGTCACGTTCTAGAGTTAAATCTTCAAGTTCTTTATGAGCCTTGATCAAAATCATAGCTGCAGGTGCTTCGTACACTTCACGAGACTTGATACCAACTAATCTATTTTCAATATGATCGATTCTTCCGACACCGTTTTCACCACCGACTTTATTGATTTCTTTGATAATGTCAGCAAATTTCATTTCTATACCATCTAAGGCAACTGGAACACCTTTTTCAAAGGTGATTTGAATGCTTGTTGGTGTATCTGGAGTTTCAGCAATTGGTGTTGTGATGCCAAAAGCATCTTCTGGAGCTTCTGCCCATGGATCCTCAAGAACTCCACATTCGTTAGCACGACCCCAAATATTTGCGTCAATTGAGTATGGTGAGTCCAAATTTATAGGAATAGGAATATTATTTTTCTTAGCGTAATCAATTTCTTCTTCACGTGACCAATGCCAGTCACGAACTGGTCCAAGAACATCTAGTTCTGGAGCTAAGGCGTGGATTGCTAGTTCAAAACGAACTTGGTCGTTACCCTTACCGGTACAACCGTGAGCAATAGTGTCAGCACCTTCTTGATGTGCAATTTCTACTAATTTTTTACTAATCAGAGGTCGGGATAGAGCGGAGAGCAAAGGATATGTTCCTTCATATAGAGTATGTCCTTGTAATGCTACCAAAGCATATTCATCGGCAAATTCATCTAGGGCGTCGATTGAGAAAGCATCAATCGCACCCACCTGAATCGCTTTATTCTTAATAAATTCGGGGTCTTTACCCTCTCCTACATTAATACAGCAAGCAATAACATCGTATCCTTTGTTCTTAAGCCAAGGAATAGCAACTGATGTATCTAAACCTCCTGAATAAGCTAAAACTACTTTCTTTGTTTCTGTCATAATATTGTTCCCTCCGTTGATTAGAAAAAAATTAATTTTGTAAAAACACCCTAACATTAAATTGTGATGATTACAACCTTCTGGAGCAGTCATTTTTTGCAAGCGTTACCGAATCCCTTGATATCAGCAACTTTAAAAAAATATTTTTTTAGATATTTTACGAAATTGAAATCATTATAAAGTAGAAGAAGCAAATCTTCAAGGAGATTCCAAGAAAATAAATTAGAAATAAATTAAGTAAAACTCTTGAAATCTAATTTTCTTGTGAATATAATATGAGCCATAAACAAAAATAAACGTTGAAGAAAAAAGTAGAAATCTCAACTACGCCCAGTGAGTCATGGTTAGTGTGAAGTGACCGTTAAGAGAATTTTGAAAATCATTTCTGAGTTCGATGTCGATAATGTAGATCATCGTGGTTGCCACCAATATCTGGCTAGCGGATAAGTTTGTCCGTTATTTAAAGTGAGTAGTTTTTTTACTACTCAAAAAAGGTGGTACCGTTCTACTTGAGCCCTTTTCCTTAGTTGGAGAAGGGCTCTTTTTTTCTTATAAATTTTAAAGAGGTGGTTGTTTTGGATTCTGATATTAGTGGCATTACGCAGATTAGGCTTTATAACATTAGGAGGGTTTGTTATGCAAAACGATTTAGAAGAAAAGAAATCAAAAAAGAATAAGTTCTTTCAATTATTGGTAGTTAGTTCTCTTATTTTTGGAATGTTTTTTGGATCAGGTAATTTAATTTTTCCAGTCCACTTAGGACAAATGGCCGGCAACAATTGGTTTTCTGCCGCAATTGGCTTTGCTGTTTCAGGTTCACTTTTTCCCTTATTAGCTATCTTGGCTGTTGTCGTTACTAAAAGTGACGGCTTATATGACTTAGCTAAACCAGTTGGAAGACATTATGCTGCACTATTTTTAGTACTAGTTCATTTAACCATTGGACCATTTTTTGGAACCCCACGTACTGCCGCTACTGCTTACGAGATGGCAATCAAACCATTTGTACCTGCACAATTTGACCGTTTCAGTATGTTAGTTTTCACAGCGTTATTCTTTGGAGTTGCTTATCTATTAACACTGCATCAAAGCCGTCTATTGAAATATGTCGGTAAATATTTAAATACTATTTTCTTGGTATTATTAGCAGTTGTATTCTTAGTCGCATTCTTAAATCCCATGGGCGGATTGAATCACATGCCTACCACAGCCTACCAAACTACAGCTACCGTCAGTGGGATGTTAGAAGGCTACAACACAGTTGATGCTGTTGCTTTATTAGCTTTAAGTGTAACTTTTGTTCATGCTGTACGAAGTCTGGGTTATCGTGATAAGGAATTATCAAAAGTTACTGCCAAAGCTGGTACCTTAAGCATCGTACTCGAAGTTTTAATCTATTTTGGTTTAGTTTTATTAGGTGCTTTCAGTTTAAATAAAATGAAGTTATCAGCTAATGGTGGTGACGCATTATCATCTATCGTTAATTTATACTTTGGCAACTTTGGTGCCGCACTACTTGGTGTATTAGTTACTCTAGGTGTCTTCACAACCGCTATGGGACTTGTTGCATCGTTTGCACAAGATTTTCATAAACTATTCCCTAAAGTCAGCTATTTAGCTTGGTTACGTGTTACATGTTTTGTATCATTTGTTGTTGCTAACGCTGGACTAGATACGATTATCACTTGGTCATTACCAGTATTAATGTTACTTTATCCACTATCACTTGCCTTGATCTTAGTTTCATTGACAGTCCATGCCAAACCATATGCTGGCGTTGTTTATAAAATGACTATTGCTTTCACAGTTGTACCCGCAGTACTTGATATGTTAAATTCATCACCTGCAGTTGTCACTAATTTAACTTTTGTAAAATATTTAATAGGTGTCTATCATCAATATGTACCATTTGCTAGTCTAGGACTTGGTTGGATCACACCGACGTTACTTGGTTTCTTTGTCGGTTTACTTCTAGGAAAAATGGGAGTATTCGTTAATAGTCGAGTTACACAAGAGTCTAAATATTAATTTTGCTTTCGTTTATGAGTAATGTAACCTACAACTCAATATTAGGGATTTATAAATGTATCTACACAAAAATAGGAGCTATATCACATTGCAAAATGAAATGTGATATAGCTCCTATTTGATAATCATTTATGTATAAACTTTTAAATTCTTTATTAACTATTATTTTCGAAATCAAACAAGTCTGAGTGAGGATGCTGGCTAGCAGTAAAATGCCGTTGTATGGCATCTACGATTCTGTGACTTGGGACGTTCCAGACCAATATCCTCGCAAAAGCTATTTTAATACAACTCTCAACACTCCGGTAATCATATCATCCAAAACCTGATCAAAATCTTCAGTCTCAATTTCTTTTTTATGAGAGTTGATTACTATCAAGGCATCAAATAATCCGATAATTCTAACTTTAGTCATATCAGAATTTATTTTATCTTGAAGAACCCAGCGATCGATCAATTTACTCAATATCGAATAAATCAAGCTATCCTGAACGGCCATCTCGTTTTGGGAAGAAATATTTTTTTGATTTAAAAACCAGTCTTTTAAGATTGCGTTATTAGTAGATAATTTAAAAATTCGATTGATTACTTCATGAATTAATTTAACGGGATCATCATCTAAACTTACCTTTTCCAAAATCAATCGTTTGATCTCTTCATTTTCACGATTATAAACTTGGGAAAAGACATCTTCTTTAGATTGGAAATACAAATAAAATGACCCTACCGCCACATCGGCCAATCCTGAAATATCTGAGATTCCGGTATCTTTAAATCCCCGTTCCAAAAATAAAACATGCGCTGCATCGAATAACTTCTTTTTCTTATCATCCATTAATTTCACCGCCCTCTTTACTATTCGGTGAAGGTTTGGAAACAAACCAATTGGTCAGTGGAAATTTGCTGATACAGTTCATTACCAACTTCACGACTGTACTTATTTGAAGCAACTTGTGCTTGAATAAAATTATGCTCATGTTGAAAAGCCTGGATCAATAACTCATTTTGAGAATTTTCCATATCTCTAGTACCGGATAAACGACGATGTGTTTGGTCATACGCACGACGAACGATACCAGTTTCTACTTCATTATCATCTGTCATTTGCAGGCTTAAATAAGAACTTACTTCCTTATACGGTTCTACTTCTATTTCTTTGATACGGCCCCACATCTGGCGATTCTGCATTATAGCTTGTTCTCTCGTATGGTTTTGTTTTCGATAATCACGTCTAATTTTTCTAAGATCACCACGACGTTTGCGCGCCTTTTTACTCAATGATAATTTTGCCACGAAAACAAATTTAAGCATCAAAATAGCTTTCTTGCCATATCGCTTCTGATTATGAACCAGCATATGCTCAGCGACACGCATATACATGCCATATTCCTGATCAGTTACTTCGCCATCGGCTAACATTTTATCTAATATTGATCGTTCAATGTCAAAGGTTTTATGGAATATCTCATCGAGTTTTTCACGATCAAGATTCCAACGTCCTGCATAAGTACGCTGTCCTTCTAGAGTACGAATGACCTCACCACATTCAGGAGAATCATTAAAATCTCTTTGAATCATTTGAACAGCGCTGCGAACCATTTCGGACTTAGCCTTTGACAGTTCATTCTCAGTAATATTAGGTACTTTTTTAGGTAATAAGAACGGCAATACCAAAGTTGGTACGATCAAACTAGTCAGAATAACCACTGCAGCAACGAAAATAATATCGTTTCGATAGGTAAAAGCGTGCCCTGACAATGTAAGTGGCAATGAGAAAGCCATTGCTAAAGTAATGGTACCATGAACACCACTTAATGCCATGATAGCACTGTTCAAAATCTTATCACGCGAACTCCAAGCTCTGATCTCAGCAAAGCCCAATTGTGTCCACAAGAATCTCATCACAGTCATAATTACATACAAAAAGATTCCTAATCCTACTAAAATGCCGATCGAACCTGTATCACGTTCATTTAAATGAATAATAACCTCTGGAAGTGATGCACCTAATAATACAAAAACGATCCCGTTCAATATACTGGCTATGATCGACCATGTAGTCCCCATGACGATCTGCAATCTTGAAGTCGTCAAACGTAAACGATCCTGTTGCATCCCATGAATAAGTCCTGTGGCAACAACTGCCAAAATCCCTGATACTCCGATCATTTCAGCCAATAAATAAACAATAAATGGTGTTAATAACGTATAAGGAACAATCACAGAAGGCGTATCAACACGCATATTGATCAACATGATCCTGATAGCGACAATAATGTATCCCAAAACTAATCCTAAAAGGATTCCACCAATGAATACGTATAAGAAGTTATTTATTCCATCAGTAACTGAAAATTTCCCAGTTACCAATGCGGCAATTGCTAAATTAAAAGCTACGATACCAGAAGCATCGTTAAATAACGATTCATTTTCTAGTGTATTCATTGCATCCTCTGGAACTAAAACTTTACTGGTAATTGAGGATACTGCCACCGCATCTGTTGGAGTGATGATAGCCCCTAAGGCCAATGCCAATGGTAATGAAACAGACTAACATTAATGAGTAATCAAGATTCGACGGAATCTTGATTACTCATTTTTCTTTTACAAAGTAAAA